>JALYHV010000252.1 GCA_030776205.1 Myxococcota bacterium | reverse complement strand
ATCTGGTGGCGCGCGACGTGAAGGTGCTGGTCATCGCCTGCAACACGGTGAGCGCTGTGGCTCCGGACCGCTTGCGGATCGAGCTGGACGTACCGGTCCTGGGCGTCGTCGAGCCGGGCGCGCGGGCCGCGGTCGCCGCCACGCGCAATGGCCGCGTAGGCGTGCTCGCGACGAACGGGACGATTTCGTCGGGGGCGTACCCTCGGGCGGTGGCGCGAATCTCTACGAGGGTGGAGGTGATTGGGCAACCGGCGCCGCTGCTCGTGCCGCTCGCCGAGGAGGGCTGGACCGAGGGCGAGGTGCCGAGGCTCGTCGTGCGCCGCTACGTCGAGCCGCTGGCGCAGGCGGGCGTCGACGTGGTGCTCCTCGGCTGCACGCATTACCCGTTGCTGAAGGGTGCCATCGAAGACGAGGTGCGTTCCCGAATCGCCGGTGGCGTCGCCGTGGTCGACAGCGCGTGCGCGACCGCGGCCGACGTCGGCGCGTTCCTTCGCGCCCGAGGTTTGGCGCGCGAAGGGGGTGGCCCCCCGCGGCCGGTCCAGCTGCTGGTCACCGACGTGCCGCGGTCGTTCCACGAAGCGGCCGCGCGGTTCCTCGGCGACCACGTGGGGGAAGTCGAGCAAGTCGACCTCTGAGCGCACAGAACGCGCGCGACCGCCCCTACTCCTGGATCCGAATGAGCCGCGGGGGCGACGCGACGACGCCGCTTGCCGCGATCGCATCGAGCGCAAGCCTCACGTCGCGCTCGGCCGCCTCGTGGGTGAGCATCACGATTTCCACCGGAACACCGCTCGACCCGCCCCCCCCCTCCTGAACCATGTGCTCGATCGACACGCCCGTCGTGCCGAGCTCGCCCGCCAGCCGCGCCAACACGCCGGGCCGATCGTGCACTTGAAATCGCAGATAGTACCGGCTCCTTACGGCTGCCATCGGCGACAGCGGCCGCGGCTGGAGCTGAATGCCTCGCGTCGCCAGCCCGGCGAACCCCCGCAGCCGCGCCCGCGATACGTCGAGGATGTCGGCGACGACGCTCACCGCCGTCGGCATGTCGCCCGCGCCCCGGCCCATCAGCAGGCAGGGGCCCAGCGCGCGGCCCTCCAGCGCGATCGCGTTGAGCACGCCGCTCACGTTGGCGAGCGGCGCGTCGAGGCGAACGAGTGCAGGATGCACACGAAGCTCGACGCAATCGCCGTGATCACGACCGATCGCGAGGTGCTTGACGACGAAGCCGAATTTCTCCGCGAACCGGTGGTCGATGGGATCGATCCCTCGAATTCCCTCGGTGGGCACGCGGCCGGCCTCCACGCGCGCGCCGAACGCGAGCATCGCCAGAACGACGAGCTTGTGGGCGGCGTCGTGGCCGTCGACGTCGAGCGAGGGGTCTGCCTCGGCGTAGCCTTTCGCTTGTGCCTCCGCGACGGCGTCGTCGAAGCACAGTCCGTCCCCGCGCATCCGTCCGAGGACGTAGTTGCATGTTCCGTTCACGATTCCCTCCAAGCGAACCACCCATTCGCTCGCGAGCGCATCGCGGAGGACGCGAATCACCGGGATTCCCCCACCAACCGACGCTTCGAAGGCGAGGTCCACGCCGCTCGCGACGGCGCGCTCGACCAGCGACGGACCATGGAGCGCGAGAAGCATCTTGTTCGCGGTGACGACGCTGCGTTTCGTCTGCAGCGCGCGCTCCACATGGGACCGCGCGGGGTCCACGCCGCCCATCAGCTCGACAATGACGTCTATGGACGGGTCGCCCAAGATAGTTTCGGCGTCGGTCGTCAGGAGGCGCCGATCGAGCTCGGGCACGCGGGGCACGTCCACGTCGCGAACCAGCACGCGCGCCACCTCGAGCGGTGCGCCCAGGCTCTGCGCCAAATAGTCCGCGTTGGCGCGAAGGAGGCGCACCACGCCTCCGCCGACGGTTCCGCAGCCCAGGAGTCCGAGTCGAACGGGGTTCATCGGCGGCGAGTGTACACTCGCCATGTCCGCGCGCAGGCGCAGCAGCTCGAGAAACAAAAGAGAAGCGGCGCCGGACGCCTCGTGCGCCCCGCGCCGCTTTGCACCCGTGAAGATGCCCGTTAGTTGGACGGCAGGACGACCTGAGGCGCCTTTTCCTCCGGCTTCGGTTTGGGAAGCTCCTCCAGCGCGCCCTCGAGCACTTGCTCCATCTTGCTCACGAAGACGAACTCGAGCTCGTTCTTGACCTCCGCCGGCACCTCGTCCAGGTCGGCCTTGTTGCGCTCGGGCACGAGCACCCGCTTGATGCCGGCTCGGTGGGCGGCAAGCACCTTTTCTTTGAGCCCGCCGATCGGAAGGACCCGGCCGCGCAGCGTGATTTCGCCCGTCATGGCGACGTCGTGACGGACGCGGATACCCGTCAACATCGAGACGAGCGCAGTGAACATCGTGACGCCCGCGCTCGGACCGTCCTTCGGCATCGCGCCCGCCGGAATGTGGATATGAATGTCGCTCTTTTCGAGGAAGTCCTTGGAGATCCCGTACCGTTCGGCGTTGGTCCGCACGTACGAGAGCGCCGCCTGGGCGGACTCCTTCATGACGTCGCCCAGCTGGCCGGTGAGCTGCAACTTGCCCGAGCCGTACATCCGGGTCGCCTCGATGAAAAGGATCTCGCCGCCGACGCTGGTCCACGCCAACCCCGTTGCAACGCCAGCCTCCTCCGTGCGCTCGGCGACCTCGCTCGTGTACTTCTGCGGGCCGAGGAACTCGCGCACCTGCTCTTCGTCGTTGACCTTGCGTGGCGTCGTGTCGCCCTCGGCGATCTTCACTGCCACGCCGCGGATGACGCTCGCGATCTGCCGCTCGAGCGTACGGACACCAGCCTCTCGAGTGTAGAAATCGATGACGATGTCCACGGCTTCGTCGGTGATGTCGAGCTGTTCCTTCGTGATTCCGTGCTCCTCGAGCTGCTTGGGGATGAGGTGTCGCCGCGCGATGGCCAACTTCTCGCGGCGCGTGTAACCCGGGATCTCCAGGATCTCCATGCGATCGCGGAGCGGCGCCGGGATGGGATCCGCGATGTTCGCGGTGGCGACGAACATGACGTTGGAGAGATCGTACGGGATCTCCAGGTAGTGATCGGCGAACGTGTTGTTCTGCTCGGGATCGAGCACCTCGAGCAGCGCCGCCGCCGGGTCCCCGCGGAAGTCGTGCCCGATCTTGTCCACCTCGTCCATCATGAAGACCGGGTTGATCATTGCTGCCTTCTTCATGCCCTGGATGATCTGGCCGGGCAGCGCGCCAACGTACGTCCGCCGATGGCCACGAATCGCCGCTTCGTCGTGCACACCTCCCAGCGATATCCGGACGAACTTGCGGCCCAGCGCCCTGGCGATGCTGCGGCCGAGCGACGTCTTGCCGACGCCCGGCGGCCCGATGAGGCACAGAATGGGCCCCTTCTTGTCCTTCTTCAGCTTTCGGACGGCCAGGTACTCGAGGATGCGCTTCTTGACCTTCTCGAGCCCATAGTGGTCCTCGTCGAGGACTTTACGGACGGCACTGATGTCCATGTTGTCGGGCGTCTGCGAATGCCACGGCAGATCGAGGATCCAGTCCAGGTACGTGCGCACGACGGTGTATTCCGCGCTCCCGACCTGCATGTTACGCAGCCGCTTCAGCTGCTTCTTGGCGACCTGCTCCGCCTCCTGCGGCAAATTCGTCTTCGCGATCCGCTCTTCCAAGCCGTCCAGATCGCCCTGGTCGCCGTCGTCTTCACCGAGCTCCTCCTTGATCGCCTTGAGCTGCTGGCGTAGGACGTACTCGCGCTGGTTTTTGCCCATCTCCTCCTTGATCTGGGAGTTGATGCGCTCGCGCATCTTGAGGATCTCGAGCTGACGCGTCAGGAGCTTGAGCACCTTGCGGATGCGGTCCTTCACGTCGATCGTCTCGAGCAGGCCGGCCTTCTCGTCCACCGGTGCGTCGAGGTTGCCGGCGACGAGATCGGCCAGGGCGCCCGGCGCCTGGATCGAATCGATCAGAGAGCCGGCCTCGCGCGGAAGCTCCGGCATCAACTGGATGACCTGCTTGGCGATGTCCCGCAGGCTCATGCTGAGGGCCTCGGCCTCGTCGTCGCCCGAGCTCTGCTCGTCCAGGCGGACGACCTTCGCCTTTAGGTACGGCGCGGTCTGCGTGATCTCGTCCAGCCGAATTCGCGTCAGCCCCTGCAGGATGAGCGAATAGTTGCCGGAGCTGTGCTTGAGCGCCTTGAGAACGCGCGCCGCGCAGCCGACCGGGTGGAGGTCCTCCTTGCCGGGATCGTCGGTAGATGGATCCCGCTGCGCAAATATCGCTATGACCGGGGATGCGAGGTTGTCCACGTCTTCGACGAGCGCGACCGATTTTTCGCGGCCGACATCGAAGGGCGCCACCGCACCCGGGAAAAGTACCGCATTGCGAATCGGCAGGACGGGAAGCTCATCGCCGAACTGAATGGCCTCGTCCTCCTGACGCCCAGGGTTCTGCTGCTTCTTCTCCGACATGATCTCGCCACCTCTCGCGGCCGGCCGCTCACCGAGCGACCTTGGAAGGCTCTCGCCTACGACTGCTTCCCAAAAGGAAA
>JALYHV010000251.1 GCA_030776205.1 Myxococcota bacterium | reverse complement strand
CCCCAGGTCGAACGGAGCGGCGCGCACGGGCTGGCCGAGTTCGCGCGCGAGGCGCTCGAGGAACCGGCGGTGTACGGCGCGCGTGAGGTGGCCGGGCACGCCCCCGCCGATGGCGCGGCCGTCGGCTAGAACGACGGGCAAGACCTCGCGGATGCTCGACGTGACGAAGACCTCGTCCGCCGCGTAGATGTCCTCCGGGAGCAGCGTGCGCTCGGCCGTCGGGATGCGCAGGTCGGCGGCGGCGGCGAGAATCGATGCCCGGGTGATGCCTGCGAGAATGCCAGCGTGAACGGGCGGCGTGCAGAGCACGCCCGCCGAGACGAGGAAGACGTTCGAAGTCGCTCCTTCCACCACGTGGCCCGCCACGTCGACAATCAGCGCTTCTTGCGCCGCGCGCCCCTTGGCCTCCCGCAGCGCGAGCAGATTCGGCAGGTAATTGGTCACCTTCGCACCCGCCGCGGAGGTGTCCTCCACCGCGCGGCGCGTGGGCACGAGGACGACCGCGATGCCGCTGACGTAAGCGGCCCGGGGCGGCGGAGCCACCGGCTCGACGAGGATGACGCGCGCCGGACACCCGGCGGTGTGCGGATCGAGGGTGAGCGGTCCGATGCCCCGCGTGACGACGATGCGCACGTACGAGTCCCCATCGGTGTCGCCGACCGCCGTGAGCGCGGCGAGCACTTCCGAGTTCAACGTCGGCTCGTCTACCGGGAGCTCGATGAACACGCTCTGCGCCGAGCGTCGAAGGCGCGACAGGTGCTCCTCCAGGGCAAAGGGCTTGCGCCCATAGGTACGGAGCACCTCGAACACGGCATCGCCGAAGAGAAACCCGCGGTCGTAGACGCTCACCTTGGCGTTCTCCGGCGAGAGCAGAACGCCGTCGATCATGACCGCCCGCCCCGTCATGCGCGGAGCTCGCCGTGGAGGCGGTGCAGCGTCCGCTCGACGTCACCGCGCGCGTCCGCGGCCTTTTGGGGGTCGATGGGCGGCCCGAGGACGACGTCCACGCTCGTGAACGGCCAAGCGATGGCGAAGCGGTCCCACGTTCGTCGCAGAACGAACCCACACCTCACGGCGCCCGCCATGGGGACGACGACAGCTTTGCTCGCCCGGGCGGCGGCGATCGCGCCGGGCTTGACGATCCCGTACGGCCCGCGCGGACCGTCTACCGCGAACGCCGCGTCCGTCCCTTCCCGCTTCATCGCGCGCAACAGCGCGGCCAGACCCACGACAGCGCCGCGCGAGCTCGACCCCCGGACGACGCGCAGCCCCTGAAGCGCCATCACGCGGGCCTGGATCGCCCCATCCCGCGACAGGCTCACGAGCACCACCGTCTTGCGGCGCCGCCGCCACGCCAGCAAGGGCCACTGGGTTCCGTGCCAGAAAGCAAGGATCCACGCCCGATCCTGAACCTGCTCCAACGACGGATGCATCACGACGCGGACACGCAACGTCGCGAGCCACACCCGTACGACCACGCCGACGAGAACCCCGGCCAGCGCCCACTGCAGGCCGACCGTTGGCGACTTGCTCATCCCTTGAGCTCGGCCAGCTTTGCGCGCGCCTTGTCCAGGGACGGGTCATTTTCGACGGCCCTGTCGAGCATCTGAACGGCTTTGGCCTTGTCTCCCATCTTCGCGCTGACTTCGCCGAGATAATAAAAGACCTCGCCCTTGGAGATACCGGCATTCGGATCGAGGCGCTGCAGCAGCAAAGCGCGAAAGGTCTTCTGGGCTCGTTCGAGATCGTTCGTCTCGAACGCAAGCACGCCCAGATCGCGCAGGACGCCGATCGAGCCGGGATCGATCTTGAATGCCTGATCGAGTTGCGTGAGCGCGGCGCTCTTGTCGCCGAGCTGCGTGAGCGTGCGGGCCAGGCGGTGGTGGTAAACGGCAAGCTCTTTCGTCCTGCGCCCGCCGAACGACGCGATGATCTTCTCCAGCACGAGCGCCGCGTCACGCCCGCGCTGCGCCGTGTCGTACGCTTCGCAGAGCGAGAGCAGCAGCTCACGGTCGTGCGGCACGAGCCGCGCGGCGCGCTCGAGGATGGGAATCGCCTGCTCGGGGCTGTCGCGGCGGAAAAGGTGAATGTCCGCCGCGGAACGCAGAAGCCGCACGCGCTCCGC
The DNA here is from genome assembly GCA_030776205.1 of Myxococcota bacterium. Lineage (GTDB taxonomy): Bacteria > Myxococcota_A > Polyangia > Polyangiales > Polyangiaceae > Palsa-1150. The sequence goes on along the minus strand of JALYHV010000251.1, from coordinate 79 downwards.
CACCGAGGTCGCGATCGGCGGGGGCGGCACCGAACCCGGCTGCCCACCGCGCTGGGGCGCCGCGGACGCGCTCCTGGCC
>JALYHV010000250.1 GCA_030776205.1 Myxococcota bacterium | reverse complement strand
CTGGAACCTGGGCGAGGCCAGCGCCGCCGGCTCCGTCCTCGGGTACATCACGGCCGGCGTGCCGACCCCGGCGTACTACGCGGAGAAAATGGTGTCGGCGAACTTGCACGGCGACATCCTGGCGCCGTCCGGCGTCCCCTCCGGGTTCTCGGTTTACGCGAGCCATGACCCCTCCGCGGCGATGACCGCCGTTCTCGTCCTGAACAAAACGACGAGCGGCAGCGCCCTCTCGCTGGCCACCGGGGTTGGAGGCGCGAAGTCGTTCGACTTTCCGGCGATGTCGGTCAGCCTGGTCCAGATACCGGACGCTGCGGGTAACGCGGCGCGACTGCTTCGCTACACGGCCGACCTCGCAGCCGCAAACATGCCGCCCCAGCTCGTCCCCTGACCGAACCGCGTGTGAAAGCGTCCTCGCCTCGCTGGCGCCGTCAGAGATATGCTGCGCGGTATGGCGTGGATCAAGGTCCCGCCCGAGAACCATCCGGTCTTCCTCGCTGCGCTCCCCAAGGACTCGCGCGTAGAGACGATCAAGATGTTCGGCGGCGTCGCGGCGAAGGTGAACGGGCATGTCTTCGCGGGCCTTTTCGGGCGATCCACGATGGTCCTGCTGGCCGAACCCGAGCGCTCGGCCGCCCTCGCGCTCGAAGGGGCGTCGATGTTCGACCCGATGGGAGACGGACGAGCGCGGAGCGACAAGGTGATGCTGCCCGAGAGCGTCATGCAGGATCCGGTGGGGCTACGCACGTGGATCGCATGGGCATTCAAGGCCGCCGCGAGGTTGCCGAAGAAGGAAGCGAAGAGCGGCGGCAGACCTTCGTCGAAGAACCGGCCGACCAGCCGGTAGCGGGCGCGTGACCGACACGTTGGACGGCGCACGTGAAGGCGACGGGCCGCGCGCAACTTCGGAGGCGTGGAAGGGATTCGAACCCTCGTATGACGGTTTTGCAAACCGTTGCCTAACCACTTGGCTACCACGCCGCTTTTTGTTTGGTCTGAACTACTTCTGCCGGTCTCGCCGGGCGCGGACGTCTGGCGGAGGACGATGGGTGGGACGATTCCGGTGCCGACGGGGCCGGAAGATGCCACAGCCGGGGCTCTTGCTCAACCCCGCGCGGCCAGCCGCTCCTTGCCCAGCATGTACGGCACGAGCGCGCTCGGGAGCTTCACCGAGCCGTCGGCCTGCTGGTGGTTCTCCAGCAACGGAATGAGAATGCGCGGGCTGGCGACCGCCGTGTTGTTGAGCGTGAACGGATGCGAGAGAGACCCGTCCGCCAGGCGCACGCGAATGTTCGATCGCCGGGCCTGGAAGTCGCCGAGGGTGGAGCAGGAGTGCGTCTCGCTGTAGGCGCCCCGCCCGGGCATCCACGACTCGATCTCGTGCTTGCGGGTCTGCCCGAGGCCTATCTCACCCGTGCAGGCGAGCGCCACACGGTAGGGTATCTCGAGCTTGGCGAGGACGGCCTCGGCGTTTCCGAGCAGCTCGTAGTGAATTTTCTCGGCGACCCCTTCGTCCGGCTCGCAGAAGACGACCTGCTCCACCTTGGTGAACTGGTGTACGCGGTAGAGGCCCCGCGTGTCCTTTCCGTGCGCGCCCGCCTCGCGCCGGAAGCAAGGCGAAAGCCCGGCGTACTTCAGCGGAAGACGGCTCGCCTCCAGCGTCTCGTCGCAGTGCATGCTGACGAGGGGGACCTCGCTCGTGCCGATCAAGAAAAGCTGGTCCGCCTCGATCGCATACGCCTCGTCTTTGCTCAACGGGAAGAACCCGGTCCCAACCATCGCCCGCTCACGTACCATCACCGGCGGCAAGACGAGCTTCATGCCCCGCGCGACCAGCGTATCGACCGCGAGGCGCATGACCGCCAGCTCGAGCAATGCGCCGTCCCCCACGAGCGCGTACGAGCGCCCGCCGGCAAAGCGCCTCGGCCCGTCCCACTCGACCAGGCCGAGCGACGACATGAGCTCCACGTGATCCTTGGGGGTGAACTCGAAGCGGGGCAGCTCGCCCACGCGCTTGACCTCGACGTTGTCTTCCTCGCCTTTTCCGACTGGCACCTCCGGGCGAGGGACGCTCGGCACCCGCAACATGAGGTCCTGGAAGCGATCGGCGACCTCCTTCGATCGCGGCTCGAGCTGCTCGATGTCTGCGCGCACGAGCTTCGCCTCGTCGACGAGCTTGCCGCGTTCTTCCTTGCTCGCCTTCGGGATGAGCGCGCTCAGCTCGTTGCGGCGCGCCCGCCGCTGCTCGAGCACGGCGATCGTCTCGCGCCGATCCTTGTCCGCCGCGAGCAGCTCGTCGAGATCGAGGGCGAGCCCCTTGTTCTTGATGGCTGCGCGGACGAGGTCGGCGTTTTGGCGGACATATTGGATGTCGAGCATCGGCGGTCGCGGTGGGCATGCCTCACGGGGACCGCTTTTTCAACGCAATTCGCTATGTCCCTCCCGCGCGCCCCCCTCCCGGCAGAGAGCTCTCGAGCGCCAGCCGCGTGACATCGGAAGCCCCCTCCCATGCGGCCGGAGGACCCGCGCCCTGGCGCCCTATGCGCTCGAGCGCTTCGAGACGCTTGTCGGTCTGCGCGCGCATGGCGCCGAGCTCCGCGAGCATCCTTTCGATGCCCACCTCGTTCTTGAGATTGACTCGGAAATCGGTCTCGGCCTGGGCGCGGTCCTTTGCTGTCTGACGATTCTGGCTCATCACGATGAGCGGCCCCTGCAACGCGACCAGAATGGCAAGAACGAGGTTGTAGAGGATGTACGGGAAGGGGTCGAACCCCGTAACCCGGCCGGCGGCGTCCGTGACATAAAGCCCGATGCGCCCTGCGATCGCCGGCGAGTTGGCGATGCACCAGCAAGCCGTCAGCGCCATCAGCGCGAGGATGAACGTCCAGCTCCCGTTCATCTCGGCGACCTTGTCGGCGAGGCGCTGCCCCCAGGTCAGGTTGTCCTCGAATTCCTTGACGACGTCCTTCGCGGCTCTCTGGCTGAGGAGCGCGTTCGTTTCGCGCAGCCGATCGGCCATTTCGCTGAGGATGGTCATCGCTGCGGTGCGCGAGCGGCCGAGGTGATCGCCGAGCTGCTCGCGCGTTAGCTCGAGCAAAACCGTATCGACCAGGGCACGAGCGCTGGCGCTTCGCGGCTTGTCGTCGAAGATGGCGAGCTCCCCGAAGTACTCACCGGTGCGCAGCTCCTTGAGCACGACCGGCGCGGCGGCCTCGGGCGCGTCGGGACGGGGCAAGTAGATCTGCACGGCGCCAGACTCGACCAAGTACATCGACGCGCCGCTCTCTCCCTGCGAAAACACGATCTCCCCCGGGCGCATCCGTTTCTGGCGCAGTCGCTCGGCGAGCGCCTCCCGGTCCTGATCGGTCAACCCTTGGAAGAGAGGGATCTGGGCGAGCAAATCGGCGGAGCGCATGGCGCAGTCGATGGTCGCGCGGGCGCACGCCGAGGAGCAAGCGGAAGCGAGGCGGCGTACGGTCGGCGCCTCCCGAACGGACGGCCGACACATGTCCGGGACACGCCGTCGGGTCGCACAAGGGCGCGAGATCGCATGAGACGGGCGCCGGCACGGGCATTGATGAACAAGCCGTTTCATGGCGCCGTCGTCATCGCAATGCGTTCGTCCGCTCGGGCCCTTCTTCACCCTGATCGTCGCGACGGCGATGCTGGCGGCCGCGCCTGCCCGGGCCGCGCCATGGTTTGGCTGGGGCGAGAATTCGCTCGAGGATAGCTTCGAGGATGGCGACATCGACGAGGAGGATGCCCTCTCGAGGCCCGCGCTGGCGCACGCGGACGCGGGCGTCCTGCCGGGTGCGACCGGTGGCGCGACGTCGTTGAGCCTGGCGGGCTTCTTCAGGGCGCGGCGCGCTGCCGGAAATGACGCGGGGGCCTTCCTCGTTCTGCGGGTCGCGCTCGACCGCGTAGCAGCGGGAACGGCGCGGCGCTCGGAGGAGGGCTCGCCATCAGTCCCGTCCACTGGGCCTCCAGTGCTCGCCCCCGAAGCCGAGCCACCGCTCCTCGCCGCCCAACGGCTTGCGAGGCGCTGCGTGGCGGCGGCCCTCCGCGCGGGAGGCTTCGCCGTCGAGGAGGCGCGCCTCGACGACCTCATAGCGCGCAGTCGAGCGAGCGCGTGGCTTCCCGAAGCGCGCCTGCGCGCCATGCATCTCCTCACGGACTCGGCGCGCATCGCCACGGTCGCGGCGACCAACGGGACGAGCACGTACGACACCGCGGGGGCGCACCTCGTCCTCGAGCTCCGTATGACGTGGCGTTTCGACCGCTTGCTCTTCGCGGGGGACGAGCCCGCGCTCGAGAAGCTCCGCATCGAACGAGAAGACGCGCGCTCCCGCCTCGCGAACACCACGCTGGAGGCGCTCTTCACTTGGCAGCGGGCCGCTGTCGACCTGCATGGGGCGATCGTGGGTTCGCGAGAGCAGCTGGAGGCGGGGCTTCGTGTCGCGGAGGCGGCCGCCAAACTCGACGTTTTGACGGGCGGATGGTTCTCGGACCACGCGGAGCACCACGGCGGCCAGCCCAGACCCGCGCCAGCCCCGATGCCCCCGGGCGCGCCGCCGGTCGAGCCGCCTTGACCGCGCCGAGACTCGCCTTGACCCGCGCGGACGCCGCCGTTAAACGTCTCTTCCTCCAATGACCGCAGACGGCCCATGCTGAGCGAGACGCGCGAGACGCTGGCGGACCTCCAACGGCGCCTCATGGCGCTAAGGGGGCATCTTTGACCTGCCCAGGCTGAAGGCGCAGATCCATCAGCTCGAGCAGAAGGCCCTCGCCGCCGGTTTCTGGGACGATCAGAAGAGCGCCCAGGCGGTCACACGCCGGCGCTCGACGCTCGAGCAGCAACTCGGAAGCATCGAAAAACTGACGGCTGACGTGGAGGACGCCGCCGTGCTCCTCGAGCTGGGGGCTTCCGAGAACGACGAAGGGACGCTCCGGGAAGCGGAAGCGCAAGTCCCTGCGCTCGAGCAGCGCGTCCGCGGTGCAGAGCTCGGGCGCATGCTCTCGGGGCCGGTGGATCACGCCAACGCGATCGTCAGCATCCACCCCGGGACGGGAGGCACCGACGCGAAGGACTGGGGCCAGATGCTCCTTCGCATGTACCTGCGCTGGTGCGAACGGCGCGGCTACAAGACCGAGGTGATCGACTACCAGGAGGGCGACGAGGCCGGAATCGACGGGGCGAGCTTCAGCGTGCAGGGCGATCACGCCTTTGGCTACATGCGGAGCGAGCACGGTGTTCATCGCCTCGTGCGCATCTCGCCCTTCGACGCCAACGCCCGGCGGCAGACCGCCTTCGCCGCGGTCGAGGTTACAGCGGACATCGAGGACGAGATCGACGTGCAGGTCAAAGACGAGGACATCGAGATCACGA
>JALYHV010000249.1 GCA_030776205.1 Myxococcota bacterium | reverse complement strand
AGGCGGGACAGCAACAGCGGGCGCCTCGGGAACGGCAAGCGGCGCGAGCTCTTGAACCGGGGCCGGCGCTGCCGCGGCGACCGCGTCATCGGTGCGGCGCGTCGGCGGCGGCGGAGTTGGAACCGGTGCCTCCGGCGCGATAAGGCGATGTGCGCTTGGCCGCTCGACCGACGGCGGCGGCGAGGCTTCGACGGAGCGCACGCTCATGCGCTCCTCGGGTATCGAAGCGGGCTCGATCTCCGGCTCGTGAACGGCCAGCTCCGCCGCTGCGTGCCCGTTTGTTTCCGCCGTCGCCGAAGAAAATTCGTCGAGTGACCGAACCGAGGGGGGCCCTGAGGGCAGGGACGTACTGGACGGCGCCTCCAACGGCGCGGCCCCCGGTGACGACGCCTTCGCAATGGCCCGCCTCTTGATCACCGTGGGACGGATGCGCTCTTCGACGGTGTCGTGAGTGCGTTGCTTTTCGAGATGCCGTTTCACGCGCTCCACCGCTTCGGGCTCGACCGAGCTCATGTGGTTGCGCACGTCGACCACACCGATGGCCTGAAACAGACCCACGACCTGCTTCGGATCGAGGTTCAATTGCTTCGCCACCTCGTAGACGCGAACCTTGCCGCTCATCGAGCCTCCGGACATCTGCTGCATTCCGCACCTTCTCCCGTCATGGCTGCACCCGCGTCGGCCGCGGCGCGAAGAACCTTCAATTGCTCGGCAATGCCTGCGTGGCGAACCGCACATAGTGCAACGGCTTTTACGCCTAGCAAGGCCCCCAACTCGTTTTTCGTCTTCCAGCCAATCGCGCGTCCTTCCGCGACGGCGCCGCTCACCTCGAGGCTCGTCCCTATGCTTCCCGCATCGAGCGCAACGACGACGAGGGGCGCGCCCTCCCGGATCGCCGCGCACGAGGCATCGCCTCCCACGGCGACCATCCGCGTCCTGCGTGCAGCAAGCAGGAGCCCAATCATGCGCCGGTCGCACGCAGCGACGAGCTGCTTCCCGAGCTGCGCGGCCGAGGTGATCACCTCGCAATGAAAAGCTCGCGCGAGGCCTTTTGGCGCCAGGGAAAGGCAGTGGCTGCGAGGGTGAACGTGCGCGCCTCGACCGAGCGCCGCGGACACGTCGCCCCCATTCCTGTGGTGGCGGTGCGGCTCACCGTTCGAGAAGAGGGACACGAACGCAACCTCGCCGTCCGCGACGATGAGGCGCAGTAGCGCCGCCGCGTCGTCCTTTAGACCGCAGCCCACGCACGTCCTCACCGCGCGTGCGCGGTGGTCTTCGCGCGCAGCGGATGTGCGCATTCTGCCTTTCGCGGGTTGCTCGTCCATCGTCCTCTCCAGGTTCGCTTCGTCCGCAGGCTCAAGTCTGCGGCGGCTGAAGAACCTCCCGGGAGCGGGCAATCGCTTCCCGTCTCGCCGTCTCGATTGCCTTTGCTTCACTCGAAAGGAAATGCTCCGCGCCTTGCTTGATGGCTCGCGCCTTTTTGATGCCCAGACCCGTCTTGATGGCGAGCTTGTCCTCGTCCTCCCGAAGCAAGTCTTCCACCGCCCGATAACCGGCATCCTCGAGAAGCTGAACCGTGCGCTCGCCAACGCCGCGAATGAACAAGAGGCGCTCGCGCTCAGTCAGCGGCTCTGTACGCGCCGACGCCGCCCGGATCCGATCTTGGCGTAGCCGCTCCATCGTCGTTTCGGCGTTGGAACGAATGCGCGCCGCGGCCTCTGCCCCCCCAAGGCCCGCGACGGACGCGAGCTCTTGCTCACTTGCCTCGGCGAGCTCCTCGAGCGTGCGGAATCCGAGACGGTACATGCTGCGGGCGATGGGCTCCGACACGCCCTCGATCTGCTGCAGCTGCCCGACGGCCTCTTCCTCCATCTGCTTGAACTTTGTCTCGCTGATGATGTCCAGCTTCCAGCCCGAGAGCTGCGCCGCGAGGCGAACGTTCTGACCCTTGCGACCTATTGCGAGGCTCAGCTTTTCATCCGGAACGACGAGCTCCATGCGGCCATCGGCCTCGTCCACTATCACCTTGCTCACCTCTGCGGGCTGTATGGCGGCGCATACGAAGCGCGCGGGATCGCGGTCGAATGGCACAATGTCGATCTTCTCGCCGCGTAGCTCCTGAACGACCGCCTGGACGCGCGCACCCTTCATGCCGACGCAGGCGCCTACCGGATCAACGTCCGCATCGCGACTCGTCACCGCGATCTTGGAGCGCGCCCCGGGCTCACGTGCGCAGGCGACGATCTTGACGATACCCTCGTAGATTTCCGGGACCTCCGCCTCGAAGAGCTTCTCTACGAGACGCGGATCATTCCGGCTGAGGATGACCTGCGGGCCGCGCGCCTCGCGGTCGATATCCTTGACGTATGCGATGATGCGGTCGCCGGGGCGGTATGTCTCGCGGGGGGTCTGCTCGCGGAAGGGGAGGATGCCCTCGGTACGTCCGAGGTCGACGATGAGGTTGTTCCCTTTTTCGAAGCGACGGACCACGCCCTTGATGAGCTCCCCCTTGCGGTCCTTGAACTCGTTGAAGATGAGATCGCGCTCTTCGTCGCGTACCCGCTGGATGAGTACCTGCTTCGCTGTCTGCGCTGCGATCCGTCCAAAGGCCTGGCGGGCCTGTTTCACACGCAGGATGTCGCCATAGTCCTTGTCCTGCTCGGCGGCACGCTTCGCGTCGGAGGGATGCCAGAAGATCTGAAATCCGAGCTCTTCGCCCATCTCGGCCTCGAGCCCCAACCTGTGTGCATCCTCGATCGCGATCTCGCGGTCGTCGTCCGCCACATCGTCGACCACGGTCATGTACTGAAAAAGGTCAACCTGGCCGCTCTCTTCGTTGAAGCGGGCCTCGAGCTCGCGATTTGCGCCAAAGACGCTCTGCGCCGCCTTGAGGATGGCTTCCTCGACGGTTTTGACGAGACGCGCTTTATCGATGCCCTTGTCCTTGGCGACCATCTCGATCGCTTGAAGCAGGGTGAGCTCGCTGGTCTGCTGCTGTTGAATCGCCATTGTTGGTTGCCCTCAGTGCTTCCTCTGCGGCGTTTCTCGTCCGACGGACGCGGCATGTGCCGGATGCCGACGACGCTCTTTACCGCGTAAACCAAACTCGAAGATGAGCCGCGCGCTGTCGATGAGCGGCAGCGGCACTTCCACCACGCGAACGCCATCGATGACGCGCACTCGCGCTGCGACGACGCCGTCGAGGAGGCCGATAATAACGCGCTGCCCGTCCACTGGCTCGCGCAGCTTGAGCTTCGCCTTCTGCCCGCCAAACCGCACGAAGTCGCGCTCCCCGCGCAGGGGACGCTCGACGCCGGGTGAGCTTACCTCCAGGTGGTAGGCGTGTGGCACGAGGTCGATTGCATCGAGCGCGGGGCTTAGGTCGTGCGAGACGTCCGCGCAGAGGCCAAGATCGACCGCTGCATCGCGGATGGACAGGCGCTGGTCCGAAGCCCCCGCCTTCTCGACGTAGATGCGGAGGACCCACCCGCCGCGCTCGGTCTTGAACTCCATGTCCACGACCTCCGCGCCATGAGCGCGCGCGATCGGATCCACGATGCGCTCGAGCGCATCGCGATCAATTCCGTGCAGGCTGGAGGGGTAGGTCGAACGAGGCATGAGGCGAAGGAGGGGAAAAAAAAACGCGGGCCCCGATTGGGGTCCCGCGCGCTTGAAAACCACCAATACTGGGCGGCGGAAATTACCGCCAACCGGAGCACCGATCAAGGGGCTCGGAACAAGAATCTTCTACCTGCACTGGAGCGCGGGACGCGCCGATGAAGGTGCCGCCCCCCTGAAGCTCGATGCGCTTTTCGGGATGGCGGCCGCGGACAGGAGGGGTGACCCAGGGGGCACCCCTTCAGTGCTCGGCCCCGCTTGCGGCCAGAGAACCGCCGCGTGCTTAGCAGGCGGACGGCTCAAAAACCAGGCAAAGGCGTTTTCTTCCGCTCGCCGGGCTGTGCAGGCGCCTGCGCGCCCCCGGTCGACTGGGAGGGAGCGGCCGCTGCACTCGTTTCCTTTTCAAGAATGATGAACTGAACGCGCCTGTTCCGTGCCCTATTTCCCGCAGTAACGTTCGGAACCAGCGGTTTGTCTTGGCCGTAACCGTGGGCAACGAGGCGGTCAACGGGGACGCCGTGCTGCACGAGCCACGCCCGAACGGCTTCCGCGCGCTGCTCGCTCAGCAGCTTGTTGTGGTCGGACGTGCCGCTGTTGTCGGTGTGACCCTGGACCTCAACACGCCTGAGCTCCGGGTGACGGATCAACGTGTCGGCAATTTCGGTCAATAGGCCGAATGACTCCGGCAAAATGACGGCGCTATCTAATGCGAACTGTATCTGCTGCTTGATTGTGATCTCGTTCGCGGTGAGCTGCACATTCGCTTGCTTGGGCTTGGGCCGCAGCATGAGGTCGACGATGTTGTCCTGGCGCGCCTTCACGTCCGCGGGCGAAACGAGGACGAGGTATCCGTCGGCGGTGACCCGCACCTCGGAGGTGCCAGGGGCGACCGCTTCGAACCGGAACGCGCCCGACGAGTCGGTGGTCACGCGCAGTTCCTTGTGCTGAGGGTCGGATAGCACGACGGCGACCGACCCAACTGGCTGATTGGTCTCCGCGTCACGTACATGACCCAGGACTACGCCCACGCGCGGCAGCGCCTCGAGCGGGCAATCGATGGCTAGGTTGCCTCCAACGGGCGGAACCGTCACCTCGCAGGATCCGGCCTTATAAAGATCGGCCTTGATGTCGAACGTGTAGTGACCAGGGGGCAGGTCGTCGCCGAATTTTCCGTCGGCCCCCGTGGCAAGCGGCGGTAGATCCGCACGATCGCGGTACGAAACCACCGCTGAGACGACGGGATCGTTCTTGTCCTTCTCGTGTGCGAAACCGACCACGTGACCGAGCGCCTTTTCTACGATTTTCTCCACCAATTTGGTTTTGACAACCGGGGGCCGGTCCCACGTATCGCTGGCCCAGCCGGCGCCCAGAAAGAGCGTCCATGGCGGCAACGGCTGCAACTCCTCGACGAACGTGGACGTGCCGGAGAGCCCGATGTCGACGGCTGCCATCAACGAAAAGCCCCGCTTCCAAGGAAAGAAGCGACCGCCCACTGTCAACGTAGCCGGGACGAGGGTGTTCGTCGCCAGGCAGTTGTCGTGGCTCACGTTATTCGGACGGCAGGTGTACCCCTGACGGTTGGTCGGTATGAGGATCTTGGACTCCACGAACGGACGAACTCGCTCGTCGGCCAAGAAAGTCTCCACCCCGAGGAGCAGATCGACGTGGTCGACGCGGTTCACACCGAGCCCGAATCGCTCGATGCGAGTCACCGCCTCCGGCACGGCCGCCATCCCGGCGACGGCGTCGCGCTGTCCGCGCGCTATCTCGGTATCCTTCAAAACGTCAGCCGTATTATCGAGCGAGTAGACTGTGTTGAGACTGAAACGCAAAGGCACATGCGAGTCGAGGCCTCGCAGATCGATCGTGCCAAGGCCTCCGAACTTGGCACTCGTGCCGCCGCCGTCGAGTCCGACAGCGCCGGTCCCGTTGATGAGCCAAAGCTCCGTGAAGAGGCCCAGGTGCAGGACATTTCCGATCGGCGCGACGAATTTTAGACCCAGGTTGCTGTCACCGAGGACCTGCAAAAGTGAAGGACTATTCGCGGTGTCGCTGTTCGCGAATGCGCCGACCGAAACGTACCCGTCGAGTGTCCCGGCGCCAATTCCGACGAGCGAGCCTCCGATGGAGAGTGTCCCGCCCACATGATTCATTGTGTCGCTGGTGAGCGCCGCTCCCCCTCGCGCCGGGTTGGGACACGGAAACTGCGAGCTGCAGAGGAAGCCGGCCGAGAACCATTCGGAGACGAAGCCAATCCGAAGCTGGCCCGGCGCTCCCGTCTGGGCGTGCTGGGTCTTCAGGAGGCCGGTTCCTCCCGTGATCGTGTTCGACTCGTTGACGAGGCGATCGCGCTCCTCCCATTCGTCTGTTTCGCCGGTATCGCTCGCGTCCGGGTTGTCGATGGGCGCGGCCGCCGCTCCAGCCGGGCCTTCGGCTGTCGTCGACGCCGCTGCCGATACGGTCACGGACGGGGTGTCTGGACCGACGGACGCCGCGGCATTCGATGGCGCTTGCGTCGGCACCTTAGCAGGGGCCGCCGAGCTGCTGGGCGCGGACCCGCCGGCCGAAGGCGATCCGCTCTGCTGGCCTCGGGCGAGCGCAGGAAAAGCCAGGCCTGCAGCGATGGCGAGCGCCGCGTAACGAGAAGAACGTAACGACGGAAAACCCATGAGGACACTCTCCCGCGAGCGCGATTGGGACCGTTGGTAGAATTGTACCCGAGCCTTTTATCACTAACTCGCGGCGATTCTCTACAACGCTGTAACATGCGATCAACACCTCATGGCAAACCGCGGTCGCATTCTTATCGTGGACGACGAATCCAATGCCCGCGCAGCGCTCAGTGAGATCTTGCGCGAGGAGGGCTACGCGACGGAGACGGCGGCGGACGGTTTCAAGGCGCTCGGCAAGCTCGATGAATTCACACCGGATGTCATCTTGACGGACCTGAAAATGCCTGGGCTGGACGGCATTGCCTTCATAAAAAAGGCACGAAGCGCTTCTCCCGGCGCTGTCTTCGTCGTCATGACCGCGTTTGGAACCATCTCCAGTGCGGTGGAAGCGATGAAAGAGGGCGCGGAAAACTATCTCCTGAAGCCGCTCGATCCCGAGGCGCTGGGGGCGGTCGTCGAACGCGCAATGGAGAAGGCGCGGCTACTCCAGGAGACTCGGCGTCTGCGCGACCGCCTGCGCGAAAGAAACGCCTTCAGTCACATCATCTCTAGCGACCCCAAAATGCAGTCGGTGCTCGACCTCGTAGCACAAGTCGGTCCAAGTAGGGCCAGCGTGCTCGTTACGGGAGAGAGCGGGACGGGCAAGGAACTGATCGCGGAGGCGATTCACCTCGCGAGCCCCCGCGCGAAGGCTGCTTTCGTTCGGCTTCACTGCGCCGCCTTGAGCGAATCGCTGCTGGAGAGCGAGTTGTTCGGCCATGAGCGCGGGGCGTTTACCGGTGCCGTAGGCCGGCGCGAGGGCCGTTTCAAACAGGCGGACGGCGGCACGCTTTTTCTCGACGAGATCGCCGAGATTTCGCCGGCCGTTCAGGTGAAGCTCCTGCGCTTTTTGCAGGAGCGGACCTTCGAGCGGGTCGGCGGCAACGAGACACTCAAGGTCGACGCTCGCGTGATCGCCGCCACGAACCGCGACCTGGCCACCGAGATCAAGAAGGGCACCTTCCGGGAGGACCTTTTCTACCGCCTCAACGTCGTTGCTGTCGAGCTACCGCCGCTGCGCGAGCGGCGTAGCGATATACCTGCGCTCGCGAGCTTTTTTCTGCTGCGCTACGCACACGAGAACGGGAAGACGATCGAGACATTCACCGATCAGGCACTGCAGACGCTGCTTGAATACGCTTGGCCGGGGAACGTTCGCGAGCTGGAAAACGTCATCGAACGCGCCGTTGTCCTGTGCGATGGTTCGCGCATCGACCGTCGCCAGCTTCCCCCGAGTCTCGTCTCATCCGAGGAGCGGGGCGGCCATCCGGCGATCCCTGGGTCGACCATTGCCGAGCTGGAGCGGTATGCGATCCTTAAGACACTGGAGGCCTGCGGCGGCTCGACCTCTCAGGCGGCGACCGTGCTGGGCGTGAGCCCTCGCAAAATTCAATATAAGCTGCACGAATATGCTCAAGTTGAAGGGAGCAAGCCGTGAGCGGCGCGGTTCTCAGCGCCCAACGGCTCGCGAAGACCTATCGCAAACCCTTTACGCGTAGGCGCGTGGATGCGGTTCGCGGAGTCTCGTTCGACGCACAGCGAGGCGAAATTTTTGGATTTCTTGGCCCTAACGGCGCCGGAAAGACGACGACAATCAAAATGCTGATGGGCCTCATTGCCCCGACCGCAGGGGTGATGGAGATGTTCGGTCAGCGCGCGCCGGCGCACGAACTGAGAGCCAGAGTCGGCTTTCTTCCAGAGAATCCGTACGTCTACCCTTATCTGTCTTCGCGTGAGTTCGTAACGCTGTGCGGACGGCTGTCGGGCCTCCGCGGCGCGAACCTGCGTAAACGCGTTTTTGACGTCATCGAACGTGTGGGGATGTCGGCGGCGATGGACCGCGCGGCACGAACACTGTCCAAGGGAATGCTTCAGCGCGTCGGCCTCGCGGGGGCCCTGGTCCACGATCCCGAGTTGCTGGTCCTTGACGAGCCAATGAGCGGATTGGACCCGGTGGGACGCAAAGCAGTGCGCGATCTGATCGTGGAGGAAAAGGCTCGCGGGCGTACGGTTTTTTTCTCAAGTCACATCTTGAGTGATGTGGAGTTACTCTGCGACCGCGTCTGCATCTTGCGCAAAGGAGAGGTCGTCGTCTCAGGGACGCTCCTCGACCTTTTGGCAGAAGGAAAGCGTCGAAGCGAAATTGCCCTCGGCGGGGTGACACCCGCTCTGCGGCAGGCGCTTGCGCCGATCGCAGACGTCACGCGTTGGGTGGGCGAGCGGCTGGTCGTGGAAGTCGAAGGCCAGGCCACTCTTCGGCATGTCGTCGAGCGGGCCTTGGCCGGCGGGGCCAGCCTGGAGAGCGTCGGCCCAAAGCGAGAGAGCCTCGAGGATCTTTTCGTTCGAAACGCGTTTTGATTGCTCAGAAACGCGCGCCCACGCCGAAGCTCTCGGGACCAAAGAGTGGCTGCAGCGAGAGCTGGGGAACATCCCGCTTGCGCACATAGGATCGCTCGGGGACGAACGCGAGTTCGGCCTGGATGATGCCGGCAAGCGCGGAGACCCAAAAGCCCGCGGCGAGGAGGTCTCCGACGATGGCACCTTGCTGGGCGCGTGCCTGGTAAGTGTTCGCGGCATCGAGGTTTGCCTGCCTGAAGGCATCTCTGGCGAGAGATTGGTCGTAATAGGAGACGGCCAACCCGACGCCGCTGGCGAGGGCAAGCACCGATTCGCCCATTAGAAAGGTCCATCCCCAAGCTTCCTGCCCGTTCTGAAACTGCCCCGCCCCGAACGGGAGCAGAGCCAGAAGGCGGGAGTTACGCTCGACGACGACTTCCTCGGCTGCAAGCTTCTCCAGCATGGAAACGCGCGCCGCGGCCTTCTGTCGCTCGGCATCGAGCCTTGCCTTGACCTCCTGCTCCTTTCGAACCGTCTCTACTTGCATCTGCGCTAGGCGATCATGCAGTCGCGTCCGTGAATCGATGAGCGCATCGATCCCCTCGAGCGAAACGCGCAACGGATCCGCCTGGTAGTCCGGTTTATCGATGAGAAGCTGCTCGAAAATCGCGCTCGCCTCGTCTTTTTTGCCCTGCGCCAGAAGCACTGCGGCGAGGTACATCCGCGCGTCTGCAATGCTGTCGGGGTCCTTGAGAGTGCCAGTCTTGGGATCGAGCAGCACGCGAAGACGGGTGGCCGCGCTTTCGTATTGGTGCGCTACGTACGCGTTGTGCGCCTTCTCCAGCTCACCGAGCGCATCTGCCTGCGCCGGGGGCGCCGTGGCTAGCATGGCGCCGAGAATCGCGACCGCCGCCGCCGCCACCAATGAACGCCGCAAACGCACGCCCGACCATCCACCGAGCTGCGCTGACGCTGCAACCGTTTTCGCCGCCCAGCTGCTCAAAACGACACGCGAACTGCCTTACCCGCCTCGAGGCGAACGCGGGCTTGTACCCTCGTCTCCATTTGCTGCACGGTGACCAACTGGAACATGCTTTTGAGCGCGACCGTATTCGTTCCCGCCTCAATAGAAACGAGCGGGTCTTCAACAATTTGGTACGTTTTGTCCAAATCTCCTTCGATTACGAGAGTCGCCGGCCTAATTGGCACCGCGATCACGATGGTGTCGTCCTTCTCGCCTGGGGCGAGCGCATAATCCACTGGGGTGCATACCGGGCAGGCGAAGGTGAGCGCGTGCTGCTTCGAATCGACGCTCAACGTGTCGCCCGTCGTAACCTTGCGGGACGTTGCCCCGTCGATGGTTACGTCCACGCCCATGCTGGGTTTTAAATCGAGAGTAATCGTCCGCCACCTGTTGCCCGGCATGCCAACCGTGCGGCCTGCTTCGCGCGCCCCCACGTCGGTGCGGACGGGCCGGTCGGAGCTGGCGGAGGTGACGGGCGCGGCCGACGAATTCCAGGCCAGAACGGCGCCCGCCGCGGTTGGATACGGCTCCGCAACGCTCGGCACCGGCGCCACGGCGGAAGCGCCTTTGGACCGTACCAGCCGTCCCATGCCATAGGCCACCACCCCAAGTCCCAGCATCAGCACGAGGGCAAGGACGGCGTGTCGCGCGAACCGAGCACGCGCCTCGGCTCGGTTCATGCCGACGACGATCCTACAAAGCTGCGGATCATTGGGCGCGAAGGCGAGGGCCCGGTTGTAATCGGCCGCCGCAATGAGGATTTCTGCGCGCTTCCGCTCCGCTCCACCGAGGGCGCACAACGTCTCGATCATCCTCGGCGGGTAAGCGGTCTCGTACGCTTGCGGAGCGTCGAGCCAGGACTCGAGCTCACGCCTCGGGGAGGTAATCGTCAGCCGCGCGAGTTCGGCGAGGAGGGCGTCGCGCATCGCGGTCGCGTCGGGAAAGCGGTCGTCCGGCCGACGGGCGAGAGCGCGGGCGATCAACGCGGCCCATTGACTGCCGATCGTCGCACGCTCGCTCGCCGCATCGGCATAGTTCCCTTCGAGGACGCGGCGCAGCACTTGCGCCGGATTTGTGCCTTCGAACGGGAGGTGGCCGACCATGCACTCGTAAAGGAGAACTCCCACTCCGAAAACGTCAGCCCGGGCATCCACGTCGCCACCCTCGATCTGCTCGGGCGCCATGTGTGCCGGGCTGCCGAGCACCTGGCCAGTCGACGTTACGCTCTGCGTGTCCAGCAGCTTTGCGATACCAAAATCGGCGAGCTTGACGACCGCCTGGTCTCCCGTCGAGCCAGATGGCGGGTAATTGACGGCGGATGGCGCCACGGGCCGCTTGCGATCGATCAGCACGTTCTCCGGTTTGACGTCGCGATGGACGACGCCACTTGCGTGAGCGTGCGCAAGCGCCCCGAGCAACTCGACGACCAGAGCGCTGGCCGCCTCCGGCGGAATGACGCGGTGCTCTTGAAGGAGCCGACGCAGCGTCGTTCCACGGACGAGCTCGGCGACCAGGTACTGCTCCGGCTCGTCTTCCTCGCTGACGTCGAATACCTCGACGATGTTCGGGTGACGCAGCTTGGCTACCGCTCGCGCCTCATTGTTGAAACGGGAGACAACCTCCCGCGAGTCGCGCAGATGAGGATGGATGACCTTGACGGCTACCTCGCGCCCCAAGCGCTTGTCGACCGCGCGATAGACCGTCGCCATCCCGCCGCGGCCGATCTCCTCGACGATGTCGTACTTGGCAAGATCTGGTAGCGCTGCCCTGCGCGCGGCGGTGGCCGCATCCATCGCGCGGAGTGTACCTGGGTCAAGGGCGGCGCAACAGCGCGGGGAGCTCAGCCTTCGCTGATCGCCAAAAGTTCCCGGTGGTACGTGTGAAAGGCGCTCTGCGCGGGCCACTTGGGAGCCCCCGCAAGGAGCGCCGTGACGTCACCCGCGCGCCCACGATCGACTGCGACCACCGCGGCAGCATAGCGCATGGCCCAGTGAACCAACGGAGAAGCTCCGGCCGCCTTTGCCAGCAGCTTCGCATCGCCTTGCTTGCTGACATGCGCGAAGGCGCGCGCCATTGCCGCGAGGCCGCGGCGAAGGAGGGCAACCCGACGGCGGACGAACAGGCCGGCGGACGGCATGGGCAGCGCCTCCAGCGCTTTGGACTTTTCGACAGCACAAGCGCGATCGCCCTCGAACGTATCGAGCAGCGTCTCGACAAAGAGGCGCTGCTCAACTGCCGCGTCCCAGGCCGGGCCCTTGACGGCTCGCTCGAGCGCGCGTCTGGCGGCCTCGATCCACCCGTAAGATGCGTAAGCGGTTGCCTGGAGCAGCGGCGCCATAGTTTCCGGGTGCGGGACCTTGTCGATAGAGGCTTCCCATGTGCCGATGACCCGCTGCACGTCGCCCGAAATCAGGAGCTTTCGCAGGCGCCACCGCGCAAGTGCAGCGGGTGCGAAAAGTAGCCCCGTAAACGCCAGCAGAGGTACGAGCGACCGCGGGTCCCGTCCGACCATTTGGGCAGCGAGAACGGCACCGACCGCGGCGATTGCAATCGGGAAGAGAAGACGCGCACGAGTCGAGCGGCGCGGAGCGGGACTGGCCATGGCGATATGGTTAACCACTAGGCCCCGGTCTGGCAGACGCAAACGCGTAGCGCGTCAGATGGTTGAGCTAAAGACCGTGCGCGTCTACGCTCAAGCCGATGCGCTCCGAAAAAGACGTCGAAGCGTACCTTCTGCGTCTCAATCGCCGGTACCGCGCGGTGGAAGACCAGCCAGGCACCTTTCTGCTGGACGCCGGCAGCGGCCTGCCCCCAGTGGCAGTACGCGTCGATCCGCCACTCGTGGTAGTGCGCGTGCATATCGGGGACGTGAACGCTGGCGAGCAGCAGCAAGCTCCACTATTTCGCCGGCTTCTCGAGCTGAATGCCCGGCAGCTCGTGCACGCGAGCTACGGAATCGACGACAGCCGGGTCGTGCTGTCGAGCGCACTGGAGCTCGAGAACCTCGACTTCAATGAGCTCCAAGCGACCCTCGATGAAATCGATATGTCTCTGGCGCAGCACATTCCAGAGCTCGCTCGCCTCGCCAAGGACGCGCTCGTGACGCGCGCGACAGGCCTGATCAACAAGGGTTAACTGCGAATGGGCATATTCAGCCGCTTAGCACAGCTCATCAAGAGCAATCTCAACGACCTCATCAGCCGCTCGGAAGACCCCGAGAAGATGCTGAATCAGGTCGTGCTCGACATGAACAACCAGCTCGTCGAGGCGAAGAAGCAGGTCGCCGCCTCGATCGCCGATGAGAAGAGACTGGCCAAGCAGCTCGAATTGGAGCTGGCCAACGCGCAAGAGTGGGAACGACGCGCGATGGTCGCGCTGCGCGTGGGTAACGAGGAGCTCGCGAAGGAGGCGCTCTCACGAAAACGCGAGCACGACGAATTGGCCACCACGTACCAGGAGCAGTGGACCAAGCAGAAGACCGCGGTCGAGCAGCTCAAGAAGGCGCTTCGTCTGCTGAACGATAAAATCGAGGAGGCCAAGCGCAAGAAGAACGTGCTCGTCGCGCGAAAAAAGCGAGCCGAGGCCCAGAAGGCGATCCAGGAGACGATGAGTGGTCTCCGGGATCAGAGCGCTTTTGAGACGTTCGATCGCATGTCACAGAAGGTCGACCAGATCGAGGCGGAGGCCGAAGCGCAGGCGGAGCTCGCGGACGAATACGCCGGCGACGTGCTTTCTGCCCAGTTCCAGCAGCTGGAGCACAAGCACAGCGCGGACGACGACCTCCTTACGCTGAAACGCAAGATGGGGATCGCGCCGCCCGAAGAGGTGCCAGGGCCGCTGGCGTCCGCCGGGCAACCGCGCGTCGAGGCGGCCGCAAGGGTTACAAGAGGCGCTCAGACCGATCAGGAGGAGCTCGCCGCCGCGCTGGAGGAGCTGGAGGCCGAGCAGCAGGAGCCTGAGAAGCGGAAGGCGGGCCGCTAAGCGGACGATCGACGTGATAATACCAAGTGCGTGGCCGCCGTTTCGCTCGCCCCTGGAGTACTCGAGGCGCCGGTCCCCGCTCACTCGGAAGCCCCTGATGCGCTCATCGCGCGCCTCGAAACGGACCCTGCGCGCGGTCTGAGCGAGAGCCAGGCCGCAGCGCGCCTCGCCCGCGATGGCCCGAACGAGCTGCCCAAGCCGCTGGGCAAGAACACGTTACTGCAGCTGATCGGGCAATTTGCCAACCCGATCGTACTCACACTGCTCGTTGCGGCGATCATAACCATCGTCGATGGGACCAACCGCAAGGGCGAGCCGCTGCTCTTACGATTCGGCGACGCCGCAGCGATCCTGCTCATCGTGGTGCTTAACGCGTTGTTGGGGTTCTTGCAGGAGCGACGCGCCGAGGCTGCGCTGGACGCGCTGGAGCGGATGCAAACGCCCAGCGCCCGCGTACGACGCGATGACGACGTGAAAATAATCGCTGCGTCACGACTTGTCGCCGGCGACGTCCTCGAGATCGAAGCCGGCGACGCGGTCCCCGCGGACGCGCGTCTGCTGCAGACCATCAATATGGCGGCGCAGGAGAGCTCGCTCACCGGTGAGAGCGTTCCCGTCCTGAAGGACGCTTGCGCGGCGGTGGCCAATGACGCGCCGCTCGGCGATCGGGCCACCATGCTCTTCGTCGGGACGAGTGTGGTCCGGGGCCGAGGGCGCGCGGTGGTCGTCGCTACCGGCACGCGCACGCAGCTCGGGCACCTCTCGGCTCTTATTCATCGACCGCGGGACCGCACGACGCCGCTCGAGAGAAAGCTGGACAGCTTCGGCAAGCGCGTTCTATGGGGCTGCCTTGGGCTGTCCGCACTTCTCTTCACGCGCGGGATGCTCAAGGGGAATCGCAGCTGGCACGAGCTCTTGCTCGAAGCGGTGAGCCTCGCCGTTGCGGCCATTCCCGAGGGATTACCGGCCATAACCACCATTACGCTCGCCCTCGGTATGCAGCGTATGGCGAAGCGCGGCGCCATAGTACGGAAGCTTCCGGCGGTCGAAACTCTCGGGGCGGCAACCGTGATTTGCACTGACAAGACGGGAACGCTCACCAAGAATGAAATGACGGTCCGCGAGGTCTACGCGGGCGGCGCAAGATTCACTGTCGAGGGCTTGGGCTATGACCCGCGCGGCAACATCCTCGACGATGCGGGCCGCCCAGCATCAACAGATGCGGGACCCCTGCGCGATCTGCTGTCCACCGTCGCGCTTTGCAACAACGCCGCACTCCAGCATCGCGAGTCTGTCTGGAGTGTCATCGGCGACCCAACGGAGGGTGCATTGTTAACGCTGTCCGCGAAGGGCGGCGTGTCGCAAGAAGCTGTGGTCAGCGCGCACCATGTCGTCAAGGAGCTCCCCTTCGACAGCGAGCGCAAGCGAATGACCATCGTTGCGCTCGACCAGGATGGGCGGGAAGTTGTGCACACAAAGGGCAGCGCCGACGTCCTGCTGCCGCTCTGCGCGACGCATGAAACCGACAATGGGACGGTGCCGCTCGATGCGGAGTCGGTGCGCACTATCCTGGCCGAGGCCGACCGGATGAGCGCCAAGGCGCTGCGCGTCCTCGCCGTGGCTCGGCGCGACCTTGGGACAGACGGCTTCGCGGGATCGGTCGAGGCACACGCCATACAGGACGTCGAAGAACGGTCGCCAGTCGAGATCGAGAGGCGTCTCACGCTGGTCGGCCTCGTGGGGATGATGGATCCACCGCGCGACGGCGTGAAGAATGCGATCGAGCTCTGCGCCGAGGCGCATGTTCGCGCAGTCATGATAACGGGCGACCACAAGATCACGGCGATGGCCATTGCCCGGGAGCTGGGGCTCTGGGAAGAAGGCGCCATCGCGCTCACGGGAGCCGAGCTCGATAAACTGTCGGACAGGAGGCTCAGAGAGCAGATCGAGCGGGTACGTGTGTTCGCTCGCGTGAGCGCCGAGCAGAAGCTTCGTATCGTGGACGCATTCAAGCAGCGCGGCCACATCGTTGCCATGACGGGCGACGGCGTGAACGACGCACCGGCGCTTCGCGAAGCGCACATCGGCGTCGCCATGGGAAAGGATGGCACGGACGTGGCGCGCGAGGCAGCGGACATGGTGATTGCCGACGACAACTTCGCCACTGTGGTGCACGCGGTACGCGAGGGGCGCGCTATCTGGCGCAATATCCAGAAGTCCATCTTCTTTCTGCTGTCGAGCAACGCGGGGTTGCTCGTGACCGTCTTCGCGGTGAGCTTTTTCACGGAGCTTCACCCGCTCACACCATTGATGATCCTGTGGATCAACTTGATTACGAACGGGCTGCCGGCCCTCGCGCTCGGTGTCGATCCACCCGACGCGACGCAGATGCGCGAACCGCCACGGAAGAGCACAGCGGGGTTGCTTGGTTTCCGCGACTGGCTTGGAATGGCCTACGTAGGCGTGTGGATGGGAACGGCGGCCATGCTCTGTTACGAGCTTTCCCTACGATACGGAGACGTGCTGGCGGTGAAGCACGCGCGCGCAGTGACCTTCTCACTGCTCGCACTCAGCCCCCTATTTCATGTCTTCAACTGCCGGTCCGCGACGCAATCCGTGTTATCGTTGCGACCGTTGCTGCCGCTTGCCCTAGTGGGGGCCGTCATGCTCAGCGGCGGGATTCATCTTTGCGCCGTGGTCGTGCCATCGCTGCGGCCGGTGTTTCAGACCTTTACGATGAGCCCACGGGAATGGGGGGTGCTGCTGATGCTATCCGCTTCCATCATCCCGGGCGTCGAGGCCATGAAGCTGCTCCAGCGCCTGCTGTTTCCCGCGATGATCGCCCGCGACGTAGAGACCGGGTAGAGCATCGCCACCGCTGCCCCCCCGGCCGTTGCTATGGTGCGCGAATGAAGGATTCGGTCGGCTTAGTCGGCGTGCTCGCCGCTGGCGTGGTCGCCCACTTGGCTGTCGCATGCAATGGCGCAGGCACGACCATTGCCCGAGCGAATTCCGTGCACGACGAGTCGGAACGGGGCTTCGCTCAGTACGCGGCCACCCACGGCATCGGGACGCTGAACAACCCTCACGAGGTGACCAAGGTCACCACGGATGGTCTCCGCCTCGAGCGGGTGGACAAGAGCAAGCCGGTGCAGCTCGATGGAGTTTTGAACGAATGGCCGGCTCCTGCACGAGCGATGCAGGTGGTGAAGGGCGATGCCAAAATCGGCCTCACCATCGCGCTCCAGTACGACGATACCAAGCTCTACGTCGGTGCCGATGTCACCGATGCGGCATTCTCACCCGGCCTGGACCACGTCTCGCTGATTCTTGCTGTTCCGCTCAGCGCCGGCGGATACGCACCCTATGAAATCGACTTCTTTGCGGGCAAGCCCGGCGAGAGCGAAGGCTCGGTGCGGTACGTGCAACGCGGGCCGGTTCTGGGAGCCAGGATCATGGAGGCGCAGGGCCCCGAAGGGTACACGCTCGAGGCCATCGTGCCGTGGTCTGCACTGCCGGAGGCGCGGTTCACGCGGGTGGGCATCCGGGGCGTGGCGGCATACGTCAAGGCCGGCTCCGCTGTAGCAACCGGCTCCGGGGACGGTCAGCACCCCGCCGCGATGCCATGGGTACCCACTGAGCCAGAGCTCTCGCTGATCGAGCAGGAGCTGGGCCCCCGCGGCCTAAGCGCAACGCCGCCCGTCGCCGAGTTGATTGCCGACCTTACTGGTGACGGTGTCCGCGAGCGCATAGCCGTATACGAGCATTATTTGACTATTTGCGGATCGTCGTACCTCGGCGGGACCGGCTACTTCGTTCGCGATTTGGTTGGCGAGCTGGTCAAGCTCGATGCGCGCGATGTGACTGGGCGCGGGAAGACGGACGTCCTGATCCGCCGGCGTCAAAGCGTGGGAGACGGCACGCGTGAATATATTGAGGTGCTCAGCGCGATGAACGCAAGCGAAGCGCCACGTGTCACTTTCGCGCACGAAATTGCCGTTCGTCAGTCGGACAGGCACATCGACAATGCCGTGCGCATCTCACGGGGTGAAATCGAGGTCAGCGTCGAAGCGCCGTCAGGGTGGGACGCTTCTTCCTACAACGAGCCGGTCGCCTCTGAGGTCGAGCCGATCTTGCTACCCTGGGGCCGCGTGCGGCAGCGGGCCTATCGCTTCGATGGGTTTCGCTTCGTGAGGTCACGGGAGGTGACGCAACGAGAGCAAACAACCCTTCGGCCCGGCGGGGGGGCAGATGACGAGACCCGCCCTGCAGCTGGACCGCTTTTGCCCGCTACGGCGAAAGGTGTCGACAGCCACGATGAAGCACGAGAGCTGCTTGAGCAGTACCGGAAAGACCGCGGCGTGCGGCGGGAGATCGCACCGAGGGTGGACCTGAATGTGAACGTCGCCGGTGACGCCCGACCCGAGCGGGTCCTATTGATCGGCCGCGATATCGTGGTGTTCGGGCCCGGATTTAAACAAGGTACGGGCTACGCATACCTAACGTTGCAGCCCTTCGCTGAAGCGAGCGACATTAAGGACCTATCTGCACGTGACCTCACAGGAGACGGCGCCGCGGACCTCGTGATCCGCGGCGTCAGACACGTAAGCGATAAGCGCGACAAGCGGGACATCCAGATCGAAGTCATGTTCGTTTACGAACTGATCGGGGAGGAAATCACGCGCGTCTTTGCCATCGAAACAGCCCGACAGCAGGCGGGCAAGCGAGCGCAGGGGCTTGTGCAGTTCGTCCCCTCATCTAGCGGCAAAGCGTTCGACATCTTGGCCGCACCCGGTCGCGCGGCAGGGTGGACGTCTCGCACCTACCCGTGGCCGCAGGTTCGACCGGGTAGCGGCGGTATCGAACCGCTTCTGCTTCCGTGGGGTGGTATTGGGAACGTGCGCTACGAGTGGAACGGGACCGGGTTTGTCCGAGGCGGCGGATGAGGCGGGTCAGCGCCTCTTGAAGGGGTCGCCCACGTCTTCTAGACCACCCGGAAAATCGCCTCCCCTCGGTTTCGGCCCTGCCGCGGGTGCCCGGACAGCAGGCGCAAGTAGTGGCTCGAGCGCGATCGTCTGCTTTGGATCACGCGCCGTGACCGTGACCGTCTTCGTTTTGTATCCCCTGCGTGCCACCACGAGGGTCGCCGTCTCACTATCAGCTAGCTGTAACGCGATAGGGCCTGTTCCAAGGTCACGGCCATCACGAGCAATGCCGGCCGTCTCGGGAATGACGGTGACGAGGACCTGACGCGCGGAGGCCTCCACGCCGGCGCCACTCGGCCGCGGCTCGGGGATCCCAAGCGGAGGCACCCCGACCGGCTCGCTGGGCGCGGCGCCGGAGCTGGGCGCGGCTTTGACTGACGACGCAGGTTGCGGCGTGCTCCCGGCGTTCCTCGCCGGGATCGCGACAAACGCCGCGCCGATTAGCGCACAACACGCACCGACCACGGCCAAGGGCCAGCGCTTCGACCGATGCCCGGGTGACGCAGGCATGGGCACCGGCATCCCGCCCGCGCGGAAGTAGTCAGCGGGGACGTTAAAGCCCCCGGACCGTGCCATCATCTCGTTGACGGCCGCCGGCAAGAGCCCGGCATCGAGCTTCTCAAGATCGACGACAAGCTCATCCATCGTCGCGTATCGCCCTTGCGGTTGCTTCGTGAGGCACTTGAGCACAACCGCGTCGAGCCCTGCGGGGACGTCGACTTCGGGCACGAGCGCGCGGATTGGGACAGGGGCCTTGTACATGTGCTGCGTCAAAATCCCCATGAAGTTGTCGGCGTCGAACGGCACCTTCCCGCTCGCCATCTCGTAAAGGATCACGCCGAGCGCATACACGTCGGTCCGATGATCGACGGCGGCGCCTGCCGCTTGTTCGGGGCTCATGTAATGCGGCGTCCCGAACACGCTGCCTGCACGGGTCATCCGCGTCCCCCCGCTGCCGACCTTGGCTATGCCAAAGTCGAGCACCTTGACGAAATCCTTTTCGCCGCCGCGGCTAACGAGCATCACGTTGTCCGGCTTCAGATCGCGATGCACAATGTTCGCGGCGTGCGCGGCCGCCAGTCCTTGCGCGATCTGCTTGGCAATATGCACAAGCCGACGCACGGACATAGGCCCCTGCGCGTCAGCGAGGGTGGCGCCCAGACTGCGGCCGTCGATGAGCTCCATCACAAAATATGTGGAGCCATCCGGCAACTGACCGAAGTCACTGATGTCGACGATGTGCGGGTTACCTATCGCGCTCGCGGCGCGAGCCTCCTGGAGAAACCGCTCGTTGGCCTCGCGATCGGCCGACCACTCGCCACGAAGGACCTTGATCGCTACCCTCTTGTCGATGACTTTATGCCGTCCCGCATACACGATTCCCATGCCGCCCTCGCCGAGGACGCGCTCGATCAGGTAACGGCCATCGATGGTGCGGCCGAGGAATGCGTCCACCTTGGCCGGAGGTGGCAACGCGGTGTCAGGTCGATCGAGCGGCCTTGCCACGTCCGCGCTCGAACGGGATGCAGAAGGCAAGGTGCCGAAGGGAGGGGCCACGTCCGGGTTCGAAGCCGGCGGGACGGGCAATTTCGGAGCGTCGGTCATCTGCTTCTCGCAACGAAGGGGATATCGTTAAGCGTCCCAAAGGGCAGCTACGGACCGATCGCACAAAAGCTTGCCCATTTCGGTGGCCGCAGCAAGGAGCAAGGGACCATCTCGACTGGCGCGGTCGGTTTACGGAGGCATCCGTGCGACGGGCACGCACCCGCATTCGTGGTCGGCCCGGATCCGTGATAGGCAAGCGCACAGCTTCGTATGGGATATCCGGTCACGGTTGCGCTCCGGTACCTCGCGTCCAAGAGGCGCAACATGGTGTCCATCAGCACCGCTCTCGCGATCGGCGGGGTGACTCTCGGCGTGGCCGCGCTGACCATCGTGATGAGTGTAACGGGCGGCTTCCAGGAGCAGTTCCGGGAAAAGGTGCTCGGCGTGAACGCTCACGTCCTCGTGCTCAAATACTCGATCGATTTTCGCGAGTACCGGGACGTGATGAGAAAAGTAGAGGGTATCCGCCATATCGTGGGAGTCGCTCCTTTCGTCATCAATCCGATGATGCTGACCCATTCCGATCGGACCGCGACAGGCGTCTTGCTGAAGGGCGTCGACCCCGAGCTGATGCCCCACGTGCTCGACCTTCCGAAGCACGTCGTGGACGGCAGCCTTGCCGGCCTGCGGCGTCCTGGTGCGGCTCCGCCCGAGCGTTCCCCCGATCCTCTTCGTCGAGAGCTCGATGCGAGCCGCGCAAATGCGTCCGGCGATGCGGGCACGGACTCGCTCCTTCGCTGGATGCAACGCGAGGTCGATGACGAAATGCGCCGTGCGGACGCAGGCGCGGCTTCGGAGCGCGGCGCTCCCCGCGAAGAAGGTCCCCGCGGCAGCGCGCAGATGGTGGCCTCCCCCGAGAAGGTCCAGCACGACAGCGGCCGCGGGGCGAGCGGCCGGCACGAAGCAGGTCCCATCGGGGCGGTGACGCCGCGCGAAGGTTACAAAAGCCATCTATCCGACGATGACTACATCCCAGACGCTCTCGACCCCGATCCCTGCAAGAGTCCGGATCAAGTCGCGAGGATGCCCGGGATCGTCGTCGGGAGAAGTCTCGCAAAGCAGCTCGCCGTCGCCCTGGGGGACTGCGTGCAAGTCACTTCGCCGCAAATTGGGCTATCATTCGGCAGCGGAGGACGGCCTCCTATCGCCAAGCAGTTTCGCGTAATCGCCGTCTTCGAGGCAGGCTTCGACCAGTACGACTCGAAGCTCGTCTATACCGATCTGTACGAGGCGCAAGCATTCTACGAATACGGCGACAGCGTCACCGGAATTGAAATGAAGCTGGACAGCATCGATCGCGCCGATGCGATCGCCCGCGACATTGCCACCCGTCTCAACAACGGGATTTACAACACAATGACGTGGCAGCAGCTCAATCACGGGCTCTTTACCGCCCTGCTCATCCAGCAAATTGGCATGAGCTTCATGCTTGGGCTCATTATTCTCGTAGCCGCGTGCACGGTGATCGCAACGTTGATCATGGTCGTTCTCGAAAAAAAGAAGGAGATTGCGCTCTTGAAGGCGCTCGGCGCGACCGACGACGCGGTCCTACGTATCTTCCTCTACCAGGGCGCCATCATCGGACTCGCCGGGACGGCCCTGGGCGTCTCGATTGGATGGGTTTCTTGCCGGTGCTTGCTCGCATACCGTTTTCCGCTAGATCCGAAGGTTTACTTCATCTCGCGATTACCCGTTTCGATGCATGCCATGGAATTTATCGTCCCGGCCATCGTCGCGGTCGCGATTTGCCTCGTGGCAACGATTCTTCCGGCAGTGTATGCGGCCCGGCTCAGGCCTGCTGACGGGCTGCGGGCCGAGTAGCATTCGTTGACCGGCTCGACCGTGTCCTGATAACGTTTCCGGTGGCATTTCTTAATGCCCCCTAACCGATGAAAGGGCGAAGCGACGAATGCGCTGGCTCGTGGAGGTGACCGCGCTCGGAAAGACCGATACGGAGTCGCTCCACATCGAATCGGAGTCCTGGCAAAACGCCTTGCAGATAGCGCGCGGTAAGCGCGGCGAGACATCGCCCCTGAGCGGGTTCTCGATCGAGCTGCTGAACGACGGGTGCCGCGCGCTCGATCCCCTCTCGAGGCTGCGATACGCGATTCGTCGCGCGCCCCCCGACGCAGAAACCCGCCCGACTGCCTCTCCCTCGGCTGCCGCCCCTCGCGCGCGCTCAGCGGATGTTCCCGGCGCGCACCGATCGCCCACGGACGAGACGGCGGTCGAAGGGCTGCGCAGTGCTGCGCCGCCTCCCGCGGCGGAGGTTGCCGCAGTTGCCAGCGGAAAGTTGGT
Source organism: Myxococcota bacterium (assembly GCA_030776205.1). Taxonomy (GTDB): domain Bacteria; phylum Myxococcota_A; class Polyangia; order Polyangiales; family Polyangiaceae; genus Palsa-1150. The sequence goes on along the minus strand of JALYHV010000249.1, from coordinate 42,429 downwards.
TTTCAGGCGCGAACAGGATGCGACGAACGACATGCCGCTCACCTATCGTGAGTATGCCTTTTTGATGCCGGTTGGAACCAGCGAGGGAGCCGCGGAGACTCTCTTGCTGACGCAGCTCGCGAGCATTCGTTCATCACTCGAACGCTCGCCGCCCGGCAAGCTAGTGAACATCGGGGTCTTCGATCAGATCGTTCAGGGCAAACCGCGGCTCCCCCCCCTCGCCACGCTCTGCTGGAAGGACTGGCGCGTCGATACGGCATTGAGCTTTCCGCGAAAGCAACCCCCGAAGGCTCCGGTCGCCTTCCCTGTCGCAAGCGCGAAAGCCGGCGGATCGATCCCCACAGCACCTCGCGACGCCACGGTTTCGGCCGCGCCGGTTGAGATCGTATCGCGCGAAGCCATCGTGCCGCCCGCCGCGGGCGCTTCGCCTCATGCATCGGTCCCGGTCGCCGAGCTGCCGCTCACGGCACGCCGATCGGCCGATCCTGCTGTTCGCTCGCCTTCATTTGTCGAGCGCTCGGCCGCTGGGGCGGCCGGAGCGCCGTCCGTCAACGAGAGCACCCCTTTCCCGCCGTCGGAGCCGCCGGTCGCCGACGAGGCCGCAGCGGTAGGTCCTGGGAATGGTCCGGCAGTGGACATCGCCCCGACCCATCCGATGGCCGCTCGCGCAACGCCGCTCTCAACACATCCCCCAGTCTCCTCTCCACCGCTCGTCGGCGGCCACCTCCCCGTGGAGTCTTTGGCGAGCACCGCCGCGCCACTGCAAATCGGTTCTTCTTCGCCGCCCTCGCCGGCAGCCGCGACGCTCTTGATTCGGCCGCGGGGACGAGCTGAGGATCTGATCACCGACCTATTTGAGGTGATGCATGACCTCCACTTTTTGCGTGACGCAGTCGAGGGGGGCTACTTCTGCCTCGATCAAGCCATGGACAAGATGCCGTCCCGCGCCGGGATCGTGCACCTTTACGACATCGACCGCCGCAGCTTCCTGGTTACGAGCGCGCGGGGGGCGAACGCGAACGCGTTGCTGCTGCGGCGGCATCCCGAGAAGGATCCGATACTCTCGATCGCCATGCGGAGGCGGCGCGCGGTCCTGATGACTGAGGCGCTCCGCGGGGATCCGATGTTGCCGGAACGCTACGCCGGGATTGGCGGCGCTCAGAGCCTCCTCGTTGCTCCGGTGATGCAGTCCGGGCGTTTTCTCGGCGCCATAGAGCTCGTGAACCCGCTCGATGGCCAGCCGTTCACCGAGGCAGAGGCCAACGCACTAACATACATCGCCGACCAGTTCGCGGAGTTCGTTGCGACGCGTGGGGTGGTCACCGACCCCGAGCAAATCAGCGTGATCCGCTAAGAACCAAAGCCTTGCCCGGACCACGTTCGAGCAGCCTTCCGGCACGAGCACGCGGGATTGCGCGGCTGCGCGAGCGGCTTGCGAGCTTTGTCCTATTACCGGCGGTGCTGGTCGCCGTGGGCGTTCTGGCGTTTTTTACTTTCCGCACGACGCTGCAGGTTGAACGCCTGCGCCAACAGTCCGTCCTAGAAGCGACGCTCGGGTTGGCTAGCGAAAAGGCCGATCGCCTCGACAAGCGCATCGTCGAACAAGACAACGTGGTCTTCGCGATCGCCGATCCTCAACGCTTGGCGGAGCTGACGCAACGGTGGTTGCCGACGGCACAACGCGAAACCCCGACCGTGCGCGCCATCCTCGTGCTGGACGAGTTCCACACCGTCCTTGCCTTCGCTTCGCGCGCAGGGGGCGCGTTTTCGGACGAGGAGGCATTCAGGCGACTGCTCGTCGAACGGATGTGCGGAGACATGGAGCTCGGGAAGCAGGAGCCGGACGAGCTCCGGCACTTGCACCGGCAGTATCGCGGGCAGAGCTATCTGCTCAGCTATTGGCAGCGCGTCGTCGGCACGGAGGGTGTTTCGGCGGACAGCCAGAGAGGGCACAGGTACCTGGTCGTGGCGTGGCACGATGTCGGGCGCGTCGTCAAAGACACTATGCCGGCGCTCTTTTCGGAGGCGGCCACCCCGAGCAGAGTCAACGTCGTGGATGAGGACGGTCGTATCATTTACGGGCCGCCGCTTCGTACCGGCGAGTTCACGGTCGCGGTCAGGTTTCCGACTACTTTGTACGGCTGGCGCGTTCAGGTTTCGCCCAGCGCGAGCGACGAGCTCATGGCACGGGTTCAAAACCGCGCGATGCTCGAGCTTCTCATGGTCGTCCTCTCGTGCGCCGTCATCGTGCTGGGTGTGGCAACGATTCTCCTCGCGGCGGAGCGCGAACGCAGGATGTCGGCCCTGAAAAGCGAGTTCGTCGCGAACGTAAGCCACGAGCTCAAAACGCCGCTAGCGCTCGTCCGGATGTTCGGCGAAATGCTTCAATCCGGCCGGATCACGAGCGATGAGAAGCGTCAGCAGTACCTGGACATCATCGTGAGCGAGAGCGAAAGACTTTCGTCGCTGATTGAAAATGTCTTGGATTTCGCGCGAGTAGAACGCGGACGGGCGGCTTACGATTTCGCTATCGGCAGCGTGAGCGATGCCGTGACGAAAGCCGTGAACGTCTACAGGCATTTGGCTGAGCGCGAAGGAGTCGAGCTCGTCATCGAGCTGGAGCAGGGCGAGCCACCTGCTCGTATTGACGCGCGGGCGATCCAACTTGCCACCATCAACCTCATTGACAACGCGCTCAAGTACGCTCCTGGATCCCGCGCGGTAATCGTGCGCGTCGGGACTGAGGGATGTTCGATCGTCGTTCGCGTCATCGATCGGGGGCCGGGGGTAGCGCCAGACGATCGCGAGCGCATTTTCGAACGCTTCGTTCGTGGAGCGGCGGCGCGAGGTAAGCCCATTCGCGGGAGCGGCATCGGCCTTGCGCTGGTGAAACATATCGCCGAGAGTCACGGGGGCCACGCCTGGGTGGAAGCCAGTGCCGAGGGAACCCACGTCGTGGGTCCATTCCTACGGGCCGGTGCTCACGTCGAGGACCGGGGACAAGCGACCGCAGAACCACGCACGCCGTCCGGCGGCGCTGGTTGCGGCGAATTACTTGCGCTTGGCGCCACATTTGCGTTTTCCGTCCCGATCGGGACTCCTCGCGCGGCAACGCTGCGCTGAGCAGCGAGTGAGAACGCGAGCGGAGCGGCGGCTCCTTCGAAGACGGGGGGTTGTTGACGGCGGACGTGTGCTAGATATCGTTGACGGTGGCTCTCTTGATCACCGCCTCATGCGATGCGTCGACGCTCGCTCCCCGGCGGCTGCTCTAGCACCGAAAAGCGCAACCGGAGTTGGAGGTCGTGAATTCTCGCATGGCGAATGAGGAAGCGAAGCTGTTTGTGGCGGGTCTGCCCGACAGCATCTCGGAGGACGTTCTTAAGCAGCTCTTCGAAGCAACGGGGGGCAAGGTACTCGGCGTCAGTCTCCCCAAGGACCGGTTGACCGGGCGGCCACGTGGCTTCGGCTTCGTGACCCTGTCGACCCCGCAGGAGGCGCAAGCGGCGCGTGACGCACTGGACGGCTCGATGCAGGCCGGAAAGTCGATTTCCGTGCGTCCCTTTCAGGCGGAGCCACCGCGGCGCGACGTGGTCGGCGGACCCAGTCCTCCCCGACCTGGCGCGACAGGCGCGCGGATGGGTCCGGGTCCTGGGATGACCGGGATGGGGGGCGGGGCTGGACCGGCGTCCCCCGACCGCACGTTATACGTCGGCAACCTGCCCTATGACGCCAGCCAAGAAGAAATTCAGGTTCTGGTCAACGGCGCGTCGCCGGATGGTGTGGTTCGCGTTCACCTGCCGATGGACGCCGACGGTCGCAAGCGTGGCTTCGGATTCGTGACGATGGCGAGCGCGGAGGCCGCAAAAACTGCGGCTGATGCGCTCCGCTCGGCCGACTTGCGCGGACGGCGGCTCGTTGTGAATCTTGCCCATCCCAAGGGGGAGCGCCCGGCACGACCGGAAGGCGGCGGCTTCTCCGCGCCCTTTCCGCAGGCGTTCGGAGGAGGAGGAGGCGGAGGCGCCCCGTTGGCGAGCAGCGGCCCCGCCCATCGGAAACCAGGCCACGAAGAGAAGCGTAAGCGTTCCTTCGAAGACGGCGGGGGCCCGCGGAAAAAGCGCGGAGAAAAAGACGATCATCGCGGCGGCGGCGGCGCGAACCGCGTCGACTACAGCGAAGAGAAGGAAGACGAGTAGGCGGCCCATTCTCGGCAGGATCGCGGGCGGTCCACTTGACTAGAACGACATAGTACTGCAGTTTCCAGGCCCCCGCGGCGTCGACCGCAGGTGAGGTTCCCAATGCGTGACATCATCAAAATGACCTGCGGCAACTGTGGCCGTGCCAATTACACGACCACCAAGAACAAGCGAACGATGGCGGACAAGTTCGAGATTAAGAAGTTTTGCCCTGTGTGCCGGAAGCATTTTCCGCACAAGGAGGGCAAGATCTCGAAGGGTTGAGCCGCTGGCAGCTTGGCACCATCCTCGCTCTGCGCATCCGTTTAGCCTCTCCGCTTGACGCGTAGACATGGCTGCCGCCTGTTGGTAGAAGCGTCCTTCCCCAAGGGGCCTCACTGCGACCCCTAAGATGAGCGTGTTCTCGCGTGGCGGCAATTCGGCCTCCCCGCAGGCAGTCCCACCGCGGCAAGGAGCTGCCGATGATCCTCGACTGGCTGCACGGCCTGTTTTCGAACGATCTCGCGATCGACCTCGGCACCGCGAACACCCTCATCTATGTGAAGGGGAAGGGAATCGTTTCCTGCGAGCCCTCCGTGGTCGCAGTCCAGAAGGACGCCCGCGGCGGAAACAAAGTGCTCGCTGTCGGCCGCGAGGCCAAAGAGATGCTGGGGCGCACGCCGGGGAATATCCGCGCGGTACGACCGCTGCGTGACGGGGTCATTGCCGACTTCGAGATCACAGAGGCGATGCTGCGCTATTTCATCGCGCGGGCGCACAGTCGCCGCACGCTGGTGAAGCCGCGGATCATCATCTGCGTGCCCTTCGGAATCACCGAGGTCGAAAAGCGTGCCGTCAAGGAGAGCGCGGAAAGTGCGGGCGCACGCGAGGTGTATCTCATCGAGGAGCCCATGGCAGCGGCGATCGGCGCCGGTCTTCCCATCACGGAGCCGAGCGGAAACATGATAGTGGACATCGGCGGGGGGACCACCGAGGTCGCCGTTATCTCATTGGCAGGCATCGTGTACTCGCAGAGCGTTCGCGTCGGCGGCGACAAGATGGATGACGCCATCGCGGCATATCTGAAGCGTAAGTACAACCTTGCCATCGGTGAGCAGACGGCCGAGCGGATCAAGATCCAGATCGGAAACGCTTACCCGCTCGAGAAGCAGCTGACCACCGAAGTCAAGGGACGCGACCTGGTGGCCGGCGTCCCCAAGACAGTGGTGGTCAATAGCGATGAAATCCGCGAAGCCCTGACCGAGCCGATCAACGCCATCGTAGAGGCCGTCCTGACCGCGCTTGAGAAGACCCCCCCGGAGCTCGCGGCAGATATCGTCGACAAGGGCGTCGTACTCACGGGCGGCGGCGCGCTCCTGCGCAATATTGACGTCCTTCTTCGTGAGGAGACTGGCTTGCCCGTCATGGTCTGCGACGACCCGATCAGCGCCGTCGTTCTCGGCAGCGGCAAGGCGCTGGATCACATGGAATTGCTCAAGGAGGTCACGATCGCCTGAGAGCCTTGGCGGCTCTCGACGATGTCGACGGAGCAGCCCGCGTGACTCCCGCTCTAAAGCGCTATCGCGACGCCACGATCGTCGTCGTCCTCTTGGCCTTTCCGTTCTTCGTTCTCAAGGCGAATATGAAGGCGCCCGAGAGCCAGGGGCCGATGGATCGCTTGATCCTGCGCGCCTCCGCGCCGGTGGAGCTGACCGCGGCTGCCGTCGCCCGAAGCATCGGAAGCGTCTGGGATGATTACGTATACCTCGTGGACGTGAAGGACGACAACGCACGCCTCTCGTACGACAATGCACGACTGCGAGAACGCGTCCACGCCTTGGAGCACGCGCAGGTCGAAAACCGCCAGCTGCGAAGGCTGTTGCAGCTAAAGGACTCTACGCCGGGCGCGGTCAGCGCGCAGGTGGTCGGTAAAGACTTCACGGAGTTTTTCCGGGTCACCCGCGTGGTGCTCGACAAGGGCTCGCGCGAGGCGCGCCCGCATATGCCCGTTATTTCACCCGACGGTGTCGTCGGGGCGGTCCTCCACGCCGGCGGGGACACGCTCGACGTGCAACTCGCGGTAGACGCTGCTTTTGGGGTCGACGTCGAGGACGAGCGCACGCACGCGCGTGGATTCGTGCGCGGCACGGGGGATCCCGCGCGCTACGGGTGCAAGGTCGAAATGGTCGACTCGCGCGACGAGGTCGAAATCGGTGACCTCCTCGTAACGAGCGGCAAGGGGCGCTGGTTTCCGCGAGGATTGCCGGTAGCGCGAGTGACCAAGGTGATCAAACGCGAACTCGGCCGCGACCAGGACGTCGATGCGTCGCCGACCGTAGACTTCTCCAGGTTAGACACCGTGCTGATCCTCGTCACCGCGCCCGGCGACGAGTCGACGCAAAGCAGCTCGACGGGCGCCGCGTCCGGCGGACCTCGCGCAAGGCCCTGATGCGTAACGTGGCCTTCCTCGCAGCCGGCATTGCCCTGCTCATGGTTCAGTCCAACGTCTTTCGCATCCTTGATGGGATCCGCCCCGCCGTCGCGGCTGCCATCTGGGTGTGCGCCGTGTCGATGGACGTGGCGCGGACGGTTGCGCAAACACGGTCCGTGCCCGGGCATGCTCGTGTGCCCGCTTCGTTCCGGACCGATTGCACGCTCCCCGCAACCGTGCTGCTGGGATACGCGCTACTCGCATCGGCGGCTCACGCACACGTCGGACGGCCGATTCCTGCGCTGGTCCTCCCTCTCATTCTCTTCATGGGCGTGCACGAGTACTCGCTCGCACGTGGAGCCGCGGTGGCGTTCATGCTGGGTTACGCGACGGACGTCATCGGAGCCGCCCCGGTGGGCCTCTACACGTTCACGTACGTAGCCACGTTCGTCCTTTCCCGTGCAGCTGGCGTGCGCTTGGCCGCGCAGACCACCTGGATGCAAGTCGTCTTGGTGGCAGTTTTTACGATCCTCCAGAGCACGATGATCCTCGTTCTTATCGCCATTTTTGGCCGCGATCCATCGGTACCGCGCTCGCTCTACCCGCTAGCACTGCCGCATGCCATCGCGACTGCGGCCATCGCGCCTCTCGTCTTCCGAGCAGCGCAGTGGATCCACTTTGCAACCGCAGGCTCACCGAGAAGCGAGGCGGGCGGGAGCGCCGGATCATGACGAATCTTCTCGTGGCACGCTCGGACGTCGGCGAATTCCGAAAGCGCTACAAGTGGATGGCTCTCTTTGCGACGGTCGGCTTCCTCGCCGTCATCGCGCGGCTGGTCCAACTTCAACTCGTGGACGGGGCACAATACTCGGCCATCGCGCATGAGAACATCATTCGCAGAGTCGTGCTTCCCACGACGCGCGGAGTGATCCGCGACACCAACGGGAAGGTTCTTGCGTCGAGCCGCGCCTCTTACGACGTGCTGGTCGTCCCCGGGCGGGTGATGCCGAGCGCCCGGCCCACCCGCTACCGGAACGGACTAGCCGTCCCGCATGACCCCGACTCGTGGCTAACGCTCGGAGAAATCCTGCGTCTCAACCCCGAAGAGAGGCGCGTGTTCGAGGAGCGCATCCGGATGGCGTGCGCCAGCGACGCGGACAATTCCCCCTGCTGGCGAACTCCCATCATCGTACGTGAAGACGTGCCGCGCGATGTTGTCGCTGAATTGAAGCAGCACACCAACGAGCTGGCGGGGGTCGAGGTCGCTGGCTCACCGGTCCGCTACTATCCGTACCGAGAGCTTGGTGCGCATACGTTGGGCTACGTCGCCGAGATCGACGCGGAGGCGCTGTCGAAGTACCGGCCCAAACGCTACGAGGAGCTGCCGCGCGACGAAATACAACGTATCAACCCTCTTGGATACGAGGCAGGGGATTTCGTGGGCGCGACAGGACTGGAGCGCGCCTGGGAGTCATACTTGCGAGGGCAGCGCGGCTGGGAAAAGCGCGTCGTGGATGCGCGCGGCCGTTATCGCAGCGGTCCCGAGGCGGAGCGCCTCATCGATCCGCCGGTTCGGCTAGAGCCCATTCCAGGACGCGATCTGCGGCTCTCCATAGACGCTGATCTCCAGCAAATGATCCAGCGGGCCATGCGCGCCCGCGCCGCAGGGGCAGTCGTCGTCGTCGACGTCCGCACGGGTCGCCTCCTTTCCCTCTATTCCAAGCCGGATTTTGATCCTAACGATCTCTCGGGCGGAGCCGGGCGCGATCGAGTGCGCGAGACGTTCACGCGGCTCTATGCCGATCCGTTGAGGCCGATGCTGGACAAGACCATCAGCGGAGCATTCCAGCCGGGCTCCACGATGAAGCCTTTCAGCGCGCTTGCCGCCCTGGAGGACCAATTGGTCGAGCCCGAGCACACCGAGAAGTGCGAAGGCTACGTGAGCTTCGGGCACAGAGTCTTCCGCTGCAGTCACGTGCATGGACCGGTGCGACTGCGCGAGGCGATTTCGCGCTCCTGCAACGTTTATTTCTTCCACTTGGCAGAGACGGTAGGAATGGACCGCATCGCGCGGGTGGCGCAGGCGTTCGGGCTGGGAGAGAAGACGGGGCTCGGAATCAATCCCGAAGCCCCAGGGCGCATTCCGACACGCTCCTGGTACGCTCTCCGCTATCGTGGTCAGTTCCGTGTGGGCTTCACGCTCAACATGGCAATCGGCGAAGGGGACGTGACGGTGACGCCGCTGCAACTGGCGCTCGCGTACGCGGCGCTGGCCAACGGCGGGACGCTATACCAGCCGCAGATTGTCCGCGCGGTCGAGACGAGCGACGGCGCCGTCGTTCAGGAGTTTCCCCCGCGCATCCGCAGGCAAATCTCGTTTGCGCACGATAATTTGAGCCGCGTGACGGACGCGCTGTTCGACGTTGTCAACGACCCGAGCGGAACGGCGTTTCCCGCCCGCGACCCATCCCTCGACGTCGCGGGAAAGACGGGAACGGCTCAGACCGGCTATGTACCGAAGAAGGAAGAGGAGCCGAAGATGGCGTGGTTTCTCTCTCAAAACCACGCGTGGTTCGCGAGCTTTGCCCCCGCGCACTCGCCCGAAATCGCAGTGGCGGTACTTGTCGAACACGGCGGATCCGGCCCTGAAATCGCGGTTCCGATCGCGATGCAGATCGTGCACGAATACGAACGCCTGCAGGCGATCCGGCTGGGACGCCCGCCTCCGCCCAAGATGACGCCTGCGAGCAATTCAGCCACGTCACCGAGAGGCGTGCGAGCGAAGCCATGACGCTTCGCTTGGGCGATGCGAGCGGGTTAGGCCGTGTGCGGGAGTACTTCGATTGGCCGCTCTTCATCGGCGTCGCTACACTTGCTGTCATCGGTGTGGCGAATCTGTATTCGGCGACAAGCGTTTCCCGCGCGCACGCCGACGACTATATCCAGCAGATTTATTGGCTTGTCGGCGGGGGAATCCTCGCAACCGTGGTTGCCGCCATTGATTACCGGCACTACGAGCGGCTCGGCTATGCGCTATACGCGATGGGCGTCGTGCTGCTGCTGCTCGTGTTCATCCTTGGGCGGGAGATTCGCGGCAGCTCGCGGTGGATTTACATCGGTTCTTACAGCTTCCAGCCAAGCGAATTCATGAAGCTCTTTCTGGTCATCGCGCTCGCGAAGTACTTGCACGACGACCCCAAGAGCGAGGGACGAACGCTCAAGGGGCTCGTGGCACCAGCGCTGATCATGGCCGTCCCGACCGCGCTCGTCCTCCTCCAACCCGACCTGGGGACTGCGCTCATCCTCATCCTAATCTTTGTCTCGATATGCGCTCTGGTGCGAATACAGCGCGGCAGCGTTGTGGCGCTCGCACTCACAGTGACCGTGGTCGCGCCCGTCTTCTGGGGCTACGGCCTGCGGGGCTATCAGAACGAGCGCATCAACGCCTGGCTTAATCCGAACGAGAACATCCTCGGCTACAACTGGGACCCTCGCCAGGCTCGAATCGCCGTCGGGAACGGGGGCTGGTTCGGCCAGGGGTTCATGAAGGGCTCGCAGAACCAATTCATGTTCTTGCACGAGCAGCACAGTGACTTTCCGTTCCCCGTTTTCGCCGAAGAGTGGGGCGCGGTCGGCAGTCTTGCGCTGGTCGCCCTCTACGGATTTCTCGTGCTCTGGTGTCTTCGCGTGGCGTCCTCGGCGAAGGATCGATTCGGCGCCGTCCTCGCGGTGGGCGTGGGCAGCATCATCTTCTGGCACGCGGCGTTCAACCTTGGAATGGCGATTGGCCTTCTGCCGGTCGTCGGGGTGACGCTACCCCTGTTTTCGTACGGCGGCTCCAGCGTCATGACCGTCCTAATCGGCGTGGGCCTCGTCATGAACGTCTCGATGCGCCGTTACTCCGCCTCGCCGACCCGTTCGACACTGCTTGGCGTGTGAGCGCAGCTCTCTACTTCTTGGTCAACACCATCATGTGGAACTTGGAGAACTCCGTCTGCCCGAGGGTGTACATGACCTCGGTGAGCAGCCGGTACGGGATCGACACATCGGCGATGATGATGGCCTCGCTACGCGAGGGGTCCTTGCCGGTGGCCATACGGATGCGTTTGTCGGATTCGCGCCAGCTCTGGAGGGCGCTCCCGAGCGGGACGATGAAGTAGTCGTTGCGCGAGCCCCGCTTGTACTTTGCCTCGACACCGTACTGCGCGGCGTCCGGCGGCACGGGACACACGACAGTCTCCCCCACGATGATCTGTGACTTCGACACGATGACCGGCAGCCCCTCCGGCTCGGAATCGGGCTCGGTAGTTAGGACGCTCTTGGGTAGCTGTAGGTCCTGCGATTGTGGAAGCGATGCCGTCGACGTGCTCAAGCTCTTCAGCAGGAAGACGAGGATGATGGTCATCATGTCCATCATCGCGGTGATGTTCAGAAAATTTATCTCCGGCTCGACGCGATTGCGCGCAATGGCCTTCCGCAGCTCGCGCTTGTAGACAGCCAGCGTGGCAGGCTTCTGGCGCACGGCGCCCGTGGCCCGCGTCGGAGGAGCGACCGGCGGCTCGTTCATGACTTACTTGGGGACTCCGAAATTGATGTCCGGAAACAGCTCCTGACCATCGTCACTGCGCCGGATGGCGTCGATCGTGCTGATGATCACCTGGTAGGGAATGTCCTTGTTCGCGGTGACTGTCGCGGCCGTCTCATCGGCGGCCTCGGGGACCTGGTTCTTGAGACGCTTTGCGCACTGAGTCAGCGACGCGTAATCGTAGTTTGGAGGCCCATCGCCGGGGCGGAGGCCGACGGCCATGCCGGAGCCCGCGCCCTGGCAACCCTCACCGATCCGCTGCCCGAACGCCGACACGATGAACCCCTTGTCGATGACGATGACGTTCAATGAGAGCGTGGGCTTGGTCGGCGGACGCGCGCTCGCCCCTCCCTGGCGCGGCGGCTGGGAGTCGATCATCGTCGTGAAGGTGACCGTGATCGTCGCGAGCACGAACATGAGGACGTTCGTGATGATGTCGAGAAACGGAACGATGTTGAGCTCGCCTCCCTCCTCATCAGGCGAAAGCTCGCGCGGCGCAGCAAGGCGTCGCACCTTGCTTCGTTGCGCGGCGCTGAGCTTCTCTGTGTCCGGCATCGCGGGTTCCAGGGGACGCGATCAGTAGTTGGTCGGGCGCGTCTGGATGGTCAAGAGATTGAACACCCTCTCTTGCGTCGCATCGAGATCGTGCTGAATCGTCTTCGCGCGCTGATGAAGGAACAGGTGGGCGATCATGCAGGTGACGGCGATGCCAAGGCCGAACGCGGTGTTGTACATCGCCTCCGAGATGCCGAGCGAGAGCTGCGCCTGCCGCTGCGCGGCCGAAAGGCGCGGATCAGAGACCGCGTTGAACGTCGTGATGAGACCAGTGACTGTTCCGAGAAGACCGATGAGTGTGGCGATGTTCGCCAGCGACCAGAGCGAGCCGACTCGCTTCTCTGCCGCCGGGCGCAGCTCCCCCATTTTCTCGCTCATCGCGGCGTCGATCTCGTCCGGACCCTTGTTGGCATGGGTGAGGCCGGACTTCACGAGCTGCAGTATCGGATAATCGCCGGCATCGCAGAGCTTGATGGCGCGGTCGATGTTCCCGGCCGTCACGAGCTTTTTGATCTGCGCAAAGAACTCCTTCGAGTTGACGCTGTACTTCGAGAGTTGGAAAGCGACGCGCTCGATGATCATCGCAATGACCACCGCGCTGACGACCAAATTGGCCACCAAAAACGTCGGCTTCTCTTTGAAGGCGCCCATCAGGCCGCCCCCACCGCTCGCAGCCTGCGCCGCCTGCTCCGCAACAAGGACCACGAACATTCCCCGACGCTCCTTTCTGCCTTCTCTCAAAGGTCCGAGCACCTCAGGGGCGCGCGGCGTCTTGCATTCGTGCCGGCCAGTATAGCGGCAGGCGCTTCGGAAATGGGAATTCGCGGTGGCTCTGAATCGCGCCGCGGGAGTGTTGGTGCACACCGGGTCGACCGGGTCGAGGGCCGGTCATCGTTTTTGAACGCTGAAAGACGGGGATGACCCATGCGATCGGGGCTTCAACCCCCCCTCGCTGGGATGCGCGGCCGACGATACCGCCGGGGTATCGAACTCGTCAACGTATGCCCCGACAACTGCCCTGCGGAACGTAGGCGCTCCGATCACGCATAACCACCATTCACCATTGAGGGAACTCGGCGTCCGACCTCTCCCCGCCGTTGGCCTGCTGGCGCAGGCAGGCTAAAGCGGCACATCGCTCGCTCCATGGCTGATTTGCGCTTGGGAGCGCCCGCTCAAACGGGCCGGCGTCTTGTCACGGCGCAAAGTTCGCGGACCCGCGGATTCCATGCCCGGTTCTACTCGCGTCTCAAATGTCTCGATTGCCCTACGCCGTCCAAACTCCCTTGACGTACTTTGGTCTCACCTGTCAGGCTCGCGTTGCTCGTGGCTAGCTGCGTGTGCTTTTGCCGTGATGCGCTTGCTTCGATCCACGCCGTTCGGATACCTTCGTCGCCCGCCGGTTGGCGCGCGACCGATGCGGTCGCAGATTGCATCACTCACGAGGTCATGGGTTACGCTCGCGAGACACTCGTCGGAACGCATCGAGGCAGCCCCTCGATGATGCGCTGAAAAGCCCCGACCAACAATTGATGGAGGACTGTTAGATGGCTGCTGTGTGGAAGCATTTCAAGGACGGCGGTTGGGGAATGTACGTCATCCTCTTCTGGTCCATCGTGACGGTTGGGGTCATCGTCGAGAGGTCGCTGTACCTGTTCGGCGCATCCATAAACAAGGACGTGTTCCTCGCGACCATGCAGAAGTGCATCCTCGCAGGCGACATCGCGAAAGCGGTCAAAATGTGCTCAGCGGCCAACGCGCCGCTGGCGCGCATCGTCCAGGCCGGCCTCGTGAAGGTCAACCGTCCGGATGAGGAGGTCCAGGCGGCCATGGACGAGGCAGCGCTCCGGGAGATCCCGCGCATCGCGAAGCGAACGGGCTATCTCGCTCTCCTCGCGAACCTCTCGATGCTGAGCGGTCTTCTGGGAACGGTGTCGGGCCTCATCACGAGCTTCGGCGCCGTCTCCGGAGAAAGCGTCGATCCCAGCCAAAAGGCGCGCATCCTCGCAGAAGGCATTTCAGAGGCCATGAACTGCACGGCCTTCGGATTGATAGTTGCGATCCTCGGCCTCGTGGCTTACGCCGTCCTCAATGGCAAGACGCAGTCGCTCGAAGACGACATCAACGAGGCCAGCGTCCAGGTGCTCAACCTAGTCATTACGAATCGGCAAAAGGTCAACATGGCCGGTCTGCCGACCGGCTGATCCGCTTCGTCCCTTCAATCAGCGCAATGCGTTGGCGGACTCGCAGGTTGCGGGTCCGCTGCGCCGCGGTGATGCCGCGTATGTCATGATAGGACGAGCAGCGGTCGAAAACTCGGTTGGTTCTGATCTGGAGCGGAGAAACAAATGGGCGGAGTAGACGTCGGTGGCGGCGGGAAAGGCAAGCGCAAGTCGCTCGATTCGGAGATCAACATGATCCCGATGATCGACCTGCTCATGGTCACTATCTCGTTCCTCCTGATCACGGCGGTGTGGACGCACATGGCGCGCATCAACGCCGACGCGCAGGTTCCGGGCCCGCCGCGGCCCGACGTGGAACAAGAAAAGGTCGAGCCTGAAAAGCAACTCCACGTGATGATGCAGTCCGAGGATAAATTCGTCCTCGTCTGGAAGCAGGGGGCGACCACCGTCGATTCGATCGATGTGCCCCGCAAGGACGTGGTGACGACGCAAGGCAGCGTCGAAGTGGTCCGCTTTCCGGACCTCGCTGCCAAGGTGGAGTCCGAGTGGAAGGCAAAGGGCCAACACTCGAACCCGTCGGACAAGAAGCTCGATCAGGCGATCTTGCACAGCGACAACAAGACCGAGTTCAAATACATCATCGGCGTCATCGACGCGGTCTACCAGGCGCATCGCGAGATGCAGATCGGCGGCAAGACCGAGAAGCTGCCGGCCTTCAACATCACGTTCGCGGTCAACTAGCAAGCGGAGGCGCAGACACGCATGCCCATTCAGTCGCCCGGTCGCCGCCTCATGGGCCACGTCGGCCTGGAATTCGTCGAGAAGAAGGTTGCGGGTGGCGGGAGTCGATCGACCAACGCCAGCCTGTCGCTGACGAGCATGATCGACTTTTTGGTCGTGACGGTCGTCTTCTTGTTGATGACGTTCAGCGCCAGCGGTGAGACCCCGATCGCGCGCGGTCTCAACATGCCCAAGGCGGAGAACACCCTAGACATGATCGACGCACCGATGGCCGCCGTCGTCGGGAGTCAAATTCTCGTGGACGGCTCCCCGGCCGGGAATACGCGCACGGTCGAGGAGTCTGACCGGATGCAGCGAATCGACGAGCTTTTCAACATCCTGAAGGCCAAGCGCGAACTGTGGAAGCAGACGCACCCGAACAAGGATTTTCCGGGCGTCGTGCTCCTTCAAATCGACCAGAACATCAAGGCCGTGGTGGTGAAGAGTGTGTTCCAAACCGCCGCGTTCGCTGGTTTTCCGAACGTCAGCTTCATGGTCAACAACCTACCCAAGACCCCACACTGAAGACCGGCAGGCACATTGCTGACTCGGGGGGACGGGAGCGTCGCGAAATGCGGAGCCGGGGCGCGCCGGCAGCGAAGGTGAAATGCGCGAGTCGAAGAGGAAGTCTGCGCGCGGGCTGACGGCTATCACGCAGGCGCGCGAAGACCGTGCCAACGGCCGCTCGCGTTGGACAATGCAAGCCGGGTTCGTGGCGGCCGCCGCGGTGCTGGGAGGCCTCGTAACGCACAAGGTCGTGAGTGACCGCGAGCTCCACACCGACCGGCAGGCTCTTCTCGCAAAGCAGCGAGCCCTCGCCACTACCCTTGGCGCGGAGTGGTTTCCGCTGCGGGACAAGCTCGAAGCGGAGGTGCTCGGCTCCGCGAGAGAGTACGCGGGCGACCTCGTCGATGCCCGGGCTCGCCGCGGTGACTTCCGGTCACAGCCAGGTCTCTACTTACGGATGCGCTTGGCGGATGCGAAAGACACCGCGTCAATCCGCGCCGTCGCCTCACTCGCGCGCAGGGACGCGTTCGCCGCGTGCCTTCTGCGCGAACCGAACGACGGCGGCGCTCGCGGAGACACCGGCGGTGGTGCCTTTGCGGAGCAGCCGTGGAATCTCGGCCGCGCATACGCGTCCACGCGAATTCTTACCGACGAGTGGGTGCGCGAGGTGCAGAGCGCCGATGATGACCTGCGCCTGCGCGTCTTCGCGCAGCAGTACGACAAGGCCGTGAGTGAGGAGCTGCCGTTCGCCGTCGAGGTGGTGAAGCGCGCGAAATTCTTCCTGCTAGTTCTAGACGAGGACGTGCCTGAAGCAGCGACCCCCGGGGATGCGGGGGCTCAGACGGTATCCGAGGATTCGCTGCAGCTCGTCGAACACCCCGCGAGAGTGCACCTGCTCGATCTGATCAGCGGCAAAGAAATGCTCCGGGTGCGCCGATCCGGCAGCGCGCGCGTCGTGCCCGCCGGCGAGCGCGTGATCACGGACCGCGAGATGCGCGACGCAATGCAGCGGCAGGCCAACAATTGTGCACTCGCCGCGCGTGTCCTCGAGGACATGTAAAGACGTGCAACGGCGGCCGCAAGTGGCAAACGATGAAAGAGCCGCGGCCGATCGAAAACGAGACGTTGACCATTGAAAACGTCGCTCTCCCCATAGACGGCGACGCTTTGTTCGCTGGCAATGACGCTCCGCTCGTCGGCACAGACGCTTTGTTCGCTGGCAATGACGCCCCGCTCGTTGAAAAGCAGCCCGTCGAGCAGAAAAACGCGCTTTTGCTCAAGAAGACGAGCCCCTTCCCAATCGCAATTGATGAGGGACCGAGCAACGAAGACGCACTGGTAAGAAGCAAAAACCGCGCTGACAAGAGAACGTGACCGCCGCCCCCATGAAGAGTGGCCCAAAGATGGGCCGGGCGGGGTTAGACGCGCTGTAGGCAAGGATCCTAAGGCGGTAGAACGTCACCCGTGTCCACGACGTGCGCCGGGAAGAACTGGTGCCACGCAAGCGTGATGGCGAGGTAAGCGGCGCGGTCATCGGCAGTACGAATCGCACGCTGTTCGAGCGCGTCGCCGCTCCACCTCATACCGCCGTGAACGTCAAGCCAGAAGCCGGTCCCGCTCGCCGAAAGGGGAACCTCGAACCCGAGTCCCGCCTGAAGTTCAGGCCGCGAAGAGAAGCTCGAGCCTGCACGCTGCGCGAATGCGGCGCCCAGCTCGATCCCAATCGAGTCCACAACTAGATCAAAGAACGGCCGCTTCGTCTCGTAGTCTCGCAACCAGCGGAACAAGAAAAGGGGGCGCATCTCGCACCCGGTTGCCAGCACGCGCTGCGGCGCCGACTCGGCTCCTACGAAACCCGCGTCCTCGTAGGTCATGAACCAGCCTGCCGTGTCGAGATAGCGCAGCCGGGCGCCGCCGAGGCCGCGTGGGTTTCGTGGGCCGATTGCAATCCCCGCCTCGAGGACGAATGTCACGTCCCCGTCGAGTCGTCCGTAGCTCGGCTCCGTGGCGGAGTAGTCCGCGTGCAGCGCCCCTGCACTGAGCAGGGCGGCTACAGCGGCTCCAGCTGCAACGAGGCGCTCACATGCGCAGCGCATCGACGACTGCATCGCGCAGCTCGGGCGCGAGTATGAGACGCACGCGGGAGAGCACCTGTCCCGCCAACCGCGAGAGAAGAAAAGAAACCTCGTGTAGGGGTCTGGCCGGTCCCTTGGCATAGACCACCATCAGCGGCTCGGATTCCGCCCCAAACGGCTCAACACTAGCGACATCCAACCCTACGTATTGATGCGCGTCGAATCCTCGTGAAGCCGCGACGTCCCTTGCCACCGCAACCGCTCGCTCGCGGCCCTCGGCGGTGGCGTGTTCGCCGAAGAGCTCGAGCGTCTTGAAGAGAGCACGGGCTCGGACACGGCGGCACAAATCAGCGAGGGCCGGGTCGCGGGCGCCCTCCCAAGCGTGCATTGCTCCCCAGAGAACGCCGTCGTCCAAATCGAGGTAGTCGCCCAGTGAGACGGGCGCGGCGCGAGCAGCGGATAGGATAGCACCAGGCACAAAGTTCAACTTGGCGCCCTCGCGGAGCACCGACACAGCACGTGCTAGGATTTGCCGGATCATCCACTCCGCCGCGCGCGTCGCTTTGTGCAAGTAGACCTGCTGGAACATGAAGAGACGCGCCGTGATGAATGCCTCTATCGCGGGCAAACCCTTGGCGCCGTCGATCGCGAGCGCAGGCGCATCGCGCAGAGCCGCGCTCGGTCGCCCCCCGGCGTGGGCAGGACGCGCGTCGCCCTCGCCTGGAGCGAAACGGAGGCTCCTGAGAAGCCAATCCAGGTCATAAATGCCGTAGCGCACACCCGTCGCGTGCGCATCGCGCAAGAGGTAGTCGCATCGATCGACGTCGAGCTCTCCGCTAACGGCGCGAGCCAAGTACGGGAGCGGGTGGTGCCCGTGAACAAGGTCGGCGACGCGAGCGGGCAACGCGCTGTCCATGGTCGCCAACGTTCGGTTCACGTCCGTCGACGGGTCGAGCACGATGCGCTCCGTCCAGGTCTCGTGCTCCGGCGTGCCGGGGATGGCGTCCTCGAATAGGTGGGAGAGCGGCCCGTGGCCGACGTCATGAACGAATGCTGCCGCCAGGGCCTCGCGCGCGCGGTCGCGTGTCACGCGTTGCTCTTCCGGGAGCTCACCATGGATCACGCGCAGCCGCGCGAGGAGGAGCTTCATCACGAATGCGGCACCGATGACGTGCGCAAAGCGCGAGTGCTCTGCGCCTGGAAACGCGAGGGACGTCACGCCGAGCTGCCGGATGCGCCGTAAGCGCTGCACTTCGCGCGCGCCCATCAACTCCTCGACAATTCGCTCTTCGTCCCCTTCGAACGCCACGAGGCCGTGCACTGGGTCCCGCAGAATCATTGCGTCCCCTCGACGCAGGTTGCTACGCGCCCGTCATCCCACCAGGCGCGCACCGCGATGGGACCCGGAGCGGACGGGAGCGGTGCCTCGCGAGCGGCCGCCCGAGAGCGAACGCCGGGCACCCGCTCGGCGTGCCAAGCGGTGCGGAATGGGGACGTGGGGTCGTGACGGACGTCAATCGCCCACGCGAGGGGCTCCAGTGGGCGACGAAGGACGACGCGAGCCCCTTGCCCCGAGCGTTCCACTGCGAAATCCACAGTTTCGGCTCCGGCCCCCCCTTCCGAGCCCGGGTGCCCGTACCGCTGCAAGACGAGCGAAGAACCTGCGCGCAACAGACGCGCGCGCGCCGTAGCGACCGCGAGTGGAGAGGCGTCCCCCAAGACGAATTGTCTACCGAGGGCATGCGCGCTCTCGCCCGTCGTCCCGCTCCCGGCGAACAAATCGACGACGACCCCCCCGGGAGGAGAGGCGCATGCCACAATGCGGTCGAGTAGCGCGCGCGGCTTTTGCGTAGGAAACCCGGTCCGTTCGCCCGCAGGCGAGTGGCGAAGCGGTGCGACGTCCGTCCAGAGCGTGTCGACGCGCCTTTCCCGGCACCAGTTGCCGTCGCTGTCTTGGACCAGGAAGTATTTCACGTAGACTTTTCCGCTCGCGGTCCGATGCACCCGGCCCTCGTGCTCGAGACGGATGATCGACTCGTCCGTATAGTCACCGCGCGGCGCGGTCGTATACGGTCGCTCGGCGTCGTCGCGGCGAATGGCCTTTGGATCGATGCGCTCCAGCCGGGTCGGCGGGGTGAGCTTTGCACCAGGTCTACCGTAGACGACGATTGTATCGAGCGTCCGACCGAACTGGTTGCTGGCCGCCTGCCGCCCGAGATTCGGCGCACGCCGCCACACGATCTCGTTTTTGAACGCCTCCGGACCCATGATCTCGTCCAGGAGCATGCGAACCAGGTGGGACGCGCGCCAGTCGACGTGCACCCAGATCGTGCCCTGGCGCGAGAGCAAGTGGGCGAGCGCCTCGAGTCGCGGCGCCAGCATATCGAGGTATGACCCGAGGCCGTTGCCCCACCGGTCTTCGTAGGCTCGTGCGCGCACGACGCGCCCATCCGCCGGACCGTCTAGTCGGGCCTCGTGCTCGTAGTTGGCCTGCGAGGCAAACGGCGGATCGACGTAAACGAGATCCACCTTACCAGTAAGCCCAAGGCCGTGCGCGACCTCGAACGCATCGCCCTGCACGAGGCGCTCCATCCACGCGGTCGCGCGCTCGGGGACGCTCGTCGGCGCAGTTCCGGTCAGCGTCGTTCCGACGGGCGTGACCGTGCCGCCCGACGCGTCGGTGGGGATCTCGGTCGTCACTGGCGACCTCCCGTCCGCAAACGTACCGTCGCCAGCCGTCCCGACGCCGACCACCCATCGCTGCCCCGCCCAGACGAGACGAGGGCTCATGCTGCCGATCCCGCCTGAACCGCCTTCAAACCGAGATGGTTGACTTCCTTAGGTGGGAGACACTCGGCCAACGCGCAGCGGAGGAGCGCATTCAACGGGAAGACGCGAGCATTCCCATGCTTGCGTTCCGTTGCAAGGCCCTTTGGAATTATCGTACGTGGGACGTTACTCTCCTCGGTCCTGCCCAAGTGCCTACGTCTCCGCCATCCGAACCCACGCATCGGCTGCCCGACATCTTACGCGCTCTTCCTCAAGGAGAGCTCGATGGATTGATCGCACGCCTCGGCATTCGAATCGATCCGGCGAAACGGATTGATGTTCCGTCACAGGTCTCGCGAGTGCTTGTTGCACTTCCCGAGCTGCGCGATCCCTCGCGTCTGCAACCCGCGGCCGTTGAGCTCATTCATCGTGTCGCCGAGACCGGGGGCGTCCTGACAGTCTCGTCCGTGCCGCCCGCGCTGGAGCCGCTGCTGGCTCGCGGCCTCATGTTTGGTCGCACCACCGTTCGCGGGATTGAGCTCATCCTGCCGGCCGCTTACCTGGTCCAGCTGAAGCCGTGGGACGGCGAAGACCCGCGGAGCTTGCGCGCCCTTCTTTCACAAGCGCCGCTGGAGACCATGAGTGCCGTCGCGGGACACTACCTTGGTCGCCCGTCCACTCCTCCGATCGCTCTGTCGCTGGAGACCGCGTGGGACGTTCTCGGCGACCCGGCAAAACTCGCGGATGAAATTGCGAAGCTCTCGCCCACCGAGCGTCGGGTCCTTGAAGGCGTGGAGGCCGAAGGGGGCGAAGTCGATACCGAAGAACTGTTGGCGCTGGAGCGCGAGCCCCTCCGGCTACGGACGGCGACTGGCGCCACGCCGTCCCGTCGCGGCGTCGGGTTCTCCCTCGAAAAACGCGGCTTGTTGATTCCCATGCACCCCAACCGGCACATCGTTCCGACCGAGGTGAGCGCGATCGTCGGCGCAGCGCCCCGAACTGAACGAACGGCGCGACGTGACGAGGTCCGCGCCTTCGTGACCTCTGGTGACCATGCGCCGCGGCGGGCGCGCTTTTCGCTCGACCCCGCGCCGCTCGCGTTGGCGCTCGCGGTGGCTGCGCGCGAATCGGCAGGACGAAGCGCGGAGGGGCGAACCGGATCGGGCACGTTCGCGGAAGTGCGCGCCGGAGTCGGCACACCCAAATCGCTTGTGCTGAAACTCGCCGCGCGCTTCGGGCGTGAACCTGGCCAAGTAGGCCTGGTGTTCGCTCTTTCGCGAGCAATTGGCCTGTGGGACGCGTCCGCGACGAACGCTTCGGCGCCTCCGGGCAGCTTCACTGTTCAGGAGCTGACCCGTCAGCTCTTCGTGACGTGGCAGCGTGGCGGCGCATGGGACGAGGCCCGTGCCGATGCGGAGGTCTTGCGCCTCGCGCCGGAGACGCGCGATTCGAGCCCTGCCGGGGTAGTGAGAGAGATGGTGCTTGAGGCACTCCGCGAGCTGGGCGAGGGCCGGTGGGTGCCTTGGTCGTCGCTGGCCCGCTGGCTAAACAGCGATCAGCGCATCCCGGGCCTGACTCGCCTGCTGCGCCGATGGGCTGAGCGCGGCGGCCTGGACGCAGTCGAGCCGATGGAGGTCGCCCGGCGAATCGTGCATGAGAGCCTTCCGGCGCTGGGGATCGTCGACCTCGGCGAAGACGAGGATCTACCACATGACCGAGACCTCGATGCCCCCGTTGCGCCCATCGCGCTCCGGCTCACGGCAAGGGGGCGCGCGCTCCTGGCCGATAAGCTTCCTTACAGCGACGAGTCGCCCTCGCAATTTATCGATTCGCACGTTCTTCGCCTTGGCGCCCAGGCCCGCGTGGGCGCGGTACTTTCCGTGGCTCCGTTCGTCGAGGTCGGGCGTGCGGCGGACGCGCTCGACATCCTCATCTCCCCGCAGATGCTGACTCGCGCGCTGTCGGCCGGGATCGAGGCGGACGTGCTTCGCGCACGCGTGGAAGCCATCGCGCCGTTGCCCGAGTCACTGGCGCGGACATTGGCGCAAGCGAGCGTGGTCCTCGGGCGTGCTACCTGGTTTGGTGGTTCCGGATTCCTTTGGATCGACGACGCCAACATCCGCGAGATGTTGCGAACTAGACGTCCGACGCAGGATCTGTTCGTGGATCCATCGCCGGGGGGCGGTTTGCTCGTTGCCCCCGGCGTCGATCTGGATCGGCTCGCCAGGCGATGCCGAACGGTGGGTGTCGAAGTGCTCGCGGAAGGCCAGGTTGTCCGCGCGCGGACAATTCCGCCGTCGACGGGCCCCAAGACCACGCCAGTGCCCCGCCCCACCACCCTGCGGGGCACCCCAAAGGCGGAAAAATAGTCGCCGAGCACGCAATCGGCGAGTGTGCAGGCGCCTGCTAGCCGCCCGCTCCCGCCCGCTCCGTTGCCCATTCCTGCGGGGTCATCCGCGCGGTTCGACCGACCACGCGACCCTTCCGAAGAAAGACTTCGACCGGAAGCTGTCGGCCGTTGTAGCGACTGGCCAGGGTGTACCCGTACGCGCCCGCGTCGAGAATGGCCACGGCTGCAGGCGGTTTGGGCGGGAGCTGATGCTCCCCGAAATCATCGCTGCTCTCGCACACAGGCCCCACGACGCGCCAAGGCACCGCGTCGGCATCAATCGCCGCGCCGTCGAGCGGCACGATGCGGTGGCGCGCCTGGTAGAGTGCCGGGCGGATAAGGTCATTCATTCCCGCGTCGATCATGAGCCAGCGCGCAACGCTCGTAACTTTCGACTGAATGACGCATGCGAGCAGGATTCCGAAGGGCGCGACGAGGCAACGCCCCGGCTCTATCGTGAGCATGAGGTCCGAAAGCGCATGCGCCCGCTGCTCCGCCAGCACTGCGTGGACGAAATCGGAAGGGCGCGGCAGGCCTGCGCCGACGCCAGCGTAATCCACGCCGAATCCACCGCCGGCGTTCACGTACGTTAGCGATTGCAGGCGGCCGCCGTCGCGCAGGGACCGGACTATCCCGAAGAGCACCCTCGCAGATTCAACGTAGGGTGTCGTGGTCGTGAACTGCGAACCAGCGTGCGCGGCCATCCCGACTAGCTCGAGGTCTTTGCAGGCTTCGATAAGGCACACCGCACCGGGCACGTCGTCACGCAGAATGCCGAACTTCGCGGCGTCGTGGCCGGTCGCGATGTGCGCATGCGTCGCGTCCGCCAGCTCGAGGCTTGGATTGACGCGCACACTGATCCGCGCCCGGCGGCTCAAGGCTCGCGCCCGTGATGCGACACGCGCTACTTCCTCGATGCTCTCGATCTGCACAGCACCAATGCCACGCTCGCCGCAAGAAATCGCTTGGTCGATCTCGCCGTCCTGCTTGGCAACGCCGCTGAAGACGATGCGCTCGGGCGGGATCCCGCACGCGAGGGCGACGAGGAGCTCCGCGCCGCTGACTACGTCGGCGCCAGACCCTTCCGCGGCGAGCGCACGCACAACTGGGCCGGCGGTGTTCGCCTTGACTGCGTAAGCAACCAAGTGGGGTGCGCGCTCAAATGATTGACGCAGCGCGCGTAACTCGTTTGCCATGGCGTCCACGTCATAAACGTACGTAGGGCTGCCCGCCTCGCGAAGAACCCTCGATAGGTCGACGTCGCCGAGACGGAGCGTGCCGCTTGCATCTCGTATAGGGGGCATGAGGCGCTCAGATCTGGCTTCGGACTGTAGTTATCGGTCGCGAGCTGGCAACGAGTACGCAGTGGTCCAATGGTCGGTTGAGGTCAACCCCATAAAAACTCTCAATTTGGCCGACCCTTCGTCTATCCTGCGCGCCTCATGATTTCCGCGCTGAGAAACGCCAAAGTGGTTTGCACCCTGGGGCCCGCGTGCGACTCGCTCGATGGCTTGCGGGCGCTCATCGGCGCCGGAATGGACGTCGCGCGGTTCAACTTTTCACATGGCACGCACGAGGAGCACGGCGCCCGTCTGGCCAGACTGCGCCAAGCCTCGGAGCTTGAGCGGAAGTCGGTGGCTGCGCTGCAGGACCTCTGCGGTCCCAAAATTCGCACCGGCAGGTGGCCATGGAAATTCGACCTGCCGTCAGGCGCGGAGGTCACACTGGTCGAAGGAACTTCGTCCGCGGACGAGCGCCTCGTGCCCATTCAGTACGAGGGGCTCGCGGCCGACGTGCGGGTGGGCGATCGAGTCCTCTTCGACGACGGACGTTTGGTCCTCGCCATCCTCGGTGTCGAGGGAGACCGGGTGAGAGCCCGCGTCGATCAAGGCGGCGCGATGCGGGACCACGTGGGCGTTCACCTGCCGAGCAAGACCATGCGCATTTCGGCCCTAACTGAAAAGGACAAGGCGGACCTCGTCTTCGGCCTCTCGAGCGGCGTCGACTACATCGCGATGAGCTTCGTGCGTCGTGCCGAAGACATTCTGCAGATCAGGGACATCTGTCACGCTTGGGGTGCACCGACCCCGGTAATCGCCAAGGTCGAAACGCCCGACGCGGTAGAGAACTTGGAAAGCATCGTCGCGGCCAGCGATGGGGTGATGGTTGCTCGCGGCGATCTCGGCGTGGAGTTTCCGCCGGAGCGCGTGCCCGTGATCCAGCGCCAGATCTTGGGCGTTGCCCGGCGCGTGCGCCGGCCCGTGATCGTCGCCACGGAAATGCTCCAATCCATGACCAAGTCCACCCGCCCCACGCGGGCCGAAGCCAGTGACGTTGCGAACGCCGTCTACTCCGGGACGGACTGCCTGATGTTGTCAGGCGAAACAGCGACGGGCGATCACCCGCTGCTGGCATGCTCGATGATGAGCCGTATCGCCATGGAAGCCGAGGGGAGCCCCTTCTTCGAGCAAGCTCCCTATGTATCGCGCGCGACGAACGTCGCAGAGGCCATCGCTCGCGGCGCATGCAACACCGCGCGCGAGATCGGGGCGAAGTTCATCGTCGCGTTCACCGAGAGCGGCTCGAGCGCAATGACGGTCAGCCTCGCGCGGCCGCACGTTCCAATCATCGCGTACTCCCCGAACGATAAGACGCGCCGGCGCATGGCGCTGTACTGGGGCGTCGTGCCGCGCGAAGGTCCGGCGATGCACGACACGGACCAGCTCGTCGATTGGTGCACGGGAGATCTCCTCGCGGCCGGGTACGGCTCGCCTGGAGAGCGCGTCGTGATTGTATTCGGCGCTCCGATCGGAGTCAGCGGAAGCACGAACTCGATCCGCGTGCATGTGCTCGGCTGATGCGTGGGCGCGGGCATTGCCGGCCCGTTTACCGTCATGGCACCACCAACCGAGGACGATCCCCGCCGGTCCGAGCGTCGCGTCTGCGCGCGGCAAGTCGTCCCGGCGATCACGCTCCGCGTCCAATACCGGCGAATGAACACGTTCTTCGCGGACTACGCGAAGAATATTTCCAAGGGCGGGACTTTCGTCGAAACCAGCAAGCCGCTCGAGGTCGGGACAGAGTTGGTCTTCGTGCTCTCCGTTCCCGGGCACAATGATCCGCTTGAGCTGCGAGGCGAAGTCACGAGGCTCGTTCTTCAAGAGCACGCGACAGAAGAGCAGCCGGCCGGTATGGGGCTTCGCTTCCGATTCACGAACGATGGCGAGCGCGCCCGACTGGACGCGCTCGTCGAGGCGCTCATGGCCGAGAAGCTCGGAGGGCGCGTGGCCGCTAGGCTGCTCGGCAAGCGCTGACGGCGTTCCCCGTAGATTACGCCGCTTTGTGGGTTTACCCGAGCCGCAGCACGACCTAGCTTTTCACCATGATCGCTGCCACCACGTTGCCCCTTGATTTGGAGGATGCGATTGAGCGCCTCAAGAGCGAGCGAAACGCGGTCGTGCTCGCTCATTACTACCAAGACAGTGACGTCCAGGATGTCGCGGACGTCATTGGAGACTCGCTTCAGCTCGCTCAGGCAGCAGCAAAGACGCGCGCAGATGTCATTTGTTTCGCCGGCGTCCACTTTATGGCGGAGACCGCGAAGATCCTGAATCCCGAGCGCATCGTCGTCTTGCCGGACCTCCAGGCCGGCTGCTCCCTCGCGAGCGGCTGTCCAGCCGACCGCTTCACCCTCTGGATCGAGAAATATCGCCGGAACGAGCCCAGTGCGGTCGTCGTCAGTTACATCAACTGCTCGGCGGAAATAAAAGCCCTCTCCGACTATATCGTCACCTCGTCAAATGCGGAGAAGATCGTCCGCAGCATTCCGGACGGTACGACCATCCTCTTTGCTCCTGACAGAAACTTGGGAGCTTATCTCGCGAAGAAGACCGGGCGTCAGATGGTGTTGTGGCAAGGCAGCTGCATCGTGCACGAGACTTTTAGTCTGCGAAAGCTAGTTGCGCTCCGCGAGCGACATCCGGCTGCCATCGTGATTGCTCACCCAGAGTGCGAACCGCCGGTTCTCGCAATGGCCGAATTTATCGGCTCCACGACGGCGCTGCTGAAGTATGCCGTCTCCAGCCCTTCTCGGGAGATCATCGTCGCGACGGAGAGCGGCATCCTTCATCAGATGCGCAAATGCGCGCCCGAAAAGACGTTTATCGCCGCGCCACCAGAGGTCAACTGCGCTTGCAACGAGTGCCCCTTCATGAGGTTGAACACCCTAGAGAAGGTCTACCTCTCGCTCCGGGACTTGAGCCCACGCATCGAGCTGCCCGCGTCGCTCATTGAACGCGCGCGCAAGCCGATCGATCGGATGATGGCCCTCTCGGCCTGAGAGCTGGCCGTTTCCCCTCCCCAGGAGAGCGGCTCGCTTCCTTGTCACTGGGATCAGCGCTTCGAATGCGAACCACCGGGCTTGAGCGGACCTTCGAACCGAAGCCGCGGTGCGTGCTTTGGCAGGCTATAGCCCTCCTCGGGAATGGAAGGGGGCACCGACCGCGTTCTTGGCGGCGTCGGCGGTGAATCGGAGAGCACGACTTCGTCGTCGACCACGACAGCGACTTCGTCTCCGCTGCTTGATACTGCGGCGGCCGGCGCTGCCCAACCAGCGTCGTCGGGTGGCGGCTTGTCCGTCGCGTTCGCCGTCTCCTCCACCGTTCGATTGCCCGCTGCTCCTTCAATCGTGGCGCCCTCGGTTGGCCCGTTTTGCGACAGCACCGCATCGACGGCCATGGTGCTTGATTCAGTGCCGGGCGGCGCAATGAGCGCGGGGGAGGAGAGCGGCAGTTCGAGCTTCAGCTCCGACCTCGCGGCCGAATCAGAGAGCCGCGAAGACGATTCGCGCGGGGCAGAGCCCGTCACCAAGCCCACCTTCGCGACAATCGCGTCGAGAACCCCGACGAGCAAGTCGTCGGCGGTCTTGTTGACGATCTTTTCCCAGCCGAGCGCCGCGACGAGCCCCTTGGGCGTGCCATCGCCCGTCTCGTGAATACGGCGAATCCACTGCGAGAGATCTTCCTTGGTCAACCCGTCAGCGAGGACGTCGGTTCCCTTTATAGTGCCGCCGCGCGCGGTGAGTGCGTCGAGAAACCATCGCGCGTCGAAGAGGTACAGCTCGTACGCGGTCGCGAGGGCCTTGTGGATCGCCTGCTTCGTCAGCCTCCCGCCGCGCCAGAACGCCCAGAGGTCCGCAAGAGGCACCCAGCGCACGAGTGTCTCGGGGGTGAGCCCCTCTTCGAAGGCCGACGCGTCGACGTCGCCCGCGACGAGAGCGTCGTGGACCACGCTTTGCACTTTTTCGTCGCCGTCACGCAGGGCAGCCTTTGTCCCGCGAATCCCCCAGGCAGCAATGATGGGCCCGCGCACCTCGGGTGGCATGTATCTGAAGACGTGATCGGCGCTGACCTGATCATCGTAGGAGAAGTACGTGGCGAGCATCTCCTCCGAGGTTCGCACCCGGCCCTCGGCTGTTCGTCGGTGCTCCTCGAGTGCGAGGCAGAACTTCGGGACCGCGGCGCTCAGGTCGTTACGTGCCTTGTCCACCCAAACCTCCTCAACACTCATCCGTGGGTTCGCCTCGGTCATCGTACATCAGCGGCGGCCTCCGCAGAATGCTGCGCACCGTAGCAGGGGTCACAGCTTTGTAAGGAAGGTCGTCAGCACGTAGTCGAAGCCAAAAATGGCCACAATACTCGATACCACGGCCTTGGCCGTGGCCTCACCAACGCCACGCGCCCCGCCCGACGCGAAAAACCCCTTTTTGCAGCAGATGACGCTGACCACGAACCCGAAGACGGTGCTCTTCACGACAAGGATTCGAAGATCGCCTATTTCCATGAATTGACTGATCTTATCGAAGAAGACGCCCGGATCAATCCCCTGCCACACGACGGCAACCAGGTACGCGCCAGTCTGGCCGGCAACGCCGAAGCAGATGGCGAGCAACGGCAGCATCAGCGTCGTAGCGGCGACCCTAGGGGAGACGAGGTACTGCACGGGATTCACTGCCATGGTCGTGATCGCATCGATCTGTTCAGTCACACGCATGGTGCCGAGCTCGCTCGCCATGGTGCTCCCGGCGCGCGCCGTAACGACGACGGCCGCGAGTACTGGCGCGAGTTCACGTGCAAGGGCAATAGCCACAACGCCGCCGACCATCCCCTCTGCGGAGAACTGCCGGAAGCCGACGATGGTGCTCACCGTGAAAGCCATTCCGGTGAACAGGCCGACGAGCACGACGATAAACGTGGACCCTGCCCCGACGAAATCGAGCGCATTGAGCAACTGCGCGGGCCGGTACGGGCGCCGGACACCCCACGCGACGGCTTTTCCCGCAAGGATGACCGTAGTGCCGAAGTCATCGAAGAACGCCGTGATCACCGTCAAAATCGAGTCCACGAAGCCGGCCGCACGCGCGAGCGACGACGGCCTTCGGCCTCCGTCGGCCGGATCGCTCAACGGCGGCGAGACGACCCCTCGGCTCGCGCTGCGGCCGGGGGCGCTAGGGCTCACGGTAAAAACGGGGTACCCGTCGTGACACGCTCGTTAGCACTTCCCACGCAATCGTTTGCGCATGTACCGCGATCTCCTCCGCGCCTATCGCGTCCCGCCCAAGCGGCCCCTCCTGAGCACCCAGGATAACTACCTCATCCCGCGCGCTCGCTCCCTCGATCGCGGTGACGTCGATCATCGTCATGTCCATTGACACAGCGCCGACGATGGGAGCGCGCCTCCCGCGCACGAGAACGTCGCCCCGGTTGCCGAGGAGGCGGGAGAGACCGTCGGCGTAGCCCATGGGTAATGTAGCGATGCGCGCGGCGCTGCGCGCGGTCCACGTTCCGCCGTAGCCGACCGACTCTCCGCGCGCAATATCTCGCAGCGCCACGATTTCCGTGCGCACGCGCATGACCGGCCGAAGGTCGCTCGTTAGCGGCGTGCCACCGACCGCGGGCGAGATGCCGAAGAGCGCGAGCCCCGGTCGAACCGCGTCGAGTCGCGACTGTCCCCGCAGCAACGCGGCGCTGTTTGCGGCGTGGCGTAGGCGCGGGCGGATGCCATACCCGGCCAGGAGCGATGTGGCCGCATCGAAGCGGGCCAATTGATCTTCCATAGCTTCGTCGGTCGATTCATCGGCGCAGGCGAGGTGCGTCATCAGGCCGTGAACCCTCACCTCCGGGTAGTCGACAAGCTGCGCCGCGACCGCAGGCAGGGCCGCCATCGTGACGCCGAGCCGCGCCATTCCGGTATCGACCTTCAAGTGCACGTCGATGGGTCCCGTCACCGTCCCGGCGCGGACGAGGCGCGCAAATGACGCGATCTGTCCGATGTCATGCACGACGGGCACGAGCCCGCGGGCGATCACCTCCTCGTGTGCGCTGCCGCAGTGGCCCCCCATCACCCCCATGACGAGAATGGGCGCAATGATACCCGCCTCACGGAGCTCCACCGCTTCCTCCAGCAGAGCCACGCAGAACCCGTCCACATGCGCGCGCTCCAGGGTGCGCGCGACAGCGGGTGCTCCGTGTCCATAGGCGTCCGCCTTCAGGACGGCCCACACGCGCGCGCCGCCCGCGTGCCTCTTCACGACGCGAAGGTTGTGGCGCAGCGCCTCAAGGTTCACATCTGCCCGCGTTGGCCGTACCGCATCGGCCGGCGCGGCGCGGCGCGGGCGAAGCACGCGGGGTATCATGGGCTGGCTCATCCCAAGGAGAGGCGCCGCTCGGGAGCGGAGCGTCTCAACCTTTATCATTGACACACTGAGAGGGCCACTTCCAAGGTCCCGCATCCGTCTTCGAGGGTCTTATGACCTCATCCGGTCGCCGATTGCACCGCCTCATCGTGAGCGCGCCTCTCCGCGGCGATCGCCTGCTCGTGAGCAAACTGCATGCGATAAAGTCGCGCATAGACGCCTGCCTTCGCCAGCAGCTCCTCGTGGGAGCCCATTTCGACGACGCGCCCCTTGTGGAAGACGATGATGCGATCTGCCGCCCTGATCGTCGACAGGCGGTGCGCAATCACGAGCGCGGTTCGACCGCGAATGACCTCCTCAGAGGCACACTGCAGCCGCGCCTCGGTGTCGGAGTCAACGCTCGCGGTCGCTTCGTCAAGGACGAGCAATGGAGCTTCGCGGTAAATGGCGCGGGCAAAGGCGAGGAGCTGTCGCTCTCCCGCGCTGAAATTTTGGCCGCGCTCGTCCACGCGCGCATCGAGCCCGCCCTCACGCCGGGCAAAGAGCTCGTACGCACCGACGCGACGCAAGGATTGCTCCGCGCGCGCACGGTCAGGTGTTCCGTCAGCGAGGGCCACGTTGGACAGCACCGTACCCGGAAACAGAAAGACGTCCTGCGGCACGACCGAGAAGCATCGCCGCAGGTCCTGAGGCTCGTAGGCGCGAACGTCGCGTCCCAGCACGCGAACCGCACCGCCTTGCGGCTCGTAGAGTCGCAAGAGCAAGCTCGTCACCGTGCTCTTTCCGGCACCGGTTGCGCCCACGAGCGCGACGCATTCGCCCTTCCGTGCACTGAACGTCACGTCCCGCAGGACAGGGACGCCCGGCTTGTATTCGAAGTCGACATGCTCGAGCGCAATCGCCTCGTCGGGCGGTCCTGCGGGCGAGCACGAGCTCGCAGGCAACGCCGCCGGACACACGTCCTTTTCGTCGAGCAACCCGAAGATTCGTTCCGCCCCCGACATCGCGCTCTGGAGTAGGGTGTAGCGTTGCGAAAGCAGGCTCACCGGCTCGAAGAATTGCCTAATATATTGGGTGAACGTCACGAGCAGCGGGAACGTGATCACGTGGTCCGAGACACGCCGCAGCCCGGCAAACCAGAGGATGCTCGCAATGCAAACGGTGCTCACCATTTCAATCGCGGCGTCTAGGACGGCCTCGTAGTAGATGGCGCGCTTGTTGGCGTCGCGATAGCCAACGTTGATCCCGTCGAAATCGCGGGCCATGGCATGCTCGCGAACGAACGCCTGGACGACCGCGATTCCGTTCACCTGCTCGTTCAGAAAGGCATTCAGGCGCGCGGTCCTGGCGCGGATATCCCGGTAAGCGGCTCGCGAGCGTTTCCGCACGTAGTTGACGATCGCACCGACAACGGGGAGCGCCAGAAAGGAAACGATAGAAAGTCGCCAATCGAGCGTCAGCATCATCGCGACGACGCCGACCAGCGAGATGAGGTCCCCGATAGCGTTGAGCGCACCTGACGCGAAGAGCTCACTCAGCGCGTCCACGTCGTTGGTAGCCCTCGTCACCAGCCGTCCGACCGGCGTGCGGTCGTAGTAGCGGAGGCGCAGCCTTTGGAAGAACTCGAAGACGACGCTTCGCAAGCTGGCCATCGCTCGAGCGCCTGCGATCTGCATCGCGTACATCTGCAAGAAGGTCAGCGCCTGAAGCGCGACGAGGAGCAGCGAAAGGCCGAGCCCGTCGCGCATGAGCCGTCGGGCATCACGCGCGCCCGCCTGGTACACGACGTCGCCCATGAGCAGAGGCCGCAACAGGTTGATCGCGGCCATCAAGACGAGTGTTACCAAGGACAACACGATGAACCCGACGTGAGGCTGCACGAAAGGCCAGAGCCGCTGCACCAGCCGGGAATCGTAAGCTTTGCCTATTTTGCCCTCTTCATGGAACGTTCGAAGCGCTTCCTCCGTCCCGGCGCGCCGCGCCTTCGGCGGCGAGCTCCGCGACGGTAGGGGGGGCGGCACGCTCGGCTCCGAACTCACGACAGCACCTCGCCAGAAGCGGCCTCCGTCGGCGCCACCGCCGGCGCGTCGAGTTCCTCGAGCTCACGCGCCATCTTCTGCTCCTCGGCGAACGCGGCGTAAATTCCCCCTGCGTTGACGAGCTCGGCGTGGGTACCACGTTCGACAATCCGTCCCTCGTCGAGCACCACGACGCGATCACATCGCGACGCGGCCGCAATGCGATGCGTGACAAGGACGACCGTTCGCCGCGCTGCCTGCCGATCGATGGCGTCGAGAATCGCCGCTTCGGTCCGGGCGTCAACCGCGGACAGCGGGTCGTCCAGGATGAGGATCTTCGGCTCCCAAACGAGCGCGCGCGCCAGCGAGATGCGCTGCTTTTGCCCGCCGGACAGCTGCACACCGCGCTCTCCGACGACGGTGTCGAATCCGTCGGGCAGGCCGAGAGCCTCGTCGAGCACCTGAGCCTCTCGCGCGACATCGCGGATCTTCACTTGCGCCTCGACCGAATCGGGGTCGTCTAGGGCGAAGCCGATGTTGCGCGCAACGGTCGTCGAGAAGAGAAAGGCTTCTTGCTGTGCGTAACCGATGGACGATCGCACGGAGGAGAGCGGCAGCTCGCACACATCGACGCCGTCGATCCGCACCGTGGCGGCTGGCGTCGGGAGGAGGCGCGCGAGGAGCATGGAAAGGGTGGTCTTGCCCGCACCGGTTCGCCCCACGATGGCCAGCGACTCCCCCGGCACTACCCGGAGGGTCACGTCATCGAGCACGACCCTGTTGCCGTAGGCGAAGCTCAGGTGCTCTACCGTGAGGGATCCGCTCACGTGGCGGGGCGCTCGTCGCGTGCCGTCGACCACCTCGGGCACTGCGTCGAATACGTCGCGTAAGCGCACGAACCCCGCTCTACCGCGTGCGACGATGCTCAGCGAAAAGCCGACAGCGATCATCGGCCACGTCATGCGCGCGAATGCGCTCCAAAAAGCGAAGAACGCGCCTTGCGAGAGCCCCCCTTGAGCGGGGCCTCGCAGGAGAAGGTCCGACCCGTACCAGAAGAAAACCAGGATTCCGATGGCGGCCACCGAGCCGATGGTAGGTCCGAGCGAGCCGCGCAGCCGGGCAAGCGAGAGGCTGGCATTCAAGTAGTCCCGGTTCGCCCTCTCGAAGCGCTCGCGCTCACGCTCCTCGAGCGCGAAGCTCCTCACCACTCGAACGCCGGCGAGGTTGGCCTGAAGCACGTCGCTCAACCGACCCAACGAGGCCTGGTTTTCGCGCATCCTGATATAGAGCCCACGCGAGACCCAGCGCGAAAACAGGGTGACCAGTGGCAGGTTCACGAGGCATGCGAGCGTGAGTTTGACGCTGATCGCCAGCATGATCTGCAGCGCACTGGCGAACGCAAAGCAGACGTTGACCAGGTTGAGGACACCGAACCCGTAGAGCATCCGCACCTGCTGCAGGTCGCTTGTCGCCCGGCTCATGATTTCGCCGGCAGGCATTTTGCGGTAAAAGGCGGCTCCCAGTTGCTGAAGCTTGCGGAGGAGCTCCTGCCGCAATTGGTATTCGGCGTCACGCCCGGCGTTGAACATGTACCAGCGGCTCGCGACGCGCGCGAAAAGGGCGACGACCGCCAGCACCAGCATCGTTACCGCAGGACGCCATGCGTCAGCCGGACTGGAACCGAAGACGATGTCGATCGCCGACTTCGATTTCCAGTCGATTCGGTTCATCGCCAGCTGGAAGACGGCGAGCGTGACCGTGCCCGCCACATATTGCGGCAGGTGGTGCCGGAATTGACCGGCAAGGGAGGTCGGAAAGCGGGGTAGTGTCTGTGCGGTCGGGCTCAACGAGGGCTCAATTCTGATGAGACTGATGCTTGGGCGGGTGCTCTCGTTGTCAGCGCGGCGGCAACAGTGGCCGGCGGTCACGAACGGGCGGGCAGCGGTTTCCGGTGCGAGGAGGACAGGACGGGGCGGTCACGACCCTCGACGCAAGGAGCCAGATCTTTCACGTGAAGGC
Organism: Myxococcota bacterium; assembly: GCA_030776205.1. Taxonomy (GTDB): domain Bacteria; phylum Myxococcota_A; class Polyangia; order Polyangiales; family Polyangiaceae; genus Palsa-1150. Next base: position 8,256 of record JALYHV010000249.1, on the reverse strand, counting down.
GGAGGACAAGCAGCCCGAGCAGGACGCGCGCGCGGTCCCTTCCGTCGAGCTCCTTCAGGACCCCAACCTTCCCCGCAAATATTCCGACGAGGACGCGTACCCGCGAGCCTTTTTTGAGGGGTCGGCGCGCCGAGAGACTCTTCCGCACGAGATGGTCACGCGCCCGCACGAGAGTCGCCTCTTCGTCGCTTCGTCTGGAATTCCGAAGCGCCCCGAGCTCGCGGTCAGCGAGGGCGGAGCCCTGGTCCGCGTCACCGACGATGCCAAGCGTGAGTTGCTCCGGGCGCGATTTCAACGGCGTCATCAGCACGAGTGGGCCGTCCGGTATGCCGAGGTACGAACGCAGACCTTTCAACCCACCCGGCGGCACGAGAAGCGTTATCTCGATGTCGGTGTCGATAGGGCAAATTGCGAGGCGGGCGCGATTGCTCGCTTCCTCCGCGTCCGACCCGTTGACCCGCCGCCATGCGCGAGCCTGGTGTGGCGTGCGCGACTCGCCAAACAGGACAGCGAGTCTAAGTCCTGCCTCGACCAGCGCTTCGGGCGCTGGCGCTAAGCCGATGAGGCACGGGCGCTCTGCGGCGGTCCAAGCCCAAGCGCGGATGTGATCACGGAGTTCGGCCGTGGCTGGTTCCGCGAAGGCGCCCGCCAGGGACGTCGGGAGGGACTCGGGCGCGCGGGACATCGACGTGTTGCCACGGTGAAGCCCTGGTGAGGCCAACACGGTTCCGGGGCTTTCCGCGCCATCGTACCCGGTCCGGCGCGCACGTGCTACGCATCGCGCTGACACAGCATCCCTTTTAGGAGCGCCTTGCCCCGCACATCCAAACCGCGAGACCCCGGCATCAGACCCGCGCGTCGCACCAGAGCGGACCCGAAGCACGGCCCTGAAGGCCGCCGGACCGAGGAGCCCGCTGAGCCGGAAAGCGAAGACCCGGCCGAGGGCGCAAACGTGCAGTCGTCGGACGAGGCGAGCGGCGCATCCGACGATGAGGAGGAAGTCATCGACGCCGTGGCGGAAGAGGTTTTGGAAGCCGTCGTTGAGCCGAGTCCGACCGACGACGACGTGCCGCGGGCAGCCGAACGTCAGAACCAGGCATCTGCGTCCATCGAGCGCTTCGACGCACTGTCCACCTACCTGAGAGAGGTGCAGCGGCACCCACTCCTTGCTCCGGAAGAGACTCAGGCGCTCTCGATCAGGTTCTTGCAAAATCAGGATCCCGCCATCGCCGCGCGTCTCGTGACGGCGAACCTGCGGCTCGTCGTCAAGATCGCGTACGAGTACCGTCGCGCATACCGCAACATCATGGATCTGATTCAGGAGGGGAACATCGGGCTGATGCAAGCCGTCAAGCGGTATGATCCCTACCGCGGGGTGAAGCTATCCTCATATGCCGCATGGTGGATTCGTGCGTATATTTTGCGGTTCATTCTGAACAATTGGCGGCTGGTTAAGCTCGGAACCACGCAAGCGCAGCGCAAGCTCTTCTTCAACCTGAGAAAAAAGCGGGCTGAGCTCGTGGCACTCGGGATTGACCCGACGAACGCGGAGATCGCAAAGCAGCTGGACGTGCCGGAGAACGATGTCGAGGAGATGGAGGTGCGTCTGCAGGCGAGCGAGAAATCACTCGACGCGCCAATAGGCGACTCCGAAGGCCGGGCAATCGCGAAGGTCGATATGATGCCGAGCCTCGTTGAGGGGCCCGAGTCGCTCATGGCGGACGGCGAGCTTCAGGCACTCCTCAAGAACAAACTGGGGGATTTTCGTAAGACGCTCGACGGCAAGGACAAGGAGCTCGCCATCTTCGACGAGCGCCTGGTCGCAGACGATCCACTCACCCTCCAGCAACTGGGAGACCGTTTCGGCATCTCGCGCGAGCGCGTCCGCCAGCTGGAGCAACGTTTGACCGGACGCCTCCGCGAATTCTTGCGCGAAGAGATGGGCGATGCAGTCGGAGTGGCCTAGTGGCCCTGGACCCTGCGGGAGGCACTCTCTTCGTCGTTTCCACTCCGATCGGCCACCTAGGCGACATGACGTCGCGGGCCGTGGAGACGCTCCGCGCGTGCGATGCGGTGCTCGCAGAGGATACGCGTCGCACGCGCCATCTGCTGACGCACTTCGCGGTGGCAGGCAAGTCGCTGGAGCGCCTCGACGCGCACGCCACACAGCGTGACATCGCGCGCGTCGTCGAGCGGATGAGGGGCGGCGAACGGCTGGCCCTCGTAACGGATGCGGGAACGCCGACCGTAAGTGATCCGGGGCAGCGGCTCATCGATGCCGCGGCCGGAGCCAACGTCCGCGTGATCCCGATCCCCGGGGCAAGCGCGGTGCTCGCCGCGTTGGTCGCCAGCGGCCTTTCGGGCGACGGTCGCTTCCGGTTCATGGGCTTCTTGCCGCGCGAAGGCCGAGAGCGGCGCGACGCGATCGCTGCCATCTGCTCCACAGCGGAAACAGTGGTGCTCTTCGAGGCGCCGAGCCGAGTGCGCGCTACCTTGCAGGAACTAGCCGACGCTACGCCAGACAGGCGCGCCTGCGTCGCACGGGAGCTCACTAAGGTCCACGAGGAGCTGACGCGCGGAACCTTAAGCACCCTTGTGGCGGACGAGCGACAGTGGGTCGGCGAAATCGCCATTGTCTTGGGCCCCCACGCGTCGCAGGATCGGGAAGCGCTAGTCGATGCTTCGACCCTCGACGCACGAATCGATGAGGCGCTCAGTCGGGGGGAGCACGCGCGAACCATCTCCGAACGACTCGCCGCGTGGTGCGGGCGGCCGAAAAGAGAAATTTACGCGCGCGTCCTCGAGCGAAAGAAGCGCTGAGCGTCAGATCCCGGCGCCGAGAGCGGCGTCGACCTCCGCTGCGTTGAAGCCGATCATCAGCTTGCCTCGCACGTCGATGACGGGGATGGACCCGGCCTGGAGGCCGTTCTTCGCGAGCTTCTGCTGCATCTCGCGCGCCGCGGACGCGTCCTTCTCCACGTCCTTCTCGACGAAAGCGACGCCCTTGCGACGAAGGTAACGGGCAGCGTCGTGGCAGGCGCCACACCATTCGGCGCCGTAGACGATCACGGCAGGCCTGCTCGCCGGCTTGTTCATTCCAGTAGGCTCCGTGCCCGACGGGCCTGCCGATGCAGGCGGCGGAGCAGCGCTCGCGAGCGTTGGTCCCGTCTTCTCGCGGCGCGCCACGGCGATGGCTTCGAACTCACCGCGGGACATTGTGCGAATGGGGTACGTTCCGTCGGGGCCCGTTGCTCGCAGATCGACGACGTAAATGCGCTCCGGGTTCGTCCCGTCTTCCATCGCTGGATCGGCCACACGCACGGAGTCGCGGCCCATCATGGGCACGTCGGCGACGCGCATTTCTACGTGAAAATCACCCTTGTCGTCCACCCAGGTGAGCAGCAGGCCTTCGGTGTCTGGCTTTACGACGACGGGAAAGTTCTGCGGGGCGGAGGTCGGCGCGGGCCGTGGACGCTTGCAGCAGGCACCAGCAATGAGGAGCGCCAGCATAACCGACGTGGCGACGTTCCGGCCCCGCCGGTTCAAGACGCCCGCTCCGAGAGCTTGGCCCATTCCATCAACATGGCGTCGACTCGCTTCGCCAAAGCCTGCTCCTCTTGCGCAATTTTTGCCAGCCCCTCCCAGTCATCGCCAGGCGCCGCCTTCAAAGTCGAGCGTAGCGCCTCCAGATCGCATTCGGCCGCTGCGATGGATTTTTCGAGCGCGACCATGCGGCGATTCGTCTTTTCCACGGCTCGCGCCGCGACGCGATGCTCTTCGTACCCCGGTCTAGCCTGGCCCTCCACTGCGAGAACGACGGCTGCGTCTTTTGCTTTGGATGGCTTTTTTTCGGACGGTGAGCGGTCCGGGGAGAGCGCGCGCGCAGGAGCAACGCCGATCCAGTCGCGGAAGCCACCGGGGTAGAGGTCTGCCTTTGCGTTCCGGACGCTGATGATCCGCGTCGTCACGTTCTCGAGGAAGCGCCGGTCATGGGAGACAAGGAGGACAGTGCCTTCGAACGACGAGAGCGCCTCCTCGAGGATCTCGGCCGCAGGGATGTCGAGGTGATTGGTGGGCTCATCGAGGAAGAGGAGATTGCGCGGCTCGAGGAGCAGCTTGGCGAGCGCGAGTCGTGACCGCTCGCCACCGGAGAAACCACGAACGACGCGCAGCGGGTCGTCCCCCCAGAAGCGGAATCGCGAGAGATACTGCCGCGCTGCCTCGACCGTGAAATCGCCCCGCACGCGGCGGACGTTGTCAACGGCCGTCAGCGCGGGATCGACGTCGCCAAGGTGCTGATCGAAGTAGCCGTCCCGAAGGTTCGTGCCGCGCTTGACCGTGCCGAGGTCCTCCTGACCGCCCCGCCCGGCGAGGAGGTTGAGCAGCGTCGTCTTGCCAGCGCCGTTCGGTCCGACGATCCCAATACGCTCTCCCCGCCGCACGAGGAGGTCAAAGCCGTGGAAGAGGACCCGACCGCCGCGCGATGCCCCCAGCCCCTTTGCTTCGAGGATGATATCCCCGCTCCGCGCGACAGCCGCGAAGCGAAAGGCGATCCGGTCCGCGTTGGCCCACACGTCCTCCGGACGGTTAATGCGCTCCAGCTTGTCGAGCATCTTGCGGCGGCTCTGCGCCTGCTTCGCCTTCTGCCCCGCGGTGTTGCGGCGAATGAAGTCTTCCGTCTTGTCGACCATGTCTTGCTGCCGCTCGGCGACGAGACTCTCGCGCTCGAGATCCGCCGCACGCGCGACCAGGTATTCTGAGTAGCGCAACGGGTAAACGCGCAGCCCGCGCCGTCCGAGCTCCATGGTGACTTGGCAGGTGCTGTGGAGGAAAGCGCGGTCGTGGCTCACGACGAGCACAGCGCCCCGGTAGTCGGCGAGCCAACGCTCGAGCCATGTAATGGTGTCGAGGTCGAGATGGTTGGTCGGCTCGTCGATGAGGAGAACGTCCGGCGCTTGCGTGAGCACGACACCAAGCCGCAAACGACCGCGCTCCCCTCCCGAGAGCGATGCGACGGGACGGGCTAGATCGCGCGCGGAAAAACCGAGGTGACTCGCCAGCGCGGCGACCCGGTTCTCGAGCTCGTCGCCCTGGGCGAGGTGATAGCGATCGGTGGCCCGAGCGAGACGGTCGAGCGCTTCGATCGATCCGCTACCCGCTCCCTCCTGCGCTCGACGCAGCTCGTCGCGCGCGTCGACGACCTCGTGAAAGCCGGCCAAGAAGGCGCCGAGCACGTCACCATCCGCGCCCAACTCGTGCGATTGGCGATAATACCCAAGCGTCGCGCCGCGCCGAAGGACAACGGTGCCGGCGTCGGCGTGGATCTCGCGCGCGAGGAGGCGGAGCAGCGTCGTCTTACCGCTGCCGTTCGGGGCGACGAGCGCCACGCGGTCGCCGGCGGCCAGCGAGAAAGTGACGTTCCGAAAAAGGTCATCGCCGGCGTAGCCGAAGCGCAAATCGGCGACTTGGAGCAAGGTCATCGCGGCGGCGAAGGGGTAGCACGACGGGTGCTCCGCGCGAGGCGGCGCTTGCGGCGCACTCCTTTGTCTCCGCGTTGTCCGTTTGCTGCGCGCGAAAACCTTACCGGCGGGCCTGCGCGCCAGCAACCGGCGACGAAACGTTGAGCTGCCTCAAGTGAGGCCGACCAGGGAGCCCGTCGTGTTCTTCGGGTCATTCTGCGTCCCGAAGGTGTTCACGTCGATGCCGAACGCCTGCGCGATCGAGACCAGGAGGTGGTTGTTCGTCACTCCCGAGAAGGCCGCGTCGCCCGGAGAGCACCACGGATTGGCCGAAGGGCAATCCATAGGCATTTTGAGCCGACGTCCCATGCGAAATTTTCCGGCCGCCCCGCCGGCGAGCACCGTTGGCGTGTTCTGCGTGCTGTGGAGAGCCGGGTTGCCCATGTCGCTCGTGACGTAAATAAGAGTGTTGTCGAGCGCGCCGAGCGCGTCGAGGCTTTGCATCAGACGCGCGACCTTGGAGTAGCTGTACCGGTTGAGCTGAGCGAGCGGCAGCCATGTCGAGGGCACCCCGGGACCGGTCGGGTGATAATTGGCTCCCACGGGCGAGGCGCTGTACGTGTGCGCGACGGCGCCATGATTGTCCGCCGGGAGCATCAACGGATTTCCGCTGTAGCTGAGGTCCGACATGAAGAGCGTGCCGAAGCGCGTGACCCCACACGCTATCGCCTGCGCGAGCACGTCGATGTGGGCATTCGTGATGGCGTCGAAGTATGGCTCTCCGCCATTGTATTGTTTGAGCTTCGGGAACCGCGTCGCGTCTGGCGGCGCCGGCACGCTGCACATGGCAGCACCCCCCTGGAGCTGCTTCTCGATCTGACGCAACGACGTGAGGTGCTGGTCGAGTTTCTGCTGCTCGACCGAGCCAAGCTTGGGGCGCATCGTACCGATCTCCCCCCGCACGAAGTCGAGAATGCTCTGGCCGACCTTCTTCTTGTGTGCCGCGAGCGCCTGCGCCGCCGGGTCGGCGGGAACCGCCAGATTGCCGAAGAGCGTCATGAACGCCGCGCTCGGGTCGATGATCTTGGGCAGTGGCGCCCCGCCCGGGCCGTACGACAGCGTCACGCCCGAGTCTGTGCCGTCGGTTCCGACGCCGAGCGCGATGCTGGTCACCGGCGTGGATGCGCCGAGCATCTTCTCCACGGCGAGGAACTGGTCGAGCGAGCTGTTCTGCGGCTGCGTCCCGTTGATGGTGCTGCCGGTCAAGATGGTCCCGGCCGAGGCATGCCCGTTCGCGTTGGAGAGGTGGTTGAGCCCTTCGAGAACGAGGATCTTGTTCTTGAAGCTCTTTCCATAGGTCGCCGCGTCGTCAAAGGGCTGGAGGGAGCAGTTCGCGTACGCAATATCGAACGCGCTCTCGGCATCCGTGGGCTTCATGGCCCAGTACTCGGCGCTGACGCCGTGCGGGTGATAGACGCAAACGAAATTGAGCGGCTGCGTGCCGGGGGCGGCCCGCGCCGCCCGCTCGAGGACGCGGAGCAGCGGGAGGCTCGTCCCGGCAAACAGCGCCGTCTTGAGGAAGCTGCGGCGTGTTGCGGCTCGGGAGCTCACGGTACGAACCTCCGCTGGATGAACGCGTCGCTCCCGACCCACGCGGTCAGCACCTCGCCGAGGTTGCCTTGCGACGCGGGCGGGAGCGCCTGCCAGACCTTCATAAACTCCTGTTCCACCGGCATCTCGCTGTCGTCGCTGCGCGCGACCGCGAACTTCAAGAGATGCCGCGCGAAGCAGGACGCGACCGCCCGGCTTTTCGCCATGCTAGCCATCATGGCCGAGCTGTCCGGGTAGGTACCGTCGAAATCGGCGCCCGTCGCGACGCTGGTGGTGCTGTCGATGGGGAGGTTCCCCTCCGTGGAGCGGACCATCCCCATGGCGTCGAAGTTCTCGAAGGCGAAGCCGAAGGCGTCGATGTTTTTATGGCAGCCGGCGCACACGGCGTCGGTCTGGTGGACGTCGAATCGCTGCCGGGTCGTCTTGTTGGGATCGGGCAGGGGGGGCACGATGTTGAGTTTGAGCGTCGTCGGCGCCGCCACGTCGATGCAAGCGATGCGTCGCATGACAGCCACGCCTCGCTTCACGGGCGCCGTCTCCTGCGCGCGCGCATAGACCGACAGGAAGGCCGCCTGATTCAGGATGCCCCGCCGTGGAGCTCCCGCCAACGAAACGCGCCCCCCCGCCTGGCTCGCAGGAGAAACATTGTAGGCCATCGCGAGATTGGCATCGGCGATCGTCCAGTCGGCTCCGAGCAGGTCGGCCACCGTGCCGCCCGCGCTCCACATCGCCGCCGCGCTGAAGTCGTCCGCCTCCTTTTTCATCGACGTGCGAAGGACGTCTGTAAAACGGGAGTAGAGCTTGCTGTCCTTCGCCGTGTCGACGATGCTCTCGATTCCGAGCCACTGCTCGACGATCAGGGTCACCTGCCTACCTGCGCTCGGCAACGCGAAGAGGCGGCGTGCGTGCGCGGCGCGCTGCGGGCCGGTGGCCAGCTGGTCGCTCGCGGCAGCGGTGACGAGCGCGTCATCCGGCGGACCTCCAGTGAAGAGGTACGAAATGGCGCTGGCCGTCTCGTAGGGCGTCAGCGTCGGAAGGGCCGGCCCTGATCCATCGCCCACTTCGGTCAGGTAGAGAAAGCCTGGCGACTGGAGCACGGCCTGAACCGTCGCCTCGAACCCATCGGCGAAGGTGAGCCCGTCCGCACCCGCGTGGTAGACGGCGATGAGCGCGTCGATCTCGGGCA
>JALYHV010000248.1 GCA_030776205.1 Myxococcota bacterium | reverse complement strand
CGTCGAGGAGAGGCTCGTCGGTGGTCTTCCAGAAGTCCTGAGGCACCTCGGCGGGCAGCCCGACCGACCGGAGCAGCACGAGCTTGGCTCCCTGCGTCCTTGCCACGGTCACCGCCGCGGCCAAGGTCCCAGGGCCGCGCGGCGAGCCATCGAGACCGACAAGAATGCGCTTCATCGTTTTCCACCTCCTCGGGAGAGAGCTAACAGAAAGCGCGCGCGCCCACCTAACCGGACGCTTGCTCTCGGCGACGGCTCGGGGTAGCCAGCGCCGCCCCAGTGAGCCCGTCCGCGACGCGCACCGGTTCGAGCCAGCCCGGTGCGACGCCGCCGCGCACCCTGGCCAGCACGTGGCGAGAGGTAATGGAGGCCACGCGCGGCGCGAGGCGCGACTACACAAGCGAGCCGCTCGGTCGCGCGATCTTTCTCCTCGCCGTCCCCATGGTGCTCGAAATGGTGATGGAGAGCCTGTTCGCCGTCGCCGACGTATTCTGGGTGGGCCGCCTCGGCGCCCCGGCGGTGGCGACCGTAGGGCTCACCGAGACGATAATGGTCCTCGTCTACACCGTCGCCATGGGACTCGGCGTGGCCGCGACGGCGGTTATCGCGCGGCGCGTTGGCGAGGGCGATCGCGAGAGCGCCTCGCGTGCAGCCGTGCAGGCCATCATCCTCGGCGTCGTAATCTCGGGCGCTATGGCGGCCGGCGGAGCGGTTTTCGCGCCTCGCCTTCTGCAGCTTATGGGCGCCTCGCCCGACGTGAGCACGACGGGCACCACCTTTGTACGCGTGATGCTCGGAGGAAGCTCCTCGGCCTTTCTCCTCTTCGTGATGAACTCTTCGTTCCGCGCCGCCGGCGATCCGAGCCTCTCGTTGCGGGTGCTCTGGCTCTCCAACGCGATCAACATCATCCTGGGACCGCTGCTTATCTTCGGCGTCGGCCCGTTTCCGAGGCTCGGGCTCACGGGCGCCGCTGTCGGGACGACCATCGGGCGCGGCGTGGGTGTGCTCTATGCCACGACGAAGCTCGTACAGGGCCGCGGGACGCTGTCGCTCCGATGGCGGCACCTGGGATTCGAGCCCCGCACGATGGCCCGCCTGCTGCGTTTGGCGCTCAACGGCACCTTTCAGATGCTGGTCGGGTCGCTCAACTGGGTCGCGCTCGTGCGTGTCGTGGCGGCGTTCGGCAGCGTCGCCATGTCCGGGTACACCATTGCCATCCGCCTGGTCGTCTTCGCTCTGTTGACCGCGTGGGGGCTGGCGAACGCGGCAGCGACGCTCGTTGGTCAGTCGCTGGGCGCCCGCGATGCAAAGCGCGCGGAGCAGTCGGCATGGACGGCGGCGCGCTACAACGCCGCTTTCTTGGCCGTTACGGGGGCAGTCTACATCGTCCTCGCGCGGCCCATCGTCTCTGCGTTCACCAGCGACCCCACCGTGGCCGACGTCGCCGTGTATGGTCTTCGCGTCATCTCTGCGGGTTTTCCGCTCTTCGCATTCGGAATGGTGCTCACCCAGGCGTTCAATGGTGCGGGCGACACCTTCACGCCTACCATGATCAATATCGGCGTGTTCTGGCTGTTCGAGGTGCCGCTTGCGCTGCTCCTCGTCGCGCGCACGCCACTCCAATGGCGTGCCGTGTTCATCGCCGTCCTGGCCGCTTACTCACTGTTGGCCGTCGTGAGCGCCATCGTCTTCCGACGGAGTCGCTGGAAGAAAGGCCGTGTCTGAAGGGCCTGCGTTCTTCTCACGCGAGGAGCATCCCACCGGTGACCCCCAGGATCTCCCCGTTTACATAACGTGATTCGTCGCTCGCCAGGAACACGTATGCCGGCGCAAGCTCGGCCGGCTGTGCTGGACGCTTTGTCGGCGACTGGCCGCCGAACTCCTTCAGCTTGTCCGGGCCGAACGACTGAGCAATGAGCGGGGTCCACACGGGACCAGGCGCAACGCTGTTGACCCGTATGCCGCGCTCGATGAGCTCGTGCGAGAGCCCCTTGGTGAACGCGACGATGGCGCCCTTCGTGCTGGCGTAGTCGAGTATTCCGGGGCTTGGCTGGTACGCCTGTATCGACGCGGTGTTGATGATCGCGCCGCCCGGCTTCATGTGCGGAGCGGCCTCGCGCACGATGAAGAACATCGCCATGACGTTCACGCGAAAGGTCTGCTCGACGCGGTCCGGCGTGATCTCTTGGAACGACTTTGCGTATTTGCCTTGATACGCCGCGTTGTTCACGAGGATGTCGAGCTTCCCAAACGCCGAAAGCGTCTTCTTCACGATATCGCCGCAATGATCCACTTCGGCGAGGTCGCCCGGCAGTCGGATGGCGCGGCGGCCGGCCTCGGTCACGAGGCGTTCGGTTTCCTTGGCGTCTTCTTCTTCCTCGAGATAAGCGATCGCGACGTCCGCGCCCTCGCGCGCAAACGCGAGCGCGACCGCGCGACCAATCCCACTGTCGGCGCCGGTTATCAGAGCCACGCGATCGCGGAGGCGCCCGGTGCCCTGGTACGTCGTCTCGCCGTGATCCGGCTTTACCCGCATTTCCGTCTCTTCTCCCGGCGAGTCTTGCTGCTTCTCCTGGGAGGGGGCTTTGCGCTGCATGTTTGGATTCGTGTTCTGCGGTTGGGTCATGGATAACTCCGTGTGCGAGTTGCCCGTCTATGCGCGAGATGTGCCACGTGCAGCAAGGGAACGCAGAAGCTGCTCGCGAGTGAGCGAGCGAGACAGTCCTCGCGCAAGCGGAGCGGACGAGACGGTCAGGGCGCGGCGCGCCGTCAGTGGCATACCTGCTGCTTGTGCTCGCGCTGCCCCTTAGTGGGCACTCCGCGAGTGGCGACGCACCTCGCCACAAAAACCAATTCGTTGGAAATGGAGAAATCATGGAACGCTTTACCCAGCTCGCCTTCCTCGCGGCGATCGGATTGTCGTCGTCGCTCTTCGCCTGCGGCGGCTCCAGCAATGGTTCGGGCTCGGCGACTCCGAGCAATGACACGAGCGGGAGCACCAATGCGCAGCCCACTGGCACGGGCTCGTCGGCGACGGACCCGTCAGGGTCGACAGGCCAGCCTTCCAGCGGGTCGGGCACCACGTCGACGACGAGCGGCAACCGCGGCCGGGGCGGCGGCCAGACTCCATAAAGTTCGCAGCGACGATACGGCGGCCAGCGCGCCTCAGCGAGGCAACCTGCTCCGGAGCCTTGCGACTGCCGAGGCCCGTTGCTTCGCCGAAAATGGGCGCCGAGCTGGGGCGTACGGCCGCCGAGAGGATGGCTCACGCAAGCACCGCCGAAGCGGAAGCGTTAGGTTGTCTCTCATGACGGCGCCGCGTCTCGGCGATCTTCGCGCCAGGCAAGCCCACGCTGCCAGGCCAATGCGCACCATAGAAGGCATTCACGGAAGCGCCGCCTTCCATTGGGTGGGAAACGGCTTTTACGTATCCACGTACTTTCCTAGTCCGCGGCTTCCGCCGGAGCGCGTAAGTCCGTTCGTCCTTATGGATTACGGTCCGCCCAAGGAGTTTGAGCCGCTCGCGCAGGGCAAGCGCGGCGTCGGCTGGCATCCGCATCGCGGGTTCGAGACGGTCACCCTCGCGTGGGAGGGCGCTGTCGCCCATCGCGACAACGCTGGACATGCGGGCGCCATCGGTCCCGGCGATGTCCAGTGGATGACGGCCGCCGCTGGGATCTTTCACGAGGAGTACCACGGCGAGCAGCTGACCCGTGGCGGAGGACGGCTGCACATGATGCAGCTTTGGGTGAACCTCCCGAAAAAGAACAAGGGGGCCCGCCCGGCCTACCAGCCCATTGCGGCCGGAGACATCCCACGGGTCCCCATCACGGGCGGCGGTCATGTTCGGGTCGTCGCGGGCGAATACGGCGGCGCGCATGGCCCCGCTCACACGTTCACCGCCATCACGATGCTGGACGCCACCTTGGTGGCTGGGACGACGTTCGCGGTCGTCCTCCCGTCCACGCACAACGCGCTCACCGTCGTCGCCAATGGCCGAGTCCGGACAGGCGACCAGGTTGCCGAAACCGGTGAGCTCGTGCTCTTCGCGAATGACGGAGAGCGCCTCGAAGTCGTAGCCGAGGAAGACGACACGCACGTCATCGTCCTCGCCGGCGCGCCAATCGACGAGCCCATCGTCCAGTACGGCCCGTTCGTTATGAATACTGAACAGGAAATCGAGGAAGCGATACATGACGTGCGGCACGGGAGGTTCGGGCCGGTTCCTCATTGAGCGTTGTTGGGGAGCGTCGTTGGCGGTGCTCGCGGTTCGCGCGTGCAGAAAAGTGCGCCTCAACTGAACGGACAGCCCCGCTTTCGACGGCGGGCACGCCGGACCAGGACCTTCGAGGAAGCGGACCGCACCTTGGCCCGGTACAATCCTTCGATCGTGGCAAAGCCGATCCCGGCGACCCCGACCACGGGACATTTCGATTCCGGAGCGAGAACCCCAATGGCTAGGTACGAGGCTTTTCTTGGCGCATGCGTCCTTCCAGCGACGGCACTGGTCGCCGCGCTGAACCTTGATTGCAGCAGCACGACCGCGCCTGCGAGCGACGTCGAGGCGGGCACATCGTCGGGGGCCAACACGGGCAACGGGTCGGGGACAGCGTCGGGGTCCTCCTCGGGAGGAACATCGGCCGGCTCAATGAGCGACGCGTCCATTCCGTCGTCAGGGAGCGCCATTCCGTCCTCGGGGGGCGCCTCCGGAGCGGCATCGGGCGGCTCCTCGGGAAGCGCGTCGGGCTCCTCGGGCGCAGGTTCGGGCAGCTCTTCGGGCGGCTCCTCAGGGGCCTCGTCTGGCGCGTCCACGGGCTCGCCTTTTGGAGGCGATGCGGGCGCGCCCGCAAGCGTGGACTGGACAATGCCCATGATGGGCACGCCACCGGTCTCCGGAACGATGACGCCGGCTACGGTGACGGTGAGCCGCGGGACGACCGTCGGCCACGTGGGACAAGGGTTTGCGGGTCTCAGCTTCGAGAAGACGCACATCGCCAACGGCTCGCTTACGGGGCAGAACACCGCCTTGATCGGCCTTTGCAGGCTCCTCGGGCCGAACATCCTTCGGCTCGGCGCCAACGACGTCGACAAGGTGAGCTGGGTGGCGACGGCTGCGCCCGGCGGCGGGGCAGCGCCCTTCCCGTCCACGATTGGTACGGCCGATGTCGACGCGCTCGCCGATTTTCTCCGCGCGACCGGCTGGAAGACGATCTACGGCGTGAACTTCAAGAGCGGGACCCCCGCGAACTCGGCCGAGGAGGCGAAGTACGCGACGACGAAGCTCGGCTCGAGCCTTTACGGCATCGAGATCGGGAACGAGATTAACTTCAGCGGCACGTGGGCCGCGATCAAGACGAAGTGGGAATCGTTTGCGACGGCGGTGCTCGCCGCTGCGCCGAACGTCCCCCTCATCGGACCAGACTCGGCGGGCTCGGGAGTGCCTGGGTTCCTCGCGCCGTTCGCGACGGACGAAGCGAGCAAGCTCCTTCTGCTGACGGCTCACTACTACCGCGCCCCCGCGCGCACCGGGGCCTCCACGATAGCGAGCTTGGTGAGCCCCGATCCCGCGCTGGTCACCCGTTTGAAGGACGTGCAAACGTCGATGACCGCCAACCATATCAGCGGCTATCGGATGGACGAGTCGAACACGTTCTCTCAACACGGTCAGGACGGCATCAGCAACGCGCTCGTGTCTGCGCTTTGGAGCATCGATTTCCTGTTCACGAACGCCATGAACGGGGCGACGGGGGTCAACTTCCACGGAAGCCAGCTCGGGAGCGACGCGTCGCTGCCCACGACGCCGTTTTATTACGCGCCAATTCAAGAAACCGACGGCGCTGTCACCGCGGCTGCGCCCCTCTTCTACGGGATGCTCCTCTTCACGATGGCAGGCACCGGCAACGTGCTCGCGACGACCGTCAGCTCGGGCGCCGTCAACATGGCCGGCTACGCCATCGCCCAGGCCGACGGCTCGACGAACGTCATCTTGAACAACAAGGACACAGCGAGCGCTGTGACTGCCACGGTCGATCTCGGCGGCCCTGTGGCGGCGGCTGGGGCCATCTACCTGCAGGGCCCGACGCCAGCGTCGCTGAGCGCGACGACGGGAATCACGATCGGCGGCTCCGATATCGCGCCGAGCGGGACGTGGATGCCAAAGCAACCTTACGGGCTAATGGTATCCGGCAACACGCTGAAGGTCGTGGTTCCCCCTGCCAGCGCGGCACTCATCCACGCGCGCTGACGCGAGCCACACGAGGCCTAGCGGCTCTGTCGCGCTCCGACTGACCGAACCCACTGTCGGGCGGGCCCATGGCGATCCGGCCTAACGTCCGGCGCCGTCGCGGCCGTATGTCGAGCCGATGGCCGAACACCGGAACGACGAGTACCGCATTCCGGTTCGCCGCCAGAGCGCCGTCATCACCCTGGCGACCGGAGCGCGCCTCGTCGATGCGGTGCTCTTCTGCGAAGTCGGGCTCGAGATCGAAGCGCTGCTCGAGGGGGATCAGGCTTTCCTTCCCGTTGGGCACGACAGCCGTGTCCGCCTCATCGCGCGTCGCGTCGTCGCCGTCGTGACGACCGCCCCTCGCGTCGACACCGACGAGGAACGCCTTATGACCCGCCGCCTGTCGGTCGCGGTGGGCCTTTGTAGCGGTGAGATCCTCGAAGGTGACCTCGTCTTCGAGCCGCGCCCCGGTGGCTCTCGCGTCCTCGATGTCTTGAACGGAGCGGCGCGAACCCTGCAGTTGAGATCGTCCGAGGCCGTTCACCACGTCGCGAAAGAGCACGTCGAATACGTCGAGGAGCGATGACCCCTCTCATCGTCCGGCTCTTGCGGTTCGCTCTCGAACAGAAGGCGAGCGATCTCCATGTCTCGGCAGGCGAGCGTCCTGCAATCCGCGTTGACGGCGAGCTGCGCTGGATCGACACGGACACGCTGTCCGCGGAGGACGCGCACCGTCTCGTCTTCGACGTGCTGAACGACGCGCAACGGAAGACATACCAAGAGACGCTGGAGTGCGACTTCGCGTACCAGCTAGACAGCACCACGCGCTTCCGCGTGAACGCGTTCGTGCACAATCGCGGCGAGGCCGCCGTCTTCCGCGTCATCGCGTCCAAGATCCCGAAAATGGCGGACCTCGGTTTGCCGCCTGTCGTCCGCACGTTTTGTGACGAGCCCAAGGGCATCGTGCTGGTCACAGGCCCGACGGGCAGCGGCAAGTCGACCACCCTTGCCTCGATGATTGACTACTTGAACGAGACGATGTCGGGACACATCTTGACGCTCGAAGACCCCATCGAGTTCATCCACACGTCGAAGCGCGCGCTCGTCAACCAACGCGAGGTGCACACGCAGACGCACTCGTTCACGGCTGCGCTGCGGAGCGCGCTCCGTGAGGATCCAGACGTCATCCTCGTCGGCGAGCTGCGTGATGTGGAGACGATCCAACTCGCGCTGACCGCGGCCGAAACCGGGCACCTCGTGTTCGGCACGCTCCACACGCAGAGCGCCGCGAAGACGGTGGACCGGCTGATCGACGTTTTCCCCGCCGGTCAGCAGCCGCAGGTGCGCGCCATGTTCGCTGAATCACTCGTCGGGATCATGTCGCAGACGCTGCTTCGTCGGGTGGGCGGCGGGCGCGCGGCGGCGCTGGAGATTCTGACTGGTACGGCCGGTCTCAAGAACCTGATTCGCGAAGGAAAGACGCACCAGATCCCTTCGATGCTGCAGGTCGGCGCCCAGTCGGGAATGCAGACGCTCGAGGCCGCGCTTGCGGAGCTCGTGACAAAGGGGATTGTCTCGATTGAGGAGGCACGCACCAAAATGCCCGGTTCGGATGTCCTGAAGGCCCACGGAGGCGCGCGATGAACAACTCCTCCTCGGGAGAATCGTCGCCCAGCATCAAGGCAGTCGTCGCTGCGGGAATGGCGCGAACGCTGACCATCGACGCGCTGCTGGATCACATGCTGCGAGTCAATGCGTCCGACCTCTATCTAACAGCCGACAAGCCACCGGTTTTTCGGGTCAACGGCGCGGGCCTTTCGGCAAAGGTTCCGCTCTCCGCAGAGCAGGTGGAGCGGCTGGTGTTCGCGCTCCTCGCCGAGGAGCAGCAGGTCGAGCTCGCGCGCGAGCTGGAGCTCAATTTCGCGATCGCGCGGGGTGATGGGCGCTTCCGCATCAATGTCTTCCGCCAGCGGGGGGCGGTCGGAATGGTTGCCCGGCTCGTCCGGACGACGATCAAGACGCTCGACGAGCTCGGCTTGCCGCCCGTGATGAAGACGCTGGCCATGAGCAAAAGAGGGCTCTTGCTCGTCGTGGGCGCCACCGGAAGCGGCAAATCGACGCTCCTCGCCGGGGTCATTGACCACCGCAACGCGCACGAGGCCGGTCACATCCTGACGATCGAGGACCCCGTCGAGTTCACGCATGCACACAAGATGTCCATCGTGACGCAGCGCGAGGTGGGCACCGACACGCGCTCGTACGAGGCCGCCCTCAAAAACGCGCTACGCCAGGCCCCCGACGTGGTGCTCATCGGCGAAGTGCGCGACGCCGAGACGATGGAGGCTGCCGTCGCCTTCGCAGAGACGGGTCACCTCTGTATCTCGACCCTTCACGCCAACAACGCCAACCAGGCGGTCGAGCGGATCCTCAATTTTTTCCCTCAAACACGCCAGCACGAGATCCGTTTGCAGCTAGCGCTCAATCTGCGCGCAATTGTGGCGCAGCGCCTCGTGCCCTCCAGCTCCGGGGGACGCGCCGCCGCGCTCGAGATCATGCTCGATACTCCGCGCGTGAAGGACCTCATCAAGAAGGGTGAAATCGAGCAGATCAAAGACGCGATGGTGCAATCGGCGACGGAGGGGTGCAGGACGTTCGACCAGTCCCTGTTCGAGCTCTTCACGGCGTCCAAGATCGGGGAAGCGGAAGCGTTGCAGTTCGCCGACAGCCCGAACAACCTTCGCATGCTGATCGACCGGCATCGCGCGACCGGAGGCGCTGCCGCGCGAAAGGAGCCCGTGCTGCGTCTCGCCGAGCTCTGGACGTCTCCCGGCAAAACGGTCTGACGGCGAGCTTCACGTTTGCGGCAAGGCAATCAGACGCCGGAGACAGTCACTGAATCGTGATGAGCTTCGTCGGGTCCGCGACGGGAGACTCGACATAGAGATCCTTGAACTCCTGAATCATGTTCGCGTTGTGCACCTGTAGCGCGAGCGGCGCAATTTGGCCGGCGGTCGGGTCGGTGTAAACCATGATCTCCGTGGCCTTGCACGTCGTCGCCGTGCCGGTCAGCTGGCAACACGCGAAGCGCATGGTTCCCGCGGTCTTGTTTCCGAGCATTTCGCAGCGGCTCCACTGCGTGTCGGAGAAGTTGGGCTGGGCGACTCGCTGAATCGACGAGGGCGGCGGCGCGCCGTTCCTTCCCGCCCGGTAGTCCCACATGTATCCGCGCGGCGGCTGGACTTGGATTCCATGGAGGGCGTCGGCCGTCAGCGTGTTGCCCCAGAAAAGAACACACGGATAGTGATTGCCGGGGTCGGAGATGAGGCGGCTACTGAAGACGAATCGAAAGTCCCCATACATTTGTGTCGTGTACATGACGCCGCGCGCTGTGCCCAAACTGTGAAGCGCGCCGTTCACGACGGACCACGACGCCGCAGGCACCTGGACCCACCCGTTAGTCGTCGTTCCATCGAAGACGGAGACGAGATGGGCACCCGCGTCACCGAGCGCTGGAGGTGTGCCCGCGTCGCCGCTCGAGCTCCCCGAGCCGCCCGTCGCTCCGGAGCCACTCCCGGAGGCTCCCGATGCGCTGCCACTCGTGCCGGCGTCGGTGAGATCGACCGAGCCCGATCCGGCTGCACCT
>JALYHV010000247.1 GCA_030776205.1 Myxococcota bacterium | reverse complement strand
CAGCGAGATCATCGAAGAGTTTCCGGATACGCCCAGTTACCCGGACGCGCTCTGGCTTCGTGGCGAAACGTACTACGCGTCTCACGACTATCTCGCCGCACGGCGCGACTACCGGCTCCTTGTCGAGCGCGGCAACGAGCCACGTTTTCAGGGGTACCTCGGCCGCGCCCTAGGCCGGCTCGTCGATGTGTCGCTCCGGGTGAACGACCCCGCGCAATCCCTTGCCCCCGTTCTGGAGAGGTTCAATCAGGTACCCGCCGCCCAGGTCGATGCGGGCCTGCTTTATGCCAAAGGAAAGGCCTATTTCAGGCAAGGCGCGTGGAACACCGCGGGCGACGCGTTCCGGCAAGTACCGTCCACCTCGGAGTTCGCGCACCAATCACGCTACTTCCAGGGTCTCCTCGCGACCAAAGTGGCCCGGGGATCGCCGTCCGACGGCACAAAAAAAAGCGCCATCTTCGCCGGCTACAAGCAGGCCATCGAGGCCTTTCGTCTTGCGACCGAGCTTCCGCCGGACTCCGTCGACCACCGGCACGTGATCGACCTCTCGTGGATGGCGATTGGTCGCCTTCTGTACGAAATGGAGCAGTACCAGCAAGCGAGCGAGGCATATTCGAAGGTCGGTCGTGACAGCGCCGAGTTCGACACGATGTTGTATGAGCTCGCGTGGGTCTATGTGCGTCTCGGCGACGTGCAGCGTGCGGAACGCGCGCTGGAGGTATTGACCGTCAGCGATCCGAACAGCGCGTACATCAGCGACGGCACGCTGTTGCGTGCGGACCTGCTCCTGCGCGCCGGCGCCTTCGATCGCGCGCTCCGGTTATACGAGAGTGTCCGTGAGCAGTATGACCCCATGCGCGCCAAGGTGGACTCGTTCCTCGGTTCGACGGCGGACCCGCGCGTTTACTACGACAGGCTAGCGCAGCAAGATCTGGATCTGGTCGACCCGAGCGCGGGCGGCGCGGTGCTCCCGGCGCTCGCCGTGCGGTGGGCGCGTGAAGCCGAGGACGGTCCGCTTGCTTTCGCGGTAATCGACGACGTGAAGGCGTGCCGCGCGCTCATTCGCCAATCGGCCGATATCGCGGAAAAACTCGCCGCGCTCACCGCAGCATCCAATCGCGTGCGGGCATTTCCAGAGGTGGAGGCCGGAGAAGAGACGGCGCTCGCCCTCTTGAATCGTGTGTCCCGCACGAGGTTTTCGCTTTCGCAGGCGCTCGATTCGCGCGAGCCAGACAGCTTGGGCGGAGAGATCGGCATCGTGCGCGAGCAGCGCCGTGCATTGTCCGGTACCATGCGGGATCTCCCGGCGGGACCGGAGGATTTCAGCAAGCGCCAGCAACGCGGGATGGCGCAGTGGAATACGCTGTCGCAGGAGCTCACGCGTCGGTCGGGGGAGGTCGACGCGCTGAACGCTTCGATCAACGGGCTCCGCCGGATGCTGAGCGAAGGTCCGCAGCAGGGCGTTGCCCGAGACCCGGCGAGCCTCCAGCGTTTCCAGGCCGAGCTCGACGCCAACGAACGGGATCTTCGCCGTTATAGTGCCGAGATCGCCGAGCTCCGCAGGAGCCTGGATATGGGTCGTGCCCAGATCGGCGTCGGGGACGCCCGCTACCAGAATGACGCCATCGCCCGTGACCAGTTCCGCGATCTCCTCGACCGCGAGCTGCGTCTCGCGGCGGCCGGTGCGGCGGGCACTGGGGCTCAGCGCTTCGCGGGCGAAGTGACTCCTGTCCTCGCGCAGGCGCGACAGTACGAAGACCAGCTACTGGTTGTGCTCCAGCAACTAGAGTCTCAGGTTTCCGCACGCGCGGGCGAGTTGCAAAACCGCATCGCGGCCGAGCGGGCAAGCATCGGCAAATTCAGCCAGCAACTCGAGGACCTCGACGGCGAATCACGGGATCTCGTAGGGCACGTCGCCGAAAGGAACTTCCGTCTGGTCAGCGACAGGCTGCGCGGAGTCGTTCTGCGGGCGGACGTGGGCGTCACCGAGCAAGCCTGGGAGGTTCGCGAGGAAGAGCTCGGCCGGGTCCGCAGTCTCCAGTCTGAGCGCTCGCGGCAAGAGCAGCTCCTCGACGAGGAGCTAAAAGAGGTCAGAGACGATGGCGTCGAGCCCGGGCAGCAGGCCAAGTGATCGCCGAGGGCGACCGAGAATGACGATGCTGAGGCGATCTTCGAAGAGTGCGACGTTGCCCCGGATGGTCAGCGGTTGCCTGGCGGCGCTCACCGTCGTGTCGGTGCTGGGCAGTGTGGCTGCTCAGACTAGGCGCGCTGCGGGCAGCGTCGCGTACTCCGCCGATGCAGGAGGAGGTAGCGGCGGGGCGGTCGTCGGCGGGAGCGCCCAAACGATCGGCGCAGGTGCGGATGCGGGAGCGGCGGTCCAAACGGCGACGGAGGCAGGGGCCAACGCTTCGTCGCCGCCGTCCGTCCTGATGACCGGCGTCCCCACGTTCAAGCCTCGCGCGCCCCCGCTTCCCCCGCCCACCCCGCAACAGCTGGCGAGCTACCAGGCGATGCGGCAAGAGGCCGAAACGTACGAGCGCGGGGCGCGCGACTACAAAGACACGCTGACCACCATCATCACCCTGCACTACGAAGAAAAAAAGAAGTCCATTCTGGGCGGCCTCGATCGCGAGATCGGTATAGAGAAGGACCAGCTAAAGGACGCCCGCGAGACCGCCATCAAGCGTCTCGAAGAATTCGTCGCCAAGTACAGCGGCCCGAGCGCGCAGCCGGACGTGACCCCCGACGCGATGTACAGGCTGGCCGCGCTCAACGAGGAGCGCGCGCGTGGCGACGAGGATCCCAACGCCGATCTCGCGGTTTCGCTCCGGCCGGCCATCGCCCTTTACAAGCGCGTGATCCGCGAGTTTCCGAAATACGGCGAGCTGCCCGGCGTTTATTATTTCCTCGGACACGCGCTGAACGACTCGCGTCGCACCGACGAGGCCCAGCAGGTCTGGCGTTCGCTCGTGTGCAATAACCACTACGCATACCCATCGGCGACGGATCCGAAGGACCCGAACGTCGACAAGGTCAGTCCTCTCCCTCAGGACCATGACGATGCGTACTGGAAGCGGTGGCGCGGCAAGTTCGTCCGCCCTGAAGATCTGAAAAAGGGCTCGAAAGAAGAGGCCACGTTCATCGATCCGTACCCGCGAGATTGCACCCCGATCGCCCAGCGAGGCATCGTTCCTGGACAGGATCCCAAGTACGTCGCCGAAATCTGGTGGCGCATCGGTGATTGGGAGTTCGACCAGGCCGACGTCGGCGGCGGGGTCGTCGAGTACGAGCCATTTGCCGTCTGGGACTACAATCGCGCTGCGAGCGCGTACACGCAGGCCATGCAGTACAAGCGGCCACCTCTGTATGGTGTTGCCCTTTACAAATATGCGTGGACGCTATTCAAGCAGCAGCGCTACGAGGCGGCGGTCCACGAGTTCGTCCACCTCCTCAATTATACCGACGAGCAGCAGAAGCTGACTGGCGACCCGGGCGCCGACTTTCGGCAGGAAGCGTACACCTACGTCGCCGGTTCACTCGACAACTTCGATTTCGTGGGACCCGGGCCCGACGACCCCTACGTGGTCAGGCCAGACGTGCTCGACACGGCCAAGAGCCCGGCCGACGCAGAGGCGAAGCTCCGCGTGGCGCTGGAGCGCGTCCAGGATCCGCGTCTCGTTCCGCAAGACAGGCCATGGACCATCGAGATCTACAGGGCACTCGCGCTCGAGTTCAGGACAATCAATCAATACAAGAACGCGCTCGTCACTTACCAGATGATGCTGGACAAGTGGCCCATGGACGCGTCCGCGCCCGACACGCAGAATTCGATGGCCGAGGTCTACGAGCTCCTCACGCGCCAAACGAAGATCGGCGACGAGCGGCGCGACTACGAGCGCAAAGTGCTCGAAGCGCGCACCGCGCTGGCGAAGTACATCGGCGATACTCCCTGGGTCGATGCCAATAAGGACAACCCGAGCGCTCTGCAGCGAGCGGAGGAGCTCGTACGTACGGGGTTGAAAGGCGCCGCCATCACGCACACGCGCAACGGTCAGGCCGCCGTCGAGCAGGCGGACCAGACCGGCGATCCGAAGGAGAAATTGCGACTGACCGTCTTTGCTCTCCAGGAGTACAAGCTCGCGGCGCTCGGTTGGCAGGGCTACTTGAAGCAGGACGAGAACGCGCCGGACGCCTACAAGAGCCGCTATTTTTACGCAGACTCGTTGCACAACCAAGTGCGTCTCGAAGTCGCGCTGCATCAGTTCGATCCCCGGCAGTACGGCGAGCCGACCTCGGCAGAGATTGGGACGGCCGAGCAGGCCGCCATCGCAGTGCGCGACTCGGATGAGGACGATCAGTTCATCGACAACGCGGGGCTCTTCGTCGTCGACTTGGCGGACGTCGACCGCGATCTCGCGTTTCAACGATGGCAGGACTCGGGGGGCACACAAGGCGTCGAGCCGCGCAAGTCGCCGAAGCTCGAAGGCCCTACGGGCGACCAGAAGGTAGTGGCGGAAGACATCCCGGAGGTCCTGCTGAAAACGATGAAGGCCCGCGACGAATACATCCAGCGTGTTCCGCCAGAGCGCGACAAGCTGAATCACGCCGCGGACTATGGTTTCTACTCGGCCGACCAGCTCTATCTGTACGGTCACTTCAAAGAAGCGCAGGATCGGTTCACCGGAATCTACGAGCAGCACTGTGGCAAAGACCCGCTCGGCTACGAAGCCTGGAAGCGGCTCATCGTCATGAGCAATCTGCAGAAAGACGCTGCCCGATCGCGGCAGCTGGCAGAGGCCGAAAAGGCGAAGTCCTGCGCGAGGACCGAGCTCCAGGTGGCCGAAGAGAAGAAGGGAGATCTGACGGATCTGGTCCTTCAAAACGCTGCCTTCGAAGACGCCAACAAGGTCTTCGAGCAGGCCAAGGCGGCTCCCCCCGGGCCGGCGCGAGACGCGCTATGGCGGACGGCCGGCAAGATGTACGAGGACGCACTGCGCGCGGCTCCCTCCCACAAGGATGCGCCGGCGGCAGCGATAAACTCGGCCTTTTGCTACAAGCAAGTCGGCGAGTTCGCGAAGGCAATAGAGCTCTACGATCTCTTCATAAGTAACTATGGCAGCGAGGGCATTCTCGGCCGGCTCGAGCACGGCGGAATGGATCCGGACAAGAAGGAGAATGTCCCCCCCAATCCTGACGAGTACAAGGAGCGCATCAAGTATCTCGGGCTGGCCTATGACGCACTCTCGACGACGTACTACGGCTTCTTTGCTTACCAGCGCGCGGCTGAATCGTTCGGGAAGATTGCGACGAACGCGCGGTTCGATGAGGCCCGCCGCGCGAACGCGGCACGCATCGCGATGGTGCTGTACTCCAACCTGGGCGATCGCAACGGCATGGGCCGCATGTACTCCCTGTTGGTCGACCCCAAGATGCACCTGAGCGCCGACAAGCGCGCGGAGGCCGATTACCTCAGGGCAAGCTTCGACTATGGTCAGTGGAACCCGAGCGGGGGCGAGTCGGGAGGCAACTCCGCGGCGCGACGCCAGGCCATGGCCACGCTGATGCAGTTCCACGCAGCGAGCAAGAACAGGCCGGAGGCGGGGCGCTACGAGCTGGAGTCTAGCTACCGCGTTGCCAAGATGATGCAGGCGGCGAACGACCCTGCCTACAAGGTCTGGTTCAAGACCGCCGTCGCCGACTGGGAATACCTGAAGATGCACCCGGTAGCCGTGACTTCACCGGAGGGTAAGCAGTCGCAAGTATCGGCCACGGACGCGCCTTACTCCGAGTACGGCGGCGAGGCGGACTTCAACCTTGCCGACGACGACGTGCGGGCCGGCTTCGACTATGTCACCGGCCACCATCATTACGCTGGCAATGTCGTGGACGTCACGAAGCAGGTGGACAAGGATCTGGGCGACGCGGAGCGAACGTGGCGCCCAAGGCTCGAGCGCGTGGCAACCCAGTATGGCTCGTTCGAATGGGCCGCGGCCGCGACGGCTCGCTTGGGCACACTTTACGACTCGATCCGGACTGGCCTCGACCTGGTCGTACCGGCCTATTTCACTCCGCAGCAGGATGCGTTGCTCAAGAAGCTATCGAACGTGGCCGACAAGCTCGACGCCGCCGGACAGAGCGACAAGGCCGACCAGGTGCGGACGCAGATAGACGATACGAAGGATGCGGTCAGGACCAAATGGCGCACCACCAAGGACCAGTACATGGAGGTGTGCAACCAGAAGATGATCAGCAGGTACGTCGCGGCGGCGCTGACGGCTCGCAAATACAACGTCAAGAACGAAGCGGTGCAGGCCGCGGTGTCGCGTCTGGCCTTCTTCACCGATTACCTCGGTGACGACAAGATGAAGGCTTATGTCGAGAACACGGCGGACCCGCTCGACCCAAACAACAAGCTCGTCTACGTAAACGGCGAATTCCTGCAGTGGCGCTCGGGAGTCGTGGCGACTTCGCCGCCGACCGGCGAGCCTGCGCCCCTTCCGGCTTCGCCGTGAGCCTTCGAGAACGGCCACCGGAGGTGACATGAAAACGCGATCCGTTCTCGCTTCTTGCCGAGTTTCCGTCGAGATCGGGCCCGAAGCGCCGGCGGGACCCTTTGTGAACCATTTTTTGACGGGAGATCCTCTTCGCCCAGGCCCCCGAGCCTCCGGAAACGGCTCCGCTCTCGGTCGATGGACCATTTGCTTGCTCGCTCCACTCGTCGCCTCGGTTGCAGGCGCATGCGGCGGCGAAAGCCCGGCCCCGAAGCACGCGCCCACGACGACGTATTCGCCACCGCCTGCCCGTGCGCCGGTCGTCGCCGGCCAACAGACGGGGGTCGCCACGAGCGAGGACGGCCTGACGGGGGAGGCCAAAGTCGCTTACGATCGGGGCTTCAAAGCGTGGTTGGCGGGGGATCTGATGACTGCCAAGAGCGCGTTCGGCGAGGCGGCGAGCCAGGCGCCCAGGGCTGGCGCTCCGCGCTACTCGTTGGGCTGTGTGCTCGAGCGGCTTGGTGACAGGCAGGGCGCACTGAGCGCTTACCGATCGGCATTCGCCGCCAATTCCAAATACGATGTGGCCGTCGGCGCATACGCTACCCTGCTCGCACAGACCGGTCGTGGCACCGACGCGGAGCAGCTCCTCGCCGAGAAGAGCGCCCAGAATCCCAGCTCGGTACGGCTGCTGACGTTTCTCGCCGAGGTCAAGTCGATCCAGGGCGACAGCGCGGGTGCGCAAAAGGTCGCCCAGCAGGCGCTTGCGAAGGAGCCCGATTCCAAAGAAGCAATGGTCGTGATCGCGCGCGACTACTACCGTAACCATATGTGGGACCTTGCGAAATATGCGCTCCAGGCCGTCTTGGACGGGGCTGCCGACGGGTCCATCCCACCGCGGGATCCGGGTAATCCGGAGGCGCTCCTGTTGCGGGGTCTCATCGAGCGCGAGACGGGGCAGCGCAAACAAGCGCTGGTCGACTTCGAGCAGGCGGTGGGCAAGAGGCCCGATCTCTTCGAGTCCTACATCAATCTCGGCGAGATGAAGCTCGAGGCCGGGAACGCCGGCGAAGCGCAGGGTTCGCTGGAGCAGGCCGTGCGATACGCGCCGAACGTGCCGGTGGCTCATCTCGATCTGGGCGACTGCTACCGCTTGCTCGGCCGCCCGGCGGATGCGAAAGCCGAGCTCGACAAGGCCATCAGCATGGACTCGACGCTGGCCGGCGTGCACTACGATCTGGGGCTTTTGTATCTGTTCTCGCCGAGTGTGCCGGGCGTGACCAACCAGGATGATCAGCTCAGCAAGGCGATCCACGAGTTGGAACTTTTCCGGTCGATGCGCGGCGCAAAAGCTGTCAAGGGGCCCGGCGATGACGTGGACGAGCTTCTCAGCACCGCGAAGCGCAAGCAGAGCGAGCTCCAGCTAAAGAGCCAGGCCGCCACGGCAGCGTCGGCCGGAGACTCAGGCGTTCCCGCGCCCTCTACCGGCTCACCCGGCGCGACCCTAGGCCCAAAAGGAACCGATGGGAGCACGCCGCCGAAGTGAGTGAAGTGCGCAACCGCGCTGGAGCAGAGAGATGAAAAAAATCGAGTGGGCGGTGGCCACGGTTGTCGGCTTGGCAATGATGTCGTCCCGAGTCAGCGCGCAAACGCAGACCGGCGGCGCAAATGCGCAAACGCAGAGTGGCCCCTCGGCCCAGCGACAAGTCGCGCAGCAGCAGGGCGTCCTCCAGGTGGGTGAGATCACGATCGTCGGAAGGGTGCAAAAGCCGATCGCTGCGGTCGACGTGGCGAAAATTCAGCCCAAGCTGACGTTGGCCGAGCTCCGGCAGCCGTTTCTCGATCGCATCGAAGAAGCCATTTACAAAGATCCGTTCTGATTCCGGCTCATGCTCACCTTGCTCTCGTGCCTCGTCGCCGTGGCGTGCGCGATCGCGAGCGTCCGGCGGCTGATCTGGGCAGTGGCGCCGAGCTCGCTCGACCCGCACCTCCTGATTTCGGCGCTGGACCCAGACAGCTCGCGATCCTGGCCGGCGCTGCGCGACGCTGTGCTCGAGCGCGATGATGTCGAGTGGGAGCGCCAGCTGTTCGTCGCGCTTTCGGAGCCGGATGGATCGGCGCGTGCGGCATTCGTCAATGAGCAGCTGACCGAGCTGGATTGGCGCGTTCATTGCTGGGCGCGCGTTCCTCGGGTGTGTGCGAGCATTGCGATGAGCTCCGGCTTTCTGTTCGGTTGCATCGCACTTTTGCGCACGCTTTCGCTGGGCATCGAAGCGGCGGGGCAGCCGGCGTCGGCATCGTTGGTATCCGCAGTCGACGCGCTGGCGGTTGGAATCGCCGGAGCGTCTTTTTGTGCGGCCATCCACCTTCGTGCTCGGCGTGCGGCGCAGGAGCGAACGGTGCTTTTGGACCGCTTTTTGCGGCGGTTCGAGGCGTTGGCCGCGCGTTCGCCCTAGGTCGATGCGCTGCCCCGGCGGGTAGGGGGCCTGGCCGTAACTTCTCCACGGACTACCGGTCGTGTACCCTGGTCCTCGCCCTGCCAACTCGGGACCGGGCACCTCGCGAGACCGCGTTCCAGAAGAAAGGCGCTTTGCATGTCGCAGACAAACGAGGGCTCGCGCCCGAGCGTCGGTCACCCGGGGCACTCCACCCGTCCCCCCGGCCAGATGACCGCGGTCATGCGGGCCATGCAGCAGACGAGCGGCCCGAAGGTCCTGCGCATCGGCCTCGTTGCGGCCGGCCGCATCGTCGAAGAGCGCATCGTGAAGCAG
This sequence comes from Myxococcota bacterium, assembly GCA_030776205.1. Classification (GTDB taxonomy): domain Bacteria; phylum Myxococcota_A; class Polyangia; order Polyangiales; family Polyangiaceae; genus Palsa-1150. Next base: position 27,684 of record JALYHV010000247.1, on the reverse strand, counting down.
CGCACGAGCGTTACCGTGGGGCCCAGCGAGAAGTCGATGTTCGTCGTGCAAGCGCAGCTGCCCGCGCAATTCAAGCTCTTCGAGCTGATCGGCGGCGAATACCACCTGAACTTCCTTGACGGAATGACCGGACGCGTGGCCCTCGCGAGCGGCATCACTGATCTCGCCGCGTTGAGGGGTCACGCAAAGCGCGTCGCCTCCGCGTACCAGGTGCGTCTGACAGAAGAGGCCCGGGGCAAGATCGTGATCGGGGAGACCACGTTGTTGTTCCAGTTCGTGGCGCCGCCGCCCCTTCAGCCGCGGCCCCAGCTGCCGCTGTCCGTCAAGGGAGGGCTGGCAAGCCAAATCGACTGGAACCTGACGATAATTGCCGCGTTCAGCTTCCTGCTGCACTTCGGCCTCGTCGGCGCGATGTACAGCGACTGGATGGACCCTGTCGTCAACGACGACATCACCGCAGGGTTGCTCGACATGGTCCAACGAACGCTCCCGCCGCCCGTCGAGACCGTGGAAGCGCCCACGTCGAGCGCGTCCTCGACGGATACGGCGCCATCACCCACGCAGGCGCCAAAGGCCCAGACCGGCGCGAACAAGCCCAGTCAGAACAGCGCGCCGGATTCGAAAGTCGTTGCCGGGCTGATCAACGAAGCCGATCAGGCGCGGATCGCCATCCTCGCTGCGTTGAATGGTGGTCCAAATATCACCGGAGCGATGAGAGACGACAACGGCGCTCCGGTCGATCTGAACAGCCTGGCGAACCGCCAAGGTGGAATCAGCAACACGGGCGGCGGTCTCAACCTGCCCGGAGGTGCCGGCGGGCCCATCCAGCCAGGGCGCGGGGGTGCGGGCCTGCAGGGAATTCATGGTGGCGACACGGGCGGGGGCTCTACGAGCGCCGGAACGGCGACGCGGGTCGTCCCAGTAGGTGATGTGCAATACGGCGGATCATCGATGAGCGTTCCGGTATCGAATGCCGAGGCCGTCATTCGCAGTCAGATTCATCCCGGCGCCAAGCGTTGTTATCAGAAGGGCCTCGAAAGCGACCCGACGCAAGCCGGCAAAATCGTCATTCTCATGAAGGTCGCGCCGAGCGGCGAAGTCGACAGCGTCAGCGTCTCCAGCAACAGCGGCCTTTCGCCGTCTGTGGCCACCTGCATCGCGAACGTTGCTCGCCGGGCAAAGTTCGATGCGCCGGGCTCGACCGGTTCGACCATCAGCGTGCCATTCAATTTCGTGAAACAGGGCTAGTCGCTGCAGCGACGCGAGCACGTGAATGTGCGGCGCCGCGGCTGCACCTCATCTTCAAAGTCGTTGCGTCGGCTTGTCGTTGGTATGTGACTGGGGGTATATCACTCGGCAGCTGGCATGACGTACGCAGGTATTGTTCACGCAACTGGTGATTGCCGTGCGTCGGGACCATGTAGGCGGCGCACACAGTCGGCGTTTCGTTGACACCTCAAAACCTGGCCGGTAGAGTCGGTCGCTGTATGCTTCGGGAGGCACGCTTGGCCATGCGTCTTCACGCGTATCTTGGGTGGATTGCAGCAGGGGCTTTGGTGGCGGGGGCAGGTACGGCGGCGGCGCAACAGGCGTCCCCCGGCCCGCGCGCCGAGGGCCAAGCACAGGTGGCGTTCGAGCGCCGTCCGCAGCTTTCACCGCAGGAGGAGCTGTCTCAAGCCGACCTCATCACCAGCCGCATAGACCAGGCGGCGGGGACCGTCAGGCGTCAACTCGAGACCGCCCGCGCGCACCGTGACGTGGTCCGGACGCTTTGCCTCAACGACAAATTGTCTCAGGTCGATGTGGCGGGTCGCACCGCACGCGATCGGCAGACGGCGTTGCAAGCCGCGGTTCAGCGCGGTGACACAGAGCTGGCCAATCACGAGTTCACCATCCTGACTGTATTGCGGCAACGGGCCGAGCAACTGGGTGCCGAAGCCGGGCAGTGCATTGGAGAGGAAACGTCATTTGTCGGCGGGACGCAGATTTCGACTTCGATCGACCCGAACCTGCCCACCGAAGAGACAACTTCCATTCCCCCTGCCGATCCCACGCTCGTCTCCGCTCCGCCAGCGGACGCCACCGGAACATAGTTCGCTCTTTCGCCGTAGCGCTGCCGTGGGCTCGTGTACCCTGCGCCGACCCAGATGACCAAGAGATGCGTCGCATCCTCTGCCGTTGCCATCGCGCTGCTCGCTCCCGGGGCGGCGAGCGCACAGACTCAGTACACTTCGCAGCCGGATAGCCCGCAGTGGCTTTCGGACCGCCGGTACAACGAAGGTATCGGCATTCGCACTGGTGATCTCGAGCTTCATCCGGGCATCGCCGGCGAAGCAGGGTACGACTCGAACTGGTTCTTGCGGAGCACCCGACAGGGCGTAGCAAATGGTCCACCCCTCGCACCGGTGGTCCCCGCATTGGAGTTCCGTATCAGTCCGTCCCTTTATCTGTCGACGCTCGGACCGCGGCGTCGGGAAGGGGATGTCGTCGCCGCGCCTCCTTCGGCAACTTTTCGCGCGGGCATCAACGGGACATACCGCGAATTCGTTGGCCTTACGTCCGACGCGAAGCAGCCGCAGAACGACGTTTCGGGCCAGCGCAACATCAGTATGACCGCGGACGCTCGGGTCGATATTCTGCCGGAGCGCCCTTGGGGTGCAGGCGTCTTCGGGAACTACGCGCGCGTCATCCAGCCCAACTCGGCCACCGCGGATCCCAATTTGGCGTATACGCGGGACGACGTGGGGGTCGGCGGAGAGCTCGTCGCCCAACCTGGTGGTGGCACGCTCGATTGGCACTTCGGCTACCAGTTCCGAGAGGCGTTGTTCGAGCAGTCTGCCGGGGCGCCCTTCGACAACATGACGCACGAAGCGTTCACGCGCGGGCGCTGGAAGTTCCGCCCCCGCACCGCCCTCGTTTACGACGCGACGCTTCGCTTCACGTCGTACCTCGCGCAGGACAGGGCCGCGCAGCAGGGGCTCGTCAACTCGACGCCTGTCCGCATGCGGATCGGCCTCAATGGTCTCGTGGGAGAACGTTTTGCAGCGCTCGCCATGATTGGGTGGGGAGCCAGCTTTGACGACACCGTTCTGCCCACCCAGCCCCAGTACGACAGCCTGATCGCGCAGGCTGAGCTCAAGTGGTTTCTGGCGGCGAACCCGGGCGGAAGCGGCGTTGGTGACCTTGGCCTGGCGCTTTCGTCGATCGCCCTCGGCTATACGCGCGATTTTCAAAACAGCTACCTCGGCAACTTTTACGGCCTCGATCGGGGTTACCTGCGGTTCAACTATTTCTTTGCCGGGCGGGCGCTCGTCACGCTGGAAGGCGGCGTCGGGGCGGTGCAGTTTCCGGATATCTATTGGCTGACGCCCGGGGCGCCGCGGCTGCGGCACGCAAAGTTCACCGACGTTCGCGCCGACGCGACGCTCTTCAGTGAGTACCGCTTGGCTGATTCGTTCGGCGTAAACGCGACCCTGCGCTATACGGCGAATATCAGTAACACCCACGATATTCCTGGGAGCGACGGGCCGAACGCGGGCGTCTTCGACATGGCATGGAATCGGTTCGAGGCATTCCTCGGTGTCCGCTGGTTCATGTAATTCGAGGCCGAGCGTTCCCGAGAGGCTCGCCGAGCGGGCAAACGATGCAAGCGCTCTTACGATATGCGGCGGGCCTCATGGCCATGTGCGTCCTTGCGCACAATCTGTCGTGCCGCAACGCTCACACGGGGGCGCCAAACTTGCCAGCGCCTCAGCTCAGCACCACGGTCGGTCCCGGCGATCTCTTCGAGGTGACGATCCTCGGTGAAAAGGACATCGCACATGACTACCGCGTGCAGCCCGACGGCAGCATCGACTTTCCTTACGTCGATCGCCTGACGGTCGCAGGACTCGAGCCGCAGCAGATCGAAGAGCTCATCAAGAAGGCGCTCATCGCGAGGAAGATTCTCGTCGACCCGCAGGTGACGCTCGTCGTAAAGCAGTACAACTCCAAGAAGGTCAGCATCGTGGGTGCGGTTCAGAAGCCTGGAAGCCTTTCCTGGTCCGAGGGGATGAAGCTCGTGGACGCGATCTCCCTCGCCGGAGGTATGACGTCCATCGCCGACGGCGACCACGTGCGAATCACCCGCCTGGTCGGAGCGACGAAGACGGTGACCGCTACCGTGAGCGTCGACGACATAACGGACGGCAAGCTATCCGACGTACCGCTTCAGGCGGGAGACACGATCAAGGTCGACCAGCGAGTGTTCTGATAACGTTGCGATGATGTCGTGTGCCGAGGAGGTCCCTAAAAGCCCGCGGATGGGAACGTGACCCACTTCGGCACTGGGGACGCGATTGCAGCGAGCGTCCTCGATCTCGTCGGCCGCACTCCCCTCGTTCGCCTCTCGCGCATCGGGCGTGGCGGTGCCGTGATCTTGGGCAAGCTCGAAGCGAAGAACCCTGGCGGCAGCGTGAAGGACCGGCCAGCGCTCGCGATGATCGAGGCCGCGGAGAGGGAAGGTAAGCTCGGCCCGGGTTCGATAGTCGTCGAGGCGACGAGCGGCAATACCGGTATCTCGCTGGCCATGATCTCGGCCGTCCGCGGCTATCGGTGTGTCCTCGTAATGCCCGACGACATGAGCCTCGAGCGTCGTCATATTTTGCGGGCGTACGGCGCCCAAATCGTGCTTACACCCGCCGAGAAAGGCATGACGGGTGCCGTGGCCCATGCCGAGCAGATCGTGCGTGAGACCAGGGGCGCGGTGATGCCGCGTCAGTTCGAAAATCCCGCGAACCCAGCGACCCACGCGCTCACGACCGCGCGGGAGATCCTGGATGTTGTGGGCGAAGATCTCGTTGCATTCGTTGCGGGTGTCGGGACGGGCGGGACCATCACTGGAGTCGGCCGGGTCATAAAAAAGGAGCGCCCCACCACGCGGGTGATAGCGGTCGAGCCTGCCGGCAGCGCGGTTTTAAGCGGCAAGGCGCCCGGCATGCACGGCATCCAAGGGCTCGGCGCGGGCTTCGTGCCGACTGTGCTCGATCGCGGCGTCCTCGACAAAGTCATCGCGGTGACCGACGTGGCAGCCGAAAGAATGACGCAGCGGCTCGCCCGCGAAGAGGGTCTACTCGTGGGGCCGTCATCGGGCGCAAACGTGCAAGCCGCCCTCGAGGTTGCGACCGAAATGAAGCGCGGCGTCGTCGTCACAATGCTGTGCGACACGGGTGAACGCTATTTGTTCTGAACTGCGTGGCCGCCAGGGCCACGTGTGCCGCTCTGGAAGGCCTGTCAACGTCCTCGAAAGACGGGGGGGCGCTTCTCCGTCCAGGCAGCGACGCCCTCCATGACGTCCTCGCTTCGAAGAAGCTTCAGCTGCTCGTAACGCTCCCTCCGGAGGGCGTCTTCGAGTGATCCCAGGCTCGCATAGAGGGCCCGCTTTATTGCCGCGTGGGCCAGCGGGGGGCCGGACTCGATCTGCCGGGCCAGCTCGAGCGTCGCTTCGCGGAGACCGTCGGGCTCCACAACACGCGCAACCACACCCAGCGCCTGCAGCGTAGGCGCGTCGACCCTTTCGGAGAGAAGGATCATTTGCATGGCGCGTGCCGTACCGACGAGCCTGGGCAGCCAGAACGTGCCCCCACCGTCCGGCATCAAGCCGATCCGTACGAATTTCTCCTGAGCGTACGCGCGCGTCGTCGCGACGCGGAGGTCACAGGCGAAGCCGAGGTCCGCGCCAAATCCCACGGCCGCGCCGTCCATCATCGCAACCACCGGTCTATCGCATTGAACGAGGCTCGCGATGACGGCGTGGAAGTCGCTCATGTAGTCGTCCAGGTGATCCAGGAGCAAAGGGTCCTCCGCGAATGTCTGGCGCAGGTCGGCACCGGCACAAAAATGCCCGCCCGCCCCCGTCAGGATCACGCAGCGAACATCCCCGTCGGACGAGGCGGACGTTATGGCATCGCGCAATCCGGCAAGGACCTCCCGAGTGAGCGCGTTTCGAGCGTGCGGCCGGTTAATCGTGACGATTCGCGTTCGGCCAATGGTCTCGCTCAGAACGACTCCCATGCCATTCACCTCCCGCGAGCGTAGAAATCCGAGGTCAAGTACGCCTTCACGACCCGCTGCACGAGTATTTTCACCACTGCTCCGAGCGGGACTGCGAGGAGGACGCCCATGAAGCCGAAGAGCGTGCCGGCCGCCATCATGGTGAGCAGGACCTCTAGCGGCGCGAGCCCGACGGAGCGTCCGACGATGCGCGGCGTGACGACGAGGCCGTCGAGCACCTGCGCAGCCAGCATCGCCGCCAGAATCCCGACCAGCCGGCCGGGCCCCTGCCAATCGAGCGTGGCCATCGACATGGCGATGAGCAATCCAACACCGAAGCCCACGTAAGGCACGAACGCCAGCATTCCGGTGAGTACGCCGATCGGCACGGCCAACCGAACGTCCATGAACCGCAGCGCCGTGGCGTAGAGCGCCCCGAGGACGATGTTCGCCGTGAGTTGGCCCCGCACGTACCCTCCGAGCGTGCGGTGAATCTGTCTCGCGACCTCCGCTACCTGTCGGTACCACCTTCGCGGAACGAGCTGACCCGTCCGGGCGACGATGCGATCGAAATCGATGAGCAGGTAGAGCGCGAAGACCGGAACGATGAGCGCGCTCAGGACCACGCCGACATAACTGAGCGTTCCAAAGAGGGCGACGCTCGCGGCGCTCGCCATGTCGGGGAATTGAGACTGGAGCTTGTCGCGCAATTGCGTGCCGAGCTCCGTCATCGTGTGCGGTGGTTTGAAGTGGAAATACTGCCAAAGCCAGGGCTCGACGCGCTCCTCCAGACGCCTCAATTGGTCGGGCAGATCGGCGGCAGCTGCCTGCAGCTCGTCGAGGAACATCGGTATCGCAAATACGAGGAGGAGTGTGAGCAGCCCTGCGATGGCCAGCATCACGACCGGGGCTGCGAGCGCACGCGGGACTCTCCGTGCCTCGAGCCAGTCGACGAACGGGTCGAGCGCGTAGGCGAGCAGGAACGCAAAGAAGAGCGGGATGAGAACCCCGCGAAGCAGGTACGCGAAAACGAGCAGCCCGGCAGCGAAGGCGAGCCCAACGCCGCGCCGGACAGCTGGGCTGGAAAGGGGTGTCGACGGCGGCGGGCCGGGCGTGGTCGACATTCGCCTGCGGCAATGTAGCCTGCCCCGTCCGATGGCCGAAACGAAGCAGCCGGTGGAGAGCAACGAGGCGGCTGGCGACCTGTCCACCTTCGACGAAGACATTCCGCGTCCGGTGCCGGCCCTCGACCGGCAGGACGGTGCGACGATCGTCCGGCTCGTGGGCGTGATGAGGCGCCTCCTCGCCCCAGGCGGGTGCCCATGGGACCGCGAACAGACGTTCGCGACGCTCCGCAAGTATACGCTCGAAGAGGCCTGCGAGGTCATCGACGCGATCGACTCGGGCGACCGCAAGGCGCTGAGCGAGGAGCTCGGGGACCTGCTGTTGCAGGTGGTATTCCAGGCGGAGCTCGGGCGACGCGAGGGCAGCTTCGCCATAGACGACGTCATTGCCGGAATCGTGGACAAGCTGGTTCGCAGGCACCCGCACGTCTTCGGTCATTTGGACGCTGCCACTGCGGACGAAGTCCTGCGCAACTGGGAAAAGTTGAAGGCGGAGGAGAAGGGCCCGCGCGGCGTTCTGTCCGGAGTCCCGCGGAGCATGCCGGCGCTGACACGCGCGCAGCGCATCGGCGAGAAGGTGTCGCGAGTGGGCTTCGATTGGGACGACGAGGCTGGTTCGAGGGCGAAAGTTGGCGAGGAGCTGGAGGAGCTCGATGCGGCGATCGCGGCAGGCGTGAGGGAAGGGATGGAAGACGAGATGGGCGACGTGCTCTTCGCGCTCGTCAACTTGTCGCGTCATCTCGGGGTGGACGCCGAGTCCGCACTCCGGGGTACCATTGACAAGTTCACGACCCGATTCGCGCACGTGGAGAAGAGGGTGCGCGAGCAGCACGGCGGTTGGGGGGGGGTTGGTCGCACGGAAGAGCGGATCCCTCTCGAGGTACTCGACGCGTACTGGCAGGAAGCCAAGCGCAATGCGGGGCCGGGAGCCTGACGTTGCGCGCGAGCCAAGCGCCTCGTACGTTGCTAGGCGTGACTTCTGGCCTGCTGCAAACGTCGCGGGGCGTTCCGGGGCCGCTCGCGCGCTCGGCCGATGACTGGGAGGCGGCGATCCGGCCGCTCGGCGGCCGTCCTTTCCACGCGCATCAGCTCTTCCGTTGGATTCACGCACGGGGGGTGCTCGACCCCGCAAAGATGACGGACTTGCCAGGCACGCTGCGCGCCGGCCTCGAAGCGCTCGGGATGGAACGCACCGTCGTCATCGTTCAGGAGCATCGCGCCATCGATCAAACGCGCAAGCTTCTGGTCCGCCTCGCGGACGGCGCCAGTGTGGAGACGGTGCTCATTCCGTGCGCGACGGCGACGGCGAACTCCGCCCTTCCGTCGCCCGCCTTGCGTCTGCCCGGGCCCGCCGACGAGGCCCTTCTCGAGGACGCGGATGCGGCTGCGGCTGCTGACGACGGCGACGAGGAGCCGGAAGATCCGCGCGTGTGCGGGACGCAAACGACGGACGTCGGGCCAGTCGTTCGTGTGACCCAGTGCGTCTCCACGCAGGTCGGCTGCGCCATGGGCTGCACGTTTTGCGCGAGCGGTGTCGCGGGCTTCAAGCGGCACCTGGGTGCGGACGAGATCGTCGCACAGGTGCTCGCCGGACGCGCCCGGCTGGAAGGGCAGGAGCGGCTGCGAAACGTGGTTTTCATGGGCATGGGCGAGCCCCTTCATAACTATGAAGCGACCGCGTGCGCGCTTCGTCTCCTGACACACCGCGAAGGGCTCGCACTGTCTGCGCGGCGAGTTACCGTTTCGACGAGCGGGTTGGTGCCCGAGATTGCGCGGTTGGGTGCAGACTTCAACGGGAACATCGGACTCGCGGTGTCGTTGCACGGCGCCGATGACGAGACGCGGTCTCGCCTGATGCCCATCAACAAGAAATACCCGCTCGCCGCGTTGATGACGGCGCTCCGCGCTTACCCGCTTCCGCGTCGTCGCCGGATTACGATCGAGTACACGCTCGTAGCCGGACAGAACGACTCCGTCGACGAGGCTAGGAAGCTTGCGCGGCTATTGCGGGGACTTCCGGTCAAGATCAACCTCATTCCTATGAACCCCATCACGACGAGCGCTCTTGGCCCTCCACCAATGGCGGGTGTGCTCCGCTTTCAGCAGCTCCTGTGTGATTCAGGTTATTCGTGTTTCATTCGCCGCCGGCGCGGCAACGACGTGGCCGCGGCGTGCGGGCAGCTGGCGCTACTTGGCGCGAAGCCGAAGATTAGAAACCGGCTTCTCGCCAGCCGATAAGCCTCGTGGGGTCGGGCCGCGCGAGGACCAGGGGAGGACGCGTGCCCGCCGGAGCGCGTTGGCTCGACGCGGCGGTCGTGGCGCTCATGCCGCTCGTTTGGTCAAACCGCGCGGATGCCGAGGACGCCGGCGCGCGGCCGCGCGGCGTCGGGGTAAACGTCATCGGAACGTCCTTTTTCGGTGACGGGCTGCGGCTCAATAATCCTTACCGGTTAGCCACGGTCCTCGGCTCTGACGCACGTTCGATCTCCCGAACGGCGGCTTACGCCGACCTGGGCGCGGCGTTCGTCCTCGGGCGGCCCGACCGTCTGGCGCACGGGCTGGCCCTGCGCGCCTCTTTTGCCATGGAAGGCATCTCGCAGCCCGTCATCACGCCGGCCTATCTCATTTTCCATCGCTGGAGCACGCTGGCTGTGTACGCGCGAGCCGGCTTGGCCATCGCCGTGCTGCCAGAAACCACTTGGGGGTTCGAGGGAGCGGCAGGAGGTGTGTGGTTCGTCCGCGCGGGAATCGGGCTTGCTCTCGAACTGGTGACCGACGTGTTCTACGGCGCCGGCACGCGCGAAGTGGCGACGCCTGCATACCCGGTCCTCAGCGGGCAGGGGGGGCTCTGGCTTTCGTGGGAGGCGATGCCGTGAGCATCCGTCGCGGAGAGCTCGCATTTGCCGCTGTTCTGGCGCTTGCGTTCGGGGCCGGGCCGACGGTCGGTGACATCGGCTCATGTGGCCGCGGCGCGACCGAGCTCGCTCGCGTTTCGTTCGAGCAGGCTCGCAAGAACGTGGACTGCCGGCGCTGTTCCGGCTGCGGGCTCACCACCCAGACTTGCCGGAGCGAGTGCGATGCAGACGCATCGACGCGTATCGCGTGGCCCTCTACCTGCCGGCCGCTGCAACACGACGGCGAGGCTTGCCTGCGCGCGCTCGAGGCAGCGGGGTGCACCGACTACGCTTCGTTCGTCGACGACTTCGCGCCCACGCTGCCGACTGAATGCGACTTCTGTCATGTCTTGCCCGATGCGGGATCGCTCGACCCATGAGCACCTCCTCGCTGCAATGTGCCGCTTGCGCGCTCCTTATTGGCTGCGGCGTCCCAAAGCAGATGTTTTCCAGCCCTGCCGACCTGGCGGACTATCGCGCCTTCCGCCACGCCGAGCGCGAGGGGGAACGCCTCGAGCGTGCTCAGCATTACCTCGACCGTCACCCACGCGGTGTCTGGGCTGACGAAGTTCGTGCGGTATTCGACGGAGAGGAGGTCACGTGGTTCGAGGGCGCGAAGCTGTCGAGAGAGCGCGCGCGGGACTACTTGGCCGACCTTCCACGCGGACCACATGCGGCAGTGGCCCGAGCCATCCTTGCCTTGCCGATCGAGCGCGGCAACGATCTCGACACGCTCGTGTTGTTGGCCCAGGCGCAGCACACGGCTGGCGAGCTCGACCTCGAGTCCGCGCAGCGTCGGCGAGTCGGCGAGGTGATCCTGGAGGAGCTATCGGCGCTGCTCGATCCGCTGACATGGGGAGCAGGCCTCGATGACCCGCCTCCTGCGCTCGAGCGGGCGCTGCTCGGGAGCACGCGCACGTGGATGACGGCCATTCCATCTCTGCGGAGCGACGAGCTGTTCTTTCGCGTCCGAGCTCCTACGGCCTCCGAGGAGCGGGTCGTCCCCCTCCGCCTTCGTGTGACCATCGAGCGACGGCAGGTGGTCACGGCGCAAATCGAGGGCGAGGACCTCTTCGTCCGTTGGGCGGAAGCGATTCGCGCGCAGCCTCTCGACCCCACCCGCGCCGGCGACCGAGCCGTCGCAGCAGATGCCGTCATCCAGGTCCTCGCCCGCGCGATCGAGCTGCGCTTGCCCGCCCGGCGCTGCGCAGCGCCAAGTCAGAATGACTCGATCATGCGGCGCGTGTGCGACGGCTGGACGCTCCGCGCCCAATTCGGTAGCCGTTCAGGCGGGCCTGATGTCGTTTACGTGCAAGGACCGGTGCTCGACCGTGCGTCTCGGCTGGGAATGCGATAGACGTCGCAAGCACGATTGATGATCCCTTACATCCACATCCCGGACATGCACGTGGGGCCACTGCCTCTTCACCCGTTCGGCGTGCTCGTCGCGACCGGCGTTCTCATCGGAACGTCGCTCACCACGCGGCGCGCCCGCTCCCTGGGGTATGACCTGGTGGAGCTCAACTCGTTCGTGACGTGGATGCTCGTCTCCGGCTTCGTGCTTTCGCACGTGCTCGATCAGCTCTTTTACCACTGGGACGACGTGCTCCGTCGCCCGTGGTCGCTCTTGATGCCCTGGGAGGGGCTCAGCTCCTTCGGGGGGTTCATCGGCGGACTGGTGGGCATCCTCTTATGGAAGTACTTCGTGATTCAGGAGGGGCGTTTGCGAAAGCGATCCCGGCCCCACCCCATTTTCCCGTACGCCGATCTGGTCCTTTCGGTCTTTCCGGTGGCTTGGATATTCGGCCGGTCCGGCTGCGCCTCCGTGCATGATCACCCCGGCGCTCGCGCGGGCGCTGACACGCTCCTCGCCGTGGCCTACCCGCTTCGTCCTGGGGAAGGCCTCGTCACGAAGATCGGTTTCATCGAGCTGATTCAGGGCCACGATCCGCGGTTCGACCTTGGGTTTCTAGAGCTACTCTTCACGATCGTGCTTGCTGCCTGCTTCGTCCTCACCTGGAAGCGGCGTCTCGCAACAGGCACGTACGTCATCGTCGCCGCGTTGGCCTACGCCCCCGTCCGCTTCGCGATGGACTTCCTTCGAATTCCCGAGGGGGAGGGCGGCGACACGCGCTACGCCGGTCTAACTCCGGCGCAGTGGTCCTGTCTGGGGCTGTTCCTTTTTGGCCTCGCCACAATCGGCTACGTTCGCAAGCTTCACGCGGGCGGAAAAGATCCCGCTGACGCCGTTCGCGTCGCGCCGGCGGAGCCCGAGCGGGGTGCCAAGGTCACGGCGTAGAGCGCCGGCCTTCGAGAAGCGCGCGCACGTCGTCCGGAAATGGATGCGCGCGGATCGCGTCCATGTCAGTCAGGACGACAACGTGCCGCACGACGGCCACCCGGGCGTGGTCGGGGGTGCGGTCGATCTCGAAGCGCAGCGTGCAAGAGCTCGCGCCGATGCGTTCGACGAGGGCACCGATACGGACCTCGTCGCCGAAGCGCAGCGGTGAGTCGTAGTCCGCCTCGACGTGCACGGCGGGCAGCCCGAGTCGTCGTTGGACGAGCAGCCCCGCATAGCCGCCGGGTAGTGGCTCGAGCATCTCGGCCATGGTGTCGTGACACCACGAGAAGTAACGGGCGAAAAAGACGAGGCCAGCCGCGTCGATCTCCTCCAGACGAACGCGATGAAACCAGAAGAAAGGAGCCGTCACGCCGCCAGATCCCGGCCTAATTCGAGCAGAGTCTGCAAGCCGAGGCCGGCTTGCGCCGAGTACTTCGGGTGGTCGATCTCGATGGCGATTCTCGGCGCGGGCCCGTCGCCTTTCGCAAATGCGCGGAGCGCCTTTGCGAGCGGGTCCATCACAGGAAACTTGAGGTAGTGCACCGCCGTCGTCCGGTCGGTAGCTCCACCGCGTTCGCTCGAACGGGCGCCCGAGCGCTCGTCGCCTGCGACCAGCCACACGTGTTTCTCCAGGCCGACGGCTGCGTTCAAAAACGCGTCCCGCTCGATCTTGTCGGCGATTTCTATCATCAACGTGCATGACAGCTCGCCCTCTGCCGGCACGAGCTCGTTGTAGGTATCGATCTCGTGCTGGACGGCAGCGGCGCGGGATATTCGCTCGGTGCGAAGCATCTCCTGAATTTGGAGCAGGGCCGTGTCCCGGTTTTCGAACATCACCGTCACATGAGGTCCAATCTGGACCCTGCGGAGCTTCTTCTCCGCGACGACGCGCGCGCGGAAGTGCTCGCGTACCGCCTCGTAATCCGCCAGCCCGAGCACCTCGCTCGCCTCGATCACCTTCATCGCTGCGCCTCCTCCCGCCTCACTCGTGTCAAGAGATACCCGGCGCCAGCCCATAAGCCTCCGCAAGGGCTTCGACCGGGTGCAGCGGCGCGCGATCGTTCTCCGCAAGAATTCTTCGTGCGGCGAGGGCGCAGTCGCTGATTACGACCGTCGGTTCCGCGTCCTCGATGCCGCGCACCAGCTTGCGCGAGTAACGCCGGCCCATCTCGTAGTGCTGGGCCTTCATACCCCACGTGCCGTCGACGGCCGAGCACTGCTCGATCACTTCGACTTCGGTGTCGGGTATGACACCAAGCACCCTCACCGCCGGAAACCCGATCTTCTGGGCTCTGAGGTGACATGCCGCGTGGTAGGCGACGCGGCCGAGGCCTTTGACGAATTGACGTGCCAGCGTCTTGTCGCGTCGCTGCTGCTCGAGCAGTTCCATGACGTCCAGGGTGGACGCCGCGACCCGGCGCGCGGCTTCGCTGCCATCGAGCTCAGGCCATTCTTTCTTCGCGACATACCCGCACGTCGGCTGCAGCGTCACGATCTTGCGGCCGCGCTCGAGCTCCGCCGCCAATGACGCGACGTTCGCGCGCGCCTTCGCCCTTGCTCCATCGATGTCACCCCCATCGAGGTTCGGCATTCCGCAGCACGTCTGCTCCGGCCTCACTACCGCCCAGCCGTTTCTCTCCAGAACGCGCACCGCGCTCGCCGCGATCCGCGGGAAGTTGTAGTCGGCGAGGCAGGTCGCGAAGACGGCGACGGTGCCGCGAGTGCCCGCTTCCGGCAGCGGCTCGTGATTCGCCAGCCATCGCGAAAAGCTGGTCTCCCCGAATGGCGGCAGCGGAAACTGCTCCGCGATCCCTGCCGTCGCTTGGACGACCTTGCGGACGAGTCTGTTCGCGTTGACGATATTGGCGATGCGCGCCTGTGGTCCAGCGTTCAATCTTCCGAGGAGCTGGGGCTCTCCCAGCACGCGATCTTGCAGCGAGACGCCGCGACGACGCACGCGCTGCGCTTTCTCCCGCATCAACAAGCGGGGCACGTCCACCATCCAGGCGTGACCCTCATCCGGCGTGTACGGGCATTTGACATAACAAATCTTGCATTGCCAGCAGAGCTCCGTTGCGCTCTCGAAGGCCGCGGCGTCCAGATCCTCCGCGCCGGTCGCGCCGCGCGTCTCGATGGCCTCGTCGACGTGCGCGAAGACGTCCGGGAACGTGCCGCAGTAGCCGACACACATGCGGCAGTTGTGGCAGATCTCAAATACCCGTCGCATCTCGGACTCGAGATCGCGCTCATCCCAGTAGCGCTCGTCGTTGGTATCGAACGCCGGTGCTTTGTGCGGGGTCGGGTCGATCTTCGGCATGACTCGATGTCGTCAGCGTGCCACGTGTAAATTCAAGGGTGCAACTGCCGAACGGGAGCGCCCCGGCAAGAGCGCGCCGTCCCCGCTCGTCGCGGCGGAACGGTCGACGCTTTGGCTCGACGGGGCCCCGGCGTCAGCAGAAGTCAGCCGTTCAGGAGCTGGAGCATCTTTTGAAAACGGCCGGCGTGGCTCTTTTCTGCCTTGGCCAGCGTCTCGAACCATTCGGCCACATCGTCGAAACCCTCTTCGCGGGCCGTCTTCGACATCCCGGGATACATGGTCTCGTATTCATACGTCTCGCCGGCGACCGAGGCTTTCAGGTTCTTTTCGGTATTGCCGAGGGGCAGCCCCGTCGCGGGATCTCCGACTTGCTTGAGGTAATCGAGATGTCCGTGCGCATGCCCCGTCTCGCCGTCCGCCGTCTCTTTGAAGTTTCCTGCGATCTCCGGATACCCCTCTACATCGGCGACCTTTGCAAAGTAGAGGTAACGGCGATTCGCCTGCGACTCGCCGGCGAAGGCTTCTTTGAGGTTCTGGTGGGTCTTGGTGCCCTGCAGCGTTTTAGCCATGAGACTCTCCTTCGGTGGTGGTTTCACTGCGATCGCGGTGCGCGCAGCGGGCGCAACGCCCGCGATAGATGCGCTCGACCGCGCGAACCGTAAAGCCGGGCGCCACCCGGCAGAGCTTTTTCATCGCGCTGGGCGTCGGCGCGAGCGTACCCGTCGTGATGTCGAGGACCGCACCGCACGCGTCACATACGGCATGGTGGTGCGGGCCGCAGTTCGAATCGAACCGTGCGGCGTCGCCGCGCTTGCCAGGAAGGCGAACGATGCCGGCGAGGCCGGCGCGCGCAAGGGCGTCCAGCGTGTTGTAAACGGTGGCGAAGCTCATCGTCGGGAAGGCCGGACGAAGTCGCTCGAAGAGATCTTGCGCCGTGGGGTGCGAGTGATCGTTCGCGAACAGGCGGACGATGGCCATGCGTTGCGGAGTCACCTTGAAACCCGCAGCGCGCAGGTCCTCGAGCATTGCGTTTGCTCGTTCGCCGCCGGCTTCCATCGAAGGTACCGACTTTAACGAGAATGATTCTAATCTGCAAGCGATCCCAAACGCGAACCGGCAGTCATTCGTCTCGTCTCTTCCGCGCGCCGAGCACGGCGAGCTTGAGGTAGCTGAGCTGGCTGGCGGCTGCTTGCTTGACAATGTCGAGCCGATCTCGCCCCGCGGGGCGTCCCATCAGTTCGCCGCTCTCGTACAGCTCTCGGGTCCGTGCGCGTTGCAACTTTCCGCTAGACGTTTTGGGAAGCGCGCCGTGAGGGAGCGCCACGACGTCGTCGAGCGTGAGTGCCATTCCCTCCTGCACGGCTCGCCGCACCTCGCGTACGAGAGAGGCAGCCTGGGTCAGGCGCTCCGGATCCTGAACCTCGAAGGCGACCACCACGCGCTCGCGATCGCGTTCGACCCCAGTAGGGTCGCGCGCACCGAATGCCACGACGTTCCCCTTCCGGACGCCATCGACCTTACCCGCCTCCCACTCCATGTCCTGCGGATAGTAGTTACGACCGTTCACGATGACGACTTCCTTGCTGCGCCCGCATATGAAGAGCTGGTTCTCGTGCAGAAAACCAAGATCGCCGGTCCGGAAGAACCCGCCCGCGAAGGCCTCCCGTGTTCGCTCAGCATCCTCCCAGTAGCCTTGCATCACGCTCGGACCCTGGATGCGAATCTCACCGACGACCCGCTCAGGCAGCGGATGATGGCTCGACGCATCGGCGGAATCGAAGACCCGAATCGTGTGCCCAGGAAATTCGCGACCGCATGCCACGAGGCGAACGGCCCGTTCGTCGTCTTCCGCCACGAGTTTGGCGGTCGCCGTTTCCCAGAGCGCCGGCCCGTCTACCCCGATCGTCTTCATCCCGGCGCCAAGCTCGCTGAACGCGATGGCGAGGGACGACTCGGCCATGCCGTAGGAGGGAAGGAGCGCCTGCTTCTTGAAACCAATCGAAGCGAACGCCCCGGCGAACGCCTCCAGCGTCTCTGGACGAATGGGCTCCGCACCGCAGCCGGCAATCCGCCACCGCGACAGGTCGAGACCGCGGAGCTCCGACGGCTTGATGCGCTTCACACACAGCGCGTACGCGAAGTTCGGCGCGTACGCGGTCGTCCCGCCGTGACGCGAGACCGCCTGGAACCAGCTGACAGGCCGCTTCAAAAAGAGGAGAGCCGGTAAAATGACGACGGGAACGCGATGGTAGAGGGGCGCGAGAACGAACCCGATGAGCCCCATGTCATGGTACAGCGGTAGCCAGGAAACGCCGACGTCGTCGTCGTTGAGGCGCAGGCCGTCGCCCATGATGCACCGGATGTTGGCGGCGAGGTTCGCGTGGGTGAGCGTCACGCCCTTGGGCCGCGACGTGGACCCGCTCGTGAACTGGAGCAGCGCCACGTCGTCGTGTGTGACCTTCTCGGGCCTGAGCGGCTCGGCCGACTCGCGAATCCCCTCGATGGCCACCACTTGCTCGAGCGCCGGGCACGCCGCCTGAACCGTGCCGAGGAGGCGCTTGATCCGCGACGTCGTCACCAGCATGCGTGCGCCGCTCTTCGCGACGATATGGCGGGTATTGTCGAGGTACGTCTGTAACTGGCCGAGGGCCATCGGCGGGTAGATGGGGACGGGAATGATTCCCGCGCGTATGGTCCCTAAGAAGCAGAGGACGAAGTCGTCGTTGTTTGGCAATATCAGGGCGACGCGGTCACCCTTTCGGATTCCGAGCGCCTGTAGCGCTCCACCAAAACGAGCGCTGATCCGTTCGACGGCGGTGAACGAGAACGCCGCCTCGGTGCTGTCCGCAACGTGCGTCCCCGGCGCGGAGAATCCGGCTACCCCCGCCTCGGGGACGAACCGGTAGCCGCGACTCGGCTCGGCCTTCGCGGCATCTTCAATGGCGTCGGGGATCGTGCGAAATTGCATGAATCTCGGCGGCTCTTACCAGAGCTCGGCGGTCGGACCAACCAATGGCGGCGGAGTATGCGCTGTTGGGCTCCCGCCGGCCAGCCCCGCGCGCGGTGCGAAGCTCTCGCGCCGTTGCGCTATCGCGTCGAGCGGCCGTCTTTGACACCGCGGCGTTCGCGCGCGATTCTGTAAACCATGCCTCTCATCGAGACCGAGGAAGCGGCTCGCCGGCTCGCGCGGGCGATCGCCAGCGACCTTTCGCTCTACAACGAGGACAAGATCGCCAGCGGCATCCAAAACGACGATCTTTTCCAGTCGCTCGCCGAGGAAGTGGAGGAGGGCCGCGCCCTTTACAAACGCCGCGTCTCCCCGGAGCTTTACCCGCGCAATTTTTACGATCGCGCGCTCGTCGACATTCTCATCAAGGCGAAGGGGCACATCAAGTCGAAGCTCTGGTGAGCGGCGCGCGCGCGGCTCACTTGCTCGACGGTCGCATAAAAATCACCGTACCGCACGGCGAGACCGGAAAGCGAGTCGACCGCTTTTTGGCGAGCGCGTTGGGCGTCTCTCGTTCGGAGTTACAGCGCTGGATGCTGCACGGGCGAGTGACCGTCGAGGGCGTGGCCTGCCGCGCGGCGTTGCGCCTGAGAGAAGGGGAGCACGTCGAGGTGCACCCTCTCGGGCCGGAGGCGACCTTCGCGGTCGCCGACCCTGCCGTGCGGTTCGACGTCATTTACGTGGACGACGACGTGGTCGTCGTCGACAAGCCGCCGGGGCTCGTTGTTCATCCGGCACGGGGACATGCGGACGGCACGCTCGTGAACGGGCTGCTCGCGCTCGGGCTCTTCGGGCGCGACGACCTGGCCGATCCCATGGACCCACAAGGCTATGTTCGGCCCGGCATCGTGCATCGCCTCGACAAGGGCACTAGCGGCGTGCTCGTCGTGGCACGGACGTCCGCCGCGCGTGAGGCCCTCAAGGCGCAATTTCAGGCGCACACGATGGAGCGCGTCTACGAGGCGATCATAGTCGGACAGCTGTCGGCGCGGACTTTCGATACGCTTCACGGGCGACACCCCGCCGATCGCCTACGCTTCACGTCGCGCGTCTCGTCCGGCAAGCGGGCGGTAACCCACGTGCGCGTGCTTGCCGATCTAGGCGCGGCGACACACGTCGAATGCCGCTTGGAAACGGGGCGCACGCACCAGATTCGGATGCACTTGGCCGAGGGGGGTGCGCCCGTGCTGGGCGACCCGCTGTATGGCAGAACGCCCCGAGATCCGCGGGTACGCGCGGTGAGCGAGCGGCTCGGTCATCAAGCCCTTCACGCGCGTGTTCTCGGGTTCGTGCACCCGCGGACGGGTTCGACGATGCGGTTCGATATCCCCCCTCCCGTCGATTTTTCCCGTGCGCTCGAGGCGTTGCGAGTCGACGAGGCCGTTCCGGGCTGGTCGTGAAGAGAGTCCCTGCTACTCGATGGAGAGAGCCTCGACAGGCGCATTCGGCGTACGCGAAGCACCAGAGAGCAACCCGGGGTATCGCCGCTTGAGAAGCGACAGCGCCAAAAAACCGACGAGAACGGCGAACCATAGGGTCGCGAACCGAACCAAAATCATCGCCGCCGTGCTCGTCGTCGCGGGTACGCGCCCAAGCTTTTGAAGCTGTTCGAGGAGGGACGTCTCGGTCACGCCGAGACCGCCCGGGACTGGAATGAGGGCCCCGGCGAGAGTGCTCGTAGCGTAAAAGAACGTAGCCAGCCCGAGGCTCGTCGTCTGCCCGAAGCCGCGGAGGATGACCCACAAAGCCGTGCATTCGAGGAACCACGCCGCAATCGACAGCAGGGTGGGCACGATGAGATTGGACGGCCTGAGCAGCACCGCGAGGCTGTCGTAGGCCGTATGCAGGCGAGGCCCGATTCCGGCGAAGCGCCCCGGAATCTTTTCGATCAGGCGAATGATGCGATGCGCGGTCGCTTTGCTCGAGACAATCCCGAGCACCGCGAGCACGGCCGCCGCGCCGAGGCCTGCCCAGACCAACCCTCCCGCAAAGCCGGCGGATGCGACGACGATCAGCACGACCACGCCGATCACGTCGGTCAGCCGCTCGGCTAGCACGATGGGCGCCGTCCTCTCGACCCGCACACCATGCGTCTCGTGTAAGACGACGGACTTGAACACCTCGCCGACCTTGCCCGGCGTCACCGTCAAGACGAATCCGCTCAGAAACGTGAGAATGCTGTCGCCTCGCGCGATGTGACGGATGCCCAGCCGGGCCAAGTAAAATTCCCATTTGAGCCACCGCACCAGGTAATTTCCGAGCGCAAGCGCGCACGCCAACGCCATGGCCCACCACGCGAAGCACGCGAGCTCGCTGCCCATTTTCCCGAGACCACGCCAGATGGCGAATCCGCCATAGAGGACGACGCCGAACAACATCGCCGCCAGGATTCGGCGGAGGGGCGCGCCACTGACGGACGCTGTCGTGTTGGGCGCGGGAGGGACCCTCATCGCCGCCCCCTCTGCAGCTGGCGGCGATACCGACGACGGAGCGGCGCAATGATCCAGGCACTCACCGCCAGCACTCCGAGCAGCACGGCAAGAATGAGCACCGCAACAAACGACGAGGTCGGCGCTTCCCACTGGCCGCGTGCGAGGCCGGGAGGCGGCCTCTCGGCGGCCTCGGTGGTCCCTGGTCCGGCGACCTCGCTTCTCGCGACTGCCGTGCGCACGCCGCGCTCTTAGTCGGCCGGCCTAGTTGGGGCAACTGCGACAGCGCGTGATCGAGCCGTTTCTCCACCCGCCGAAGCTTTGACACATCGCGTCCCGCATGCGACGACGACGCTGTCTTTCATGCAGCAAGTATCGGCCACGAACGGCACCCCATCGAACGACGTCGCGTTGCTCGAAGTGGCGAGGGACACGAGCCGAAGGCTCAAGGACGCTCTCGCCGTGCGAGTGGTCGGGCAGGAGGCCGTCGTCGAGCTCATGCTCGTCGCACTCCTTGCGCGCGGCCATGCGCTTCTTGTGGGCGTACCCGGGCTCGCCAAGACACTTCTGGTGGCGTCGCTCGGCGAGGCGCTCGACCTCTCCTTCGGCCGCGTGCAGTTCACGCCGGATCTCCTTCCGGCCGATATCACGGGCACTGATGTCCTGCAGGAGGACGCTGCAGGCCGCGTGGTTCGCTTCCTTGCCGGGCCGATCTTCCACCACCTCGTGCTTGCCGATGAGATCAACCGTACTCCGCCCAAGACGCAGGCCGCCCTGCTCCAGGCGATGCAGGAGCGGCGCGTCACTGTCGGCACGCAGACACACCCGCTCCCCGATCCCTTCCAGGTGTTCGCCACGCGCAATCCAATCGAGCTAGAGGGCACGTACCCGCTGCCGGAGGCGCAGCTCGACCGATTCTTGCTCGAGATTCACGTCGATTACCCGAGTGCGGAGGAAGAACGCGAAATTGCTCGGCGAACGACGGGCGCACAGGTGGGGCAGGTGCCGCACGTGCTTGCGGTGGAGGAGGTGCGCGCCCTGCAGGCGCTGGTGCCGCGTCTTCCGGTGACCGACGCCGCTGTCGAGCTGGCCGTGGCTTTAGGTCGCGCTACGAGACCAAACGACCCCAAGGCACCGCGGGAGGTTCGGGAGCTGATTCGGTTCGGGGCCGGGCCGAGGGGATCGCAGGCGCTCGTCCTCGCTGCAAAGGCAAGGGCGGCGCTGCGTGGCGAGGCCGCCGCGGACGTGGGCGACGTCCGAGCCCTCGTGACGCCCGTCCTGCGCCACCGCCTCGTGCTGAGCTATAGGGCGGAAGCCGAAGGCATCCGCGATGTAGACCTCCTCGAACGCGTCGTCGCGTGCGTCGAGACATGACTACAATGACGGGCGAATGGCGGAACGGCGCGCGAAGGACGTGGACGAACCCGCTTTGGAGAGGGACGAGAAGAAGCGGGCCGCTGAAGCGACGGTGGATCCGGCGCCGCAGAATCAGCCTGCAGCGAGTGGCGAGTCCCCAGCCGCGCCGTGGATTCCGTGCGCGCCCACGGCCGGTCCGTGGCGCAGTTACAAGGAGCTGGTGTCGCGGCTCGCGGCCCGGATCGTGGAGGCGCAGCGTCCGATTCGTGTGCTGCAGGCGCTGCGTTGGGAGGACTCCATCGAAGAGCAGTTTTTGAGGAGCAAGGTACGCGAGCTCCCCAAGGTCGGCGCGGAGTACTACGCGAGGGTCGAGCTCGGTTTCGATGCGCGCGCGAAGGTCGAGGAATTCGAGCAGATCGCGCGCGACGCGGAGCGCGAGCTTGGCGCGACGGATTCAATCGCTCAGATACTGGCCAATACCGCGCTCGACTATAGGGATGTGGTGCGCATGCTCGCCGGTCGGGGGACACCGGCATTCTATGCGTGGTCGCGCAAGCTGTACGGTTCTCCGAAAGACACCTTTCCCGATGGGCGGTCGACTGTTCGTGACCTGGGGCAGATGCTCTACGGTCTGCTGACCAATGTCGACGAGTGGTCGCTGCGCGAGCGCACGGCCTCGCAGACCTACGCCCGCACGATCGAGGCCGAAGATGCGGCGAGGAGCCTCGAAGATCGACTGGCCGCGTTTTTCGGGGATGCGCGCGTTCGCGTCGATGCCGACGACGAAATCCTCGCGGACGCGGCGGCTGGGAGTGACTACGTCAAGATCCGCCGTGGAGCGAAGTTCAGTCCTCGGGACATCGACATTCTCGAGGTGCACGAAGGGTGGGTGCACGTCGCGACGTCGCTCAACGGCCAGGCGCAACCCGTGGCCAAGTGGCTTGCCAAAGGCCCACCCCGGACCACCGTCGTGCAAGAGGGGCTGGCCGCGCTCTTAGAGATATTCACGTTCCGCACGTACCCGCGTCGGGCGCGTCGGGTGAACGACCGCGTGCTGGCCGTCGACAAGGCCGAGGACGGCGCGAGCTTTCTCGATGTCTTCGAGTGGTTTCGCACGGAAGGCTATGACGAAGACGAATGCTTCCACAGCACGCGACGTGTCTTTCGAGGCGGGGTCATCGAGGGGGGCGCGCCGTTCACGAAGGACGCGTGCTACTGCAAGGGCGTCGTCCTGAACTATGCGTTCATCCGCAGTGCCATCCAGCACGATCGCCTCGATCTCGTTCCGTTTCTGTTCGTAGGAAAGGTCGCGCATGAGGACGTGCCTATCCTCGCACGTCGCGTTGCCGACGGAGTCGTGAAGCCGCCCGTATACCTGCCGGCGATGTTTCGGGATCTGAACGGCCTGGCCATCTGGATGGCGTATTCCACGTTCTTTTCGCAGCTCGGGGGCGACGCCATCGCCGAACACTATGCCGGCCTCTTCGAAAAGTAGCTTCCTGCGCCGGCTGCTGCTCAACGTCCGCGGAACGACGGCTTCCGCTTTTGCGTGAACGCAACGAAGCCCTCGCCCGCATCGTGGGACCGCAAGAGCCGTTGCTGGAGCTCGCGCTCGAGCGAGAGCCCTCCCTCGAGCGACATTTCGCCGCCAGCCTGTACGGCGCGCTTTATGGCTCCCACTGCAAGCGAAGCGCGACCGGGTGGGCAAAATTCGTGTGCGTAATCGATGACCTGGCGCAGAAAGAGATCTTGCGATGCCGCAACCCACGTCTTGTGGACGAGGCCAACCGCGTGCGCCTGCTCGACCGTGAGGGTCTGGCCTTCGACGAGCATCTCGAGGGCGCGTGCCTTGCCGACGAGACGGACCAGCCGCTGGGTTCCCCCTGTCCCCGGGAGCACCCCCAGCGTCACTTCCGGCAAGCCGATCTGCAGGGCTCCGGCGCGCGCTATGCGCATGTCGCACGCAAGAGCGATCTCGAAACCGCCCCCAACCGAATGCCCGTTAATTGCTGCGATGACCAGCTTGGGAGTGTTTTCGAGGCGCAGCAGGGTCTCGTTCGCATGCAGGCAGAAGTAATACTTGAATGCGTCACCCGCCTCCTTCAGCATGTTGATGTTGGCGCCGGCGCAGAAGTACTTGTCGCCGCGTCCGGTAATCACAATGACGTGGACGTCGTCGTCGAACCGGGCCTCGAGGAGGTTCGCGTCGAGCTCCTTGAACATCTCGTATGTGAATGCATTGACCGGTGGGTCGGTCAGCGTCATGACCGCTACCCCCTTGTCGGTCTCGTAACTGACCAGCGTGCCCATCGTGCCTCCAGTCGGCTGGCCGCGTGGCAGTCCGCCACGCTGGCATCCTGGCTGTCCGGTCTTAGACTTAACAGCAATGAGGCGCAAACCTCCCGCTCGGTGGATGCGCATCGGCTTCGGCATGCTCTCGTGGGCCGCGGCGGCGGTGCTCGCCGAGGTCACGCTCGGGTCGGAGATTGATGGCAAACTGCGCCGGCTCGAGGACCGCATCGAAATGGATCTCCGTGGGTCGTCGCCGCCTCTCGCGCCTCCCAGCCCATCCGAGCGGAGCCACGAGGAGTCCATCGAGCCTTGGGAGCTCGTGAGCGTCTGAGGCAGGCCAGTCGCGAGCGCGGAGCTTGGGAAGAACGATAGTCGGCCCGGCAACTCCCTCACGAGAGATCGGGACCGCAAATGGGCGCGGAAGAGGCCGAGTGCCTTTGGACCACGGGCTTAGGAATTCACCGAGTGTGCTAGATCGCATCGATCGATGGACCCTGCCCAGCTCCGCTCCGAGCTAAAGCGCCTGATCGTCGGCGAGCTCAATTTGAAGGGGCGTGACCCCGAGACAATCGACGATGACTCGCCGCTGTTCGGAGAGGGCCAGGGTCTCGATTCCTTGGATGCGCTGCAGCTCGCGGTTTCGATCGAAGAAAAGCTCGGTGTGCGCATTCCCGAAGGAGAGGCAGCGCGAGCTGTCTTTCTGAGCGTTCGGACGCTAGCCGACTACGTGACGAAGGCGCGTGCTGTGTGAAGGAGCCCTTGTGGGTGACGGGTCTCGGCTTGCTGACCCCCCTCGGTGCCGGAGTCGAAGACACCTGGGCGCGCCTGGTTCGTGGCGACCGCGGCCTTCGCCCCGTTCGCCTGTTCGACGCGAGCGCGCAGCGTGCGCACATCGTTGGCGAGGTGGATGAGGTCACGCTGCCCGGACGATCGCGGAGTGAATCGGCGGCGTGGTCGCGGACGAGCGCGATGGCGCTGGCAGCCGCAAAAGAAGCGATGCGTGCTTCGGGCCTGGACGTCGGAACCCAGCGCGTCGGGCTCGTCATCGGCAGCACTACGGGCGGAATGTTCGAGACCGAGCTGCTCCTGGCTCGGTTCGCCGCTGGGCAGCTGCCTCCGGAAGCGCCGGTCGAGATGCTTTCGCATCCGCTGACGGCGACCGGCGAGCGCCTCGACGAGCGCCTCGGCCCATTTGCCAAGGTCTCGACGCTGTCGAGCGCCTGCTCCAGTGGAGCGAATGCGATCGTCATGGCTGCAGCATGGCTGGATGACGGCGATCTCGACGCAGTCATCGCGGGCGGCAGTGACGGGCTTTGTCGCCTGACGATCACCGGGTTCAATTCCCTCGCCGCGCTCGATCCCCAGCCGTGCCGTCCGTTCGACCGGAGGCGAAAGGGAACGAATCTCGGGGAAGGCGCGGGCTTCATGGTCATCGAACGTGCGGAGCGCGCGCGTTCTCGTGGCGCGCGTCCGATCGCGGAGCTCGCAGGATGGGCGCTAGGCGCAGAAGCGCATCACATCACGAACCCCGCCCCGGACGGCGCGCGTGTCGCCGCGCTCATCGGGCGTGCCATGGTTCGAGCCGGCCTTTCGCCTGACGAAATCGACTACGTGAACGCCCACGGCACAGGCACCCCGCTGAACGACGCGATGGAGGCTGAGGCGCTGCATAAGGCGTTCGGCCGCGAAGCGGAACGTGTCCCGGTCTCGAGCAGCAAGGGGCAGTTCGGGCACACGCTCGGCGCGGCCGGTGCGATCGAAGCCGCGATCACGGCGCTTGTCGTGCAGCGGCGTACTCTCGTGCCTACCGCCGGCCTGGATGAACCGGATCCCGCGATGGCTCTTGTGCACGTGCCTCACGTCGGACGCGCCGTTCCGCGCGTTCGTGCCGCGATTTCGAATGCGTTCGGGTTCGGGGGCATGGACACTGTGCTGATTTTCAAGGCGATCGGCCCGGATCAGCGCGCTCCCTCGCGAGCCGTCGCCTCGATGTCGCTGCAAGCGAACGTGGTGCAGAGAACGTCAGCTTGCGCGTCTCCTCTCGTCGTCACCGGCGCTGCTGTCGTCGGGGCATGCGGGCTATTAGCGGGGGTGGAGTGCGCGGGTTTGCCGGACATGCTGTCGGGCTCGAGCGAGCCTCTGGCTGTCGACGCGCACCTCGATGCGGCGCGCGCCCGTCGGATGGACCTCACATCGCAGCTTGCGGCTGTGGCCGTCGAGCACGCGATGAACACCTCCGGCGTCGGCGCCGCGGTTGACGAGACGGGCATGGTGCTCGGCAATGCGTTCGGCAACGTCGACGCTTGTGCCGGCTTCATGCGTCGAGCGATCGAGCGGGGCCCGCGCGCGGCAAGCCCCGCCGAGTTTCCCAACCTGGTCCCGAGCTCTCCGGCGGGGCACGTGTCGATTTATCTCGGTCTGCGAGGTCCGCTCTTTGCCACGGCGGCCCTTGGGGCGAGCGGCGAGAGCGCCTTTGCACAAGCGGCGCTGCTCCTGGCCGCCGGGGAAGCCGCGCAGATGGTCGCCGTCGGCGTCGAGTGCCGGAGTGCCCTGGTCGAAAGCGTGATTGCACCGCTGTTCCCACATGCCGAGCCGCGGCTCGTGGCCGCACGCACGGACGTGGCCGCAGCGCTCGTCCTGGAGACGCAGAAATCGGCGCGTGCTCGTGGTGCGCGTGTGCTCGCGCGCGTGGAACAGACGTTAGAATGGAGTGGTTGCCGCGGCGCTCGCGCGCTCGGGTCACTGCGACGGCCGCATGCGCGCCGCGCCGAGCTGATCCTCGCTCGACCGCATGGCAATGTGGATGCCCTGCTCGCCGGCACAGGGTGGTGTGCGTGTTCGCGCGCGGTCTGCGCACCGGCGCTCGGTGAGAGCGACGCTTTGGGGGCGGTCGCAGTGGCCGTTGCCGTGGCGCGAATCGCGGCCGGGCGAAGTGACGAAGCGCTCGTCCTCGGTCTCGCCCAGGGCCGCTGCTTCGCTATCCTCCTTGCTGGGCAGTGACGGCTCGCTCGCGATGGCAGGAGAAGCAAGAGCGGCATGCGGGATCTTGCCGCTCGCACTTTGCGCGGGTGCTCTATCCTGCGTCTCTTCGCAGGGGCCCGCGGCCGAGCCCTGGCTCTCCCCGAACCGCTCGACCTGGGCCGTTCTGCGCGACCAGCTCCAGAAACGCCGTGACGCGTTGCCGCGCCAGCCATGGACTGCGGGCGTTCGCGTTCGACTGCGCGAGCCTCTGAGCGGTCGAGATGTCGACGGCCGCGGTGCGATCGCGGTTGCGCCAAGGGAAGCCCTCCGGATGATACTCCTCGGGGGCGCCGGAACGACCATGCTGGACGCGTGGGTGACCCCGGATCGATGGCGCATTGCGGTCCCGCCGCTCGGGGTCGTTCGGCGCGGGGGCAGCAAGGCGCCGGACGATCTGCCCGTCGCCTTCCTGCGGTATGCCTTCTTTGGGTCGCTGGGCGGCCGACTGTTCGCCGCCTCGATGCCACATGACGGCTCGATGTTCTTGCTGCGCGACGGGGATGCGCTCGTCGAGGTGCGTGAGCGCCGCTGCGATCGCGGCACCCTTACCATCATTCGTCGTCGCACCGGAGCGCGAACGGAGCGCGCGGAAGAGTGCGGGACGATCGCGTTCCCCCGGCCCGGGGATTGGGTGGCGTACCGAGATGAGCGTTCCGGCATCCGCGTCGATCTCGCGATTGAGACGCTTGGCGTCAGTCGTCCCGACGCCAGAGCATTCGAGGATCCCGATTCACCCGAAGGGGCACTTTGAGCCGCATCGCCGTCGTGGCCTATGGGGCGGTCTCGGCCCTGGGCGAGGGCGCTGCGGCTGCGAGCGCGGGCCAGGCGGGCGCGCCTGCAGCTGTAGCGATCGCGCTCGACGCCGAGCTCGAG
>JALYHV010000246.1 GCA_030776205.1 Myxococcota bacterium | reverse complement strand
GGACAACACCGCCCCGTCCTCCCGCGTCATCTCCGCGCGCGCCCGCCGCGTCCGCGACAGCGCTGGAAACGATGTCGGTCGACGGCGTCCCCCCACATGCGATCGGAGTACCGCCAGCGGCCACGAGGGACAACAGCCATCCCCCGCGGACAGTTCCTGTCCGACGAAACGTTTTCACCGCGACTGACCTTTCGAAGCCCGAGGCCATCGTGGCCACACGGGGCCCGCTACACCCTAGCAGACGATAGCCATCGCGGCGGATCGCGCTGCAGGTCGCCATCGCACCCAAGACGTGCCGCTGCGCGCGGATTCACAGGAAAGTGGCCCGCGTGATGGAGCCGCTGTCACCATTTCGTGGATGCCGGGCGACCTGTACTACGGCGACAACCTCGATGTCTTGCGGCGGCATGTCGCGAACGAGTCCGTGGACCTCGTCTACCTCGATCCGCCGTTCAACTCCGACCGCACGTACAACTTGATTCACAAGGGTTCGCGAGCGCAAGAGCGCGCCTTCGTGGACACGTGGACATGGGATGACGACGCGGAGAGCTCCTTTCGCGAGCTGACCGACCGCGTCCCGCAAGGCGTCCGCGTTCCACCACCACTACGTGAGATGATGCTGGCGCTCAGGGTGTTTCTCGACGAGCACCGCGACATGCTCGCGTACCTATCGATGATGGCCATCCGCCTCGTCGAAATGCGGCGCGTGCTCCGCAAGACGGGATCGATTTACGTGCACTGCGATCCCACCGCGAGCCACTACTTGAAATTGATCCTCGACACCCTCTTCGGACCCGAAAATTTCAGACGCGAAATCATTTGGCGCAGCGGATGGGTGTCGGGCTTCAAAACGAAGACAGCCAACTGGATCCGCAACCACGACACGCTGCTCTATTACCTTCGCGACCGTAGCGAGGCGTTCACGTTCAACAAGGATCGCGCGTACAAGCCACACGCGGATGGCTACGCGCGGCGCGGCGGTGGTGGCAACCCCAAAGGCATTGCGATCGACGACGTGTGGGACGAGGTGGCGCTGTACTCGCCTTGGATCAAGAGCTTCTCCACCGAGAAGCTCGGCTACATGACGCAGAAGCCGCTTGCCCTCTTGGAGCGAATACTCTCCGTGTCTTCTAATGAGGGTGACGTCGTGCTCGATCCGTTTTGCGGTTGCGGCACGACCGTGCACGCAGCCGAGGCGCTCGGACGCAGATGGATCGGCATCGACGTCGCGATCCGTGCAATAGAAATAATCAAAGACCGGCTCGACGACAAGTTCGCGACGCGCGTGTGGACGGAGCACGGCGAGCCTGCGGACACGGACCAGGCGGCGCATCTCGCCGAGACGAATGCCTACGACTTCCAATGGTGGGCGCTGCGCCTGTTGGGCGGAAGGCCGCCGCGCGGAGAAAAGAAGAAGGGCGGTGATGGGGGTGTCGACGGCGAGCTCGCGCTCACGGACGGCAAAGGCACGCAGCGCCGCGGAATCGTGTCGGTGACGGGCGGCAGAACGCTGATGCCCGCTCTCGTCAAAGCGTTGTCGGATACCGTCCGTCAGGAGAAAGCCGACTTTGGTGTGCTCGTGACGATGCATGAACCTACGATCGCCATGCGCAGCATGGCGCGGGACTACGAGCCACTGCCGTGGGCGGGAGACTACTCGGGCCGATTGGCACATCGGATCCGGATCATCACCGTGCCCGAGATCATGGCGGGCATGGTGCAGTGGCCCGGGCGCCTCGACCCTCCGCGCTCCCAGTCGGCTCCACCTCCGCCGGAGGCGCGAACCCGTGACACGCTGCGCCTTCCCTTCGCACCACGTCGCCCCGCCAAAGCAAAGCAACGCGGCCCTGGTTCGGCGAAAGCGAATGAGCCGTCCAATACGCCCGTAAGGGCCTTCGGCGGTCGGGGGGCTACCAAGCGATAGTCGGTGTCAGCTGGACAACCGGTCCAACGTGCATGGCGAGCGCTGCCAGCGCCGCCAGACCGCTTTTTCGTGGGCTGGAGCAAAGCTGGCGGGGTGCAGCATCTCGGCCGCGATCGCGGGCGTATCGAACAGGCTCGGCCCCGAGCGATTGAAATAGATGTTGCCATCGGCGACGAAAACGCGATCCGACTGGACGGCGCGCAACTCATCCCAGCCGCTGTGGGCCGCGAGGACGTGCATCTCCGAAGCCGCGCGCTCGAGGCCAAAACCGCAGGGGGCGACGATGAGCACGTCGGGGTCCGCTTCCCGAAGCACATCCCACGCGATCGCCGAAGAGTGCGAGCCTTGTTGCCCCAACACGCTAGCGCCGCCCGCCCGATCGATCAGCTCGGGACCCCAGTTGCCCATCGCGAAGAGCGGATCGATCCACTCGAGACAGACCACCGAGGGGCGCGGCAAGCCGACGAGCCGCTCCGCGAGCGCGTTCTGTCGATCGCGAATGGCCGACACGAGCTCTTCCGCGCGCGGCTCCACCCCGAGGACGCCCGCGACCTCTCGGAAGCCGCTGAGGATTGCGTCGAGCGAACCGATCCGGAGCGCGACGGCTTGTTCGCGTACCAACGCGCGGGATCCGTGTGCAAGGTCCGCTGGCGTGACGGCGCACACTTCGCAATGGGTCTGCGTGATGAGCAGGTCGGGGGCGAGCGCAACGAGCGCGCTCTCGTCGACCTCGTACAACGGCTGACCGGCCAGGAGGCGCGCCCGCACGCGCTCGTCGATCTCACGGCTCGTGCCGACGATATCGAAGGTGGGGTGGCTGACGGCGGGAAGGCGCCGGACCCACGAAGGATGATCGCACTCGTGCGACCGACCGACGAGGCGGTCACCTGCCCCGAGTGCGCAAACGAGCTCGGTACCGCTCGCCAGCAGCGAGACGATCCGCCGCGGCCGCTCGGACGACGGCGGGCTCACGATCCCCCCTCCCCGCCCGCCAGGCGGTCCGAAACGAGGGGAAGGAGATCGGCGAAAACGAAACCGTCGCGCTCGACGACCTCACCGGCTTGCACCGGTAAAGGGACCCTGAACATGGGCCCATCGTACGCGAACGTGTGAAACTCGCCCCGCTCGCCGCAAGGGTCGACGCTCGCCGGGAGCGCCTCGAGGAGCGCCGTATCGAACTCCCGACCCGCAAACTCGGGCGCGAGCTGCTTGGGATCCACGCACGTCAGGCGAGCGCGCAAACCTCCGCCGATCATCGTGCGGGCGAGATCAGGCGTCGGCGCCTGCCACAACGGAAAGAGCGGCGAGAGGCCGCTGTGGCGCAGCTTCTCCTCGCGGTACTCGCGAACGTCCTGCAAGAACAGATCACCGAACGCGGCGACCGTAATCCCCGCATCGCGCGCGTGCGCCAGCGCCGCCGACATCGCGGCTTCGTACTGCGCGTTGGCGCAAGGCCACGGGACGAGGACCGGCCAGAGCGGGACGCCTACCGCCTCTGCTTGCCTCCGAAGCAGGTCGCTCCGGACGGCGTGCATCGCGACGCGATCGTGCGCCGCATTGATGGTGGTCAGGAGCGCTGCCACGTCGACCTCACCCTGCTGCCGCAGGACGTGCAGCGCCCACGCGCTGTCTTTTCCGCTGCTCCATGAGAGCAGCGCTTTGGGACGCATCGTCAGGACCTTTCCCTCGGCCGCGGGGTTGCGAATTCAGACGGCTCGCCCCGCTGGCGAAGCGGGACGACGACGCCGAGCACCGCCAGGTACACGTCGTCCGACGCGCGCGCGATGCGCTGATGCGCCCAGCCCGAGACCTCGACGAAGGCGCGCCCGACCGCCGTCGTCGGGTGCAGGCTCATGCCGACCTCGTTCGTGACGACGATGGCATGAAAACGCCGCGCAGCGAGGACGCTGACGACCGCATCCACCTGCGCCAGGATCGCATCGACGGGGTCGCCCCGCAAGAGCAGGTTCGATAGCCAGAGCGTCAGACAGTCGACAACGACGACGTCGTAGCCTTCGAGAGTTGCCAGCGCGTCCGCGAGCCGTATCGGGACCTCGAGCGTGGCGAACCCGTCGGCGCGATCGCGCTTGTGGCGCTCGATGCGCGCCTTCATCTCCTCGTCGGACGCCGTGGCGGTTGCGACGAAGGCGCGGCGTGAACCGAGCTTGTGGGCGAGCTCGACGGCAAAAGCGCTCTTGCCCGACCGAGCTCCGCCGCCGATTAGCGCAACGCGAGCCGCGCGAGAGGGATTCATTCTTCGTTCTGCCTTTCGGTCGCTGGAACGTCAGCGCCACGCGGAGGCCACGGAGCCATCGTGGGGGCGATCACGAGTCGGCCATCGAGAGCGCGCATCACCTCGACATCTGTCCCGTAAACCTCCCGCAAGAGGGACCGCTGGAGAACGTCCACCGGAGCTCCCGCCGCTCGCACCTTCCCCTCGACGAGGAGCACGCACCGATCGGCTTGGGCTGCGAAGCCCAGATCATGCATGACGACCACGACGGCGACTCCCCTCCTGGCCTCGCTGCGCAAGACGTCGAAGAGCTCGACTTGGTGCCGGAGGTCGAGATGGGTCGTCGGCTCGTCCAGGAGGAGAACCCGCGGCTCTTGCGCGAGCGCGCGTGCGAGCGCGACCCGCTGGCGCTCTCCGCCCGAGAGCGAATCGACGCGGCGGGCAGCGAGGCCGAGCGTCGCCGTTCTTTCCATCGCCCCGCGCACCGCCTCGTCGTCGCACTGCACCGGGCTCCGCCACATGCCCGTGTAAGGCAATCGTCCCAGCCGCACGATTTCGCGCACTGACCAGTCGGCCGGGAGCTCTTCGGATTGGGCGAGGTAGGCGACGCTACGCGCGCGCGACGTGGGACCTCGGACGCGACCACTAGAGGGAGTGAGCAGTCCTGCCAACACCTTGAGCAACGTGGTCTTCCCCGCCCCGTTCGGTCCGACGAGCGCGATCATTTCGCCCGCCCTGACCACGAGGGTCACACCGCCGAGCACCGAGCGCCTTTCGTAGGCGAAGACCAGGTCGTCGGCGACGACGAGCGCGGTCATCGCTCCCTCCACAGGAGCCAGAGAAACAGCGGCCCTCCGACGACGGACGTCACGATGCCCACCGGGAGCTCGGCAGGGCGGATGAAGGTGCGGGCGCCCACGTCGGCGACGACGAGCAGCGCCGCTCCGGCGAGGGCGGACGCCGGCAGGAGCACGCGGTGGTCCGGGGTCCCGATGCGACGCATGACGTGTGGCGCGACGAGCCCGACGAAGCCAATCATCCCTACGAACGCGACCGTCGCCGCAGTGGCGAGGCTGGCCCCGACGATGACGCCGAAGCGGAGCAGGGGCACATTGATTCCCAGGGTACGCGCCGTGTCCTCACCGAGCTGCAGCGCGTCGAGCCCGCGTGCGAGCGCAAACAAGATGCCGACCCCCACCGCCGCATAGGGTACCGCGCGACCGAGGTCGCTCCACTTGGAGACCGCCAGGTTTCCCTGCGTCCAGGAGAAGACGGCGCGCATCCGGTCGGTGTCGCGCAGCCAGAGGTACGTGGTCACCGAGACCAGGACGGCCCCGACCACGACCCCCGCCAACAGCAACGCGGTCGTCCCAGACCGACCGCCTGCGCGCGCGAGCACGACCGTGACGGAGACCGCTCCGAGCGCCCCCAGGAACGAAAAGAGTGGCACGAAATCCGATACGCTCCCGGGCGCGAACGGGACGTCCGTGAAGGTCGAGAGCTCCCCGCCCCACGTGACCGCGAGGGTCGCTCCTAACGCCGCACCGCTCGCTGCGCCCAGCAAGTACGGATCGGCGAGCGGGTTGCGGAAGAGTCCCTGCATCGCTCCTCCGGAGGTACCGAGGCTGGCGCCGACCAGCACCGCCATGAGGACCCGTGGCAGGCGGAGATTCCAGACGATGGCCGCCGTTCCTTCGAGGGCGCCGGCGTGCCCTTGCAGTCCTGCGACCACCGCGGCCCACGTGTCGTGCGGCGAGATCGGGAGCGCGCCGTTCGATGCGGAAAGCAACACCGAAGCGACGAGCAAAAGCGCCGTGCTCGTGAGCGTCCCCACGGCTCGCGCCCGGCGCCTGGCCAGCGCTCGCGCTACGGTGGCGTGAGGAGCCCCAACGGCGACGTCGATCATGGCTGCACGTCGGGGTGGAGGTGGCGCGCGAGCACCTCGATGCCCGCAGCGATCCGAGGACCGGGGCAGACGACGACGTGCGATTCGGCGGGCGAGAGCTTGTATACCCGTCCGCTCCGAACCGCCGCGATGGCGCTCCAGCCCGGGCGGGCGGCGACCTCTGCGAGCGAGGCCCCCATGATCACCTCGGGGTCTCCGGCGATCACCGCCTCGGGGTTTATCTTGGGGAAGTCACCCAGGCCGCCGGGCACGACGTTGTCGCCGCCGGCCTTGGCGAGCATCTCGCCGACGAACGAGGTCGGCCCCGCCGCGTACGGCGTGGGGTCGAGCTCGTAGTAGACGCGAACGCGCGGCGAGCCGCGCAAGCGACCCTCGATCGCCGCGATCTCGCCGCGGATGCGCTGCGAGAGGCCGCTCGCCTCCGCGGTCCTGCCGACCAGCGCGCCGACGGCGTCTATGACACGGAACACGTCTTCGAACCTCGGCGCGTTGCCAGCCCACACCGCCAACCCGTTCTGTTCCAGCGCGGCCGCGGCGCCGTTTGGATGAGACATGAGGACCAACTCGGGCCGGAGCGAGAGCAGGGACTCCAGGTGCGTGTCGTAGAGACCGCCGAGGCGTGGCAGGCCGCTGACCTCGGGGGGGTACTCGCTGAAGTCGTCGACGCCGACGACCCGATCACCGACGCCGAGCGCGAACAGAAGCTCCGTGTAGGACGGCAAGAGCGCGACGATTCGCCTCGGCTCCCGCGGCACGAGGACCGTCTGGCCGCGGTCGTCTCGAACGCGAACCGGGAAGGCGGCTGCGTTCGCCGTCGGCGCGTCGCTGGACGCGATGGCGCGCGACGACGGACCGCGGCCGCACGCAGCGGAGAACGCTACGATCGCGACCGCAACGATGAGGGGGAGACGCAGACGCGGCACGAGACCTCAGAATACGCCGATGACTCGCGGCGGTAGACCGACGCTGGGGTCCACCACAGCCGAAGGCTGCACAAGCAGTGACGAGCCGTTGACGCTCCATGCACGCAGCGCCTTCGACTGCGCGTCCGCGACGAAGCACTGATCCCCGCACCCGGGAGTGCAGCGCACGTCGCCGAGGGCGAACGCCGCGCCCGCGTCCAAGAGGACGGTCACCACCCCCGACGAGGTATCCAGGGAGTACGCCACGTCGTTGCGTTGCGCCTGCATATCGCCGAGCGCCACGCCAACGAGCACTTGCTCGCTTGCGAAGTCCAGCGCCGACCCGAGCGGCGCGCCGAGCTGCGCGGCGACGGGGAACCGCTTGATCTCGACCGGAGGATGCGCCGTGGCGTCGAGGAGGACCACAGCGCTCCGCTGCATGGGGTTTGCGTCGGCGAGCACCCCGCTGCACGAGAGCGCGACGACGTTGCCCGATGGCGCGACGGCTATGGCGCCGCAGCTCGCCACTCCGGGCAGGTCACGGGTCCACGCCACGGAGTCGTCTACGACCGACACGCCAACCATGCGCGCGTCGCCAGCCGCCTTGAAGTCGACGGAGAAGCGATGCAGCGACACCCACGCCTCACCGCCGATCCGTATCATTCGATCCGGCCTCGGTAAAAGGGCGCCATCGGGATCGAAGGCCACGCGCCCGACGACGCTCGCGTCAGTCGGATTGACGACGAGGAGGTCGCCGCCCGCGTCGAACGGCTGCTGACCGGCGTGGGCGTTGGACTCGTACCGAGAGACGTACGCCTTGGTGGCGGACACCTCGAGATAGTCGTGGGGATTGGCGCTGAACCCCGTGCCCACGGGCAGCTGGTTCGTCACCTTGGCGGTGGCCGGATCGAGCCACGTCAGCACCGAGTTGGGGAAGCGATCGATCAAAACGATTCTTCCATAGGTGGGCGTGAGCGGCAGCGCGATGTCACCCGAGAGCGCCGTCGTGAGGCCGACCGGCGCTGACGCGCTCGAAAGGAGCGACTCGGAGAGGATGGCGCCGGAGAGGGAGAGCGCAGAGATGTTCGTGGACGCAAAATCGCTGCTGGCGACCACCATCCCCGTCGGGCACGCGCGAGCGGAAGCACCCTCGCGAGCATCTCCGCCCGCGGCGCCGGCGTCGAGAGCGACGCCGCCGGTCGTCCTGGCGGCCTGCGACAGACTGCAAGCAGCGCACGCGAGCGCGCCGAACGAAAGGACCACCGACCACCGATGCATCACCATTGGGCCTCCAATGCCACGTAAGCCGCCCGTCCGGGCAGCGGGTATCCGATCAAATCGAAGCGCGCGCCGTCGAGGACATTCGCCAGACGGGCGCGCAGCGTAAGCCGATCGTGCAAGGCGCCGATCTGGCCCTCCAGGTCGAGCGATCCCTGCTCGGGAATGACGTCGAGCCCTGCCGCGTCCGCGTAGCGGTTGGACACGTAAAAATACGACAGGGACAGCTTTGCCGACTCCACGGGCACGTGACGAAGGCGCCCGTGCACCTCCACCCGCGGAACCATCGTGAGGCGCGGCAGAAATGGCAGCACGTCGTTGACGGGCCGCACGGGCGACGTGTTTCGCGCGTCGAGCAACGTGGCCGAGAGCTCGAAGAGCACGGCCGGGATGGGCTCGTATTGGGTCAAGATTTCGAGGCCGGCCACGCGGGCTGAGCCCACGTTGAACGGGCGGACGTATCCGCTCGGCGACCGCTGGTAGGCGATGAGCGCTGCGGCGGTGCGCAGGAAACCGAACACGTCGATCGAGGCCCGGTGCAAGAGGCTCGATGCCGGGGCGGAGGCGCGGAGGCCGGCGTCGAACGACAGCCCCGTCTCCGGCGTGAGCGCCGTGTTGCCCCTGACCGCGCCGGACATCCCGTACAGCTCGGTGAGCGTGGGGACCCGAACGTAGCGACCGGCGTTCGCGAGGAGCGCGAGCGGGGCCTGGCCGACCTCTACGCCGAGCCGCGCGGCTGGCTGGAGGCTGTCGCACCCGACGCCCCCGCGGCTCGCGCCGGTGGCGTCGCCCGGAAGCGACCACGGTGGCATGCCGTCGAGTGATGTTCCATGGCACTCCGCGCTGCCAATCGCCCGCGCCGTCACCGCGTCGGAGGGCGCCCACTGCCCCTGAACGGCTGCGCGGACGAAGAGACGCTCCGCGTGAAGGGACTCGCCCGCCGCCGTTTCGACGGCGAGCCGCTCGATCGATGCGCGGAGCGCCGGCGCGACCGAGAGCCGGTCGCTGACGCGCGCACGAACGAGGACGGACTCTTCGACGCGGGTGGCGTGGATGTCGAGCCGGGTCGTCAAAAGGCCGGCCTCGCGTAGTGGGTCTTCGTACGTCGACCGACTCAAGATCCCTGCGATTCCCGCTGTGACGACGCAGCGATCGCTCGAGCTCCCGCACGGAAGCTCCGTCGTGATCGCCGCGAGGCGTCGGCCGAACCGGACGCGGGCGCGCGTGCTCGGGAAGATGGTCAACCCAGGGAGCCCCTGCTCGCGTTCGACGTCGTTCGCCACGCCGTCCACGCGGCCGTGGGCGCCTACGCGCGCCGTGCCCATCGCCCACACGTCTGCCGTGCTCGCGTCGGCGTTGGTGCGGAGCTCCGTCCGCTCGTTTCGTGGCTCGAACCGCGTCCCGTGATCGTTGACGAACGCGTAGTCGTTCTTCGCTCCCTCAAGCCGCGCACCGAGAAAGACTGCGTTTTTTGCGTCGCCGAGCCCCGCGCCAGCCCAGACGGCGTACGCCCCGAAGCTCCCGCCCATGACGCCGGTTTCCGCCTCCGTGCCTTTTGGCCGGCGCGGCTCGAAGAGGATGGCTCCGCCGATCCCGAGCTGATCGCCCTCGAGCGGCGCGTTCGACCGATAAATCTCGACGCGGTGGACCAGCCAGAGAGGAACGAGCGACAGATCGGCCGTACCGCCCACGTCGTCGTTCAAGCGAACGCCGCCAAGATAAACCGGCGTCTGCGCCGCCGTCGCGCCGCGAATGCTCGCCGTCGAGAGCGAGCCGTAGCCGCCCGTATCCGCCACCGCCACGCCCGGCTGGGTGCGGAGAACGTCGCCGGCCTGCAGGCCCGGAGCGCGGAGACGCTCTTCTCGAATCACACTCCCGGCGACGGTGGGCTCCTTCGCCGGTCGCGCCAGCTGCTCGCCGTGCACCTCGACTTCGCTCGGCGCGCTGCTCCCAACCGGGGCAATGGGCTCTTCGGCTCCCGCGCGGCGCGCGACGACCACCGCCATCGCAGCGACACGGACGCTCCCGCGCGTCATGAGAGCGAGTCTCTTGCCGCCAGGCTCGTAGAGCCCGGCCGCGCATGGCCGACTTGTCACGTTTCTGCCTCTTTCCTGCGGAGGTGAACCAGAGACCGCGACAGGGCTCGCGGACAATCGGCAGGTCTTCGGACTCGCGGGCGTGTCGACCTTTTCAGGTCGGTGTTCCTACTTGCCGTCGCTTCCCAGTCTCATCGACCAGTGCTAATGACGGCGTTCGTTCCTGCATACCGCTGCGGGACAGTCCCGGATTCGCACCGGGTTCCCTTTTCATCTCCCCCGCTACAGATTGGGAGGAGAAACCGACTGCAGCCGCTCGCTTACACCAGGCTCGCGTCGCGATGCAAGAACAATGAAGGCACCCCGCCGCATGCCCGTGCCGCCAGCGCTACTCGAACCCGAAGCGATCGCTGCCTTCCCCGACGAGTGGCGGCGGGCGGTTTACGAAGTGATCTCGCTCCGTCGGGACGTGCGCCACTTTCGCGCGGAAGCCGAGATCGACGCCGCCGCGCTGGAGCGCATACTCGGCGCCGCGCACCTCGCCCCAAGCGTGGGCCTCTCGCAGCCGTGGGGCTTTGTCCTCGTGCGCGATCGCGGGGCGCGCGCCCGGATCCGCGCCAGCTTTCTCGCATGTCGCGAGGCGGAGTCCATTCGATTTCCGCCCGGAAGACGTGACGCCTATCTCGCGCACAAGCTCGAAGGGATCCTCGAAGCGCCGCTCAACGTCTGCGTGGTGGTCGACCTGCGCGACCGCGACGAAGCGATCCTCGGAACGACGGCGCAGCCCGAAGCGGTGCGCGCGAGCGCGTGCTGCGCGGTCGAGAACCTGTGGCTCGCGGCGCGCGCCGAGGGCATCGGCGTCGGGTGGGTCAGCATCGTGGAGCCGGCCGTTCTCCGAGCGGAGCTGTCACTCCCTCCGGGCGTCGAGCCGGTGGCTTATCTCTGCGTCGGCCACCCCGTCGCGTTCCGCGCGCGCCCGATGCTGGAAGAGACGGGATGGAGCTCGAGGCGGGCGCTCGCGGACGTCACGCACCGGAGCGGGCGCTGGGAGGAGCGCGGAGCAACGCCAGTGCATGCGCCGAAGCCCGTTTTGCCGCTCGAGACGCAAAGCGCACCACCGCTCGACGCGGCCGCAGGCTCGGCGGCGCGCGCGTACTTTGCCCAGCTGACCAAACCGATCGGTAGCCTCGGCCGTTTAGAGGAGCTCGCCCTCTGGTACGCGAGCGCGCGCGGCGTCTTTCCCCCAACGCGCCTCGACCGCGCCACCCTGGCGCTCTTCGCAGCCGATCACGGCGTCGTCGTGGAGGGGGTGAGCGCGTACGGCTCGCAGGTGACCGCGGCCATGGTGTGCAACGTCATGGCGGGCGGCGCCGCGATCAACGCGCTTGCTCAGCAAGCCGCGGTGGACATCGTCCTGACGGACATCGGGGTGGCGGGGGACCTCAGCGCGGCCCCGACCTCGCCACGGGTCGCTCTGCGGCGCCAAAAGGTGCGGTACGGAACGGCCAACATGCGGCGCGGCCCGGCGATGCTCCGCGTCGAGGCCGAGGCGGCCATGGCCGCGGGCGCGCGCGTCGCGAGCGAGGCTTCGGCAGGTGGTGCCGCGGCGATCGCGCTTGGTGAGATCGGGATAGGCAACACCACCGCAGCCGCTGCCCTCACCTGCGCGGTCACGCGCGAGTCGCCTGCTCGCGTCGTAGGGCCCGGTTCGGGCGTTGGCGAGGGCGTGCTCCTTCGAAAGATCGCGACGGTGGAGGACGCGCTCGCGCTTCATCGTCCGGAACCCGCAGACCCCATCGGCATGCTCGCCGCCATCGGTGGCCTCGAGATCGCGGCACTCGCTGGCTGCGCGCTCGAAGCGGCGCGCCTCCGCATGCCCGTCGTGCTCGACGGTTTCGTGACGAACGCGGCGGCGCTCATCGCCGCCCTGCTGGACCCCGGCGCGACCGCGTACTTCGTGGCGGCGCACGCATCGCCGGAGCCAGGAGCGGCCGTGGCGCTCCGGCACATGGGACTCGCCCCGCTCCTCGATCTGCAAATGCGCCTTGGGGAAGGCACGGCGGCGGCCATCGCGGTGACGTTGCTCCGGACGGCCGTGCACACGCACCTGTCGATGGCCACGTTCGCGACCGCGGGGTGCGTGGGCAGGTCCGGTCTGGAGCCCGCGTGACCGTTCGCGGCGCGCGCGCGGCGTTCGTCTTTTTCACGCGCGTTCCGGTCGGAGGATTTCCCTACCGGCCCGAAGAGTGGAGGTGGGCGGCCGCTCACGCGCCGCTCGTCGGCCTCGTGCTGGGAAGCGCGCTCGGGGCGCTCGATTGTCTCTTGCTCCGGCCGCTGGGCGGCTTGCCTTCGGCCGCGATCGTCCTTGCCGTTTCCTTGCTCCTCACCGGCGCGTTCCACGAGGACGGCCTCGCCGACACCAGTGACGCGCTCGGCGGCGGCTACGATGCCGCGAAGGTGCTCGCGATCCTCAAAGACAGCCGGATCGGCGCCTTCGGCGGTGCGGCCCTCTCGGTCTCCATCGTCACGCGCGCGGCGCTCTTGGCGCAGCTCGGAGGCGGTGCCGCGTGGGCGCTCCCCATCGTGGGCTGCGCCGCGCGTGTCGGCCCCGTGTGGCTGATGGCGTGCCTTCCTTATGCCACCGCCCCCGAGCAGGCCAAGAGCCGCGATCTCACGCGAGCGGGCTGGCCTCAGGCGCTCGTCGCCACGGGCTGGTGCTCCGCCGTCGTCGCACTCGCGCTCGTCCTAGGC
>JALYHV010000245.1 GCA_030776205.1 Myxococcota bacterium | reverse complement strand
GGGCGGCACCTCGCCACCTCATCCAGCCGCATGGCGGACCCGCTCGCCACCCACCGAAAGCCCACCCCCGACTGTCAGGGGAGGACCCGGTCTATTTCGTCAAGGAAGGACCCGGTCTGTACCCCTCCTGCACTAGACACTGCTGCTCGATCTGGGAGTCGCCGCGAAGGCCCATCGCCCGCATCAGTCGCTCCACGGTGCAACGCGCCACGGCGACTTTCTCGCGAAGAAGCTCGCGCCACATCTTCCCGGCGATCGACGAGATCGCCGCCCACTCCGAGTGGTGCGACGGCAACTGCTCGAACACCAACCGCACCGCTCGCTCCCTTTGTCGACGCGGACGGCAACACCCTACCGAAGTCCAAGGTGCCCGGCGCGCTCTGGCTTCACCGTTGCGATGCGAAGGTGGACATGGCACGCTTGTCGCTCTCCCCTCCACGCGGAAGGCTGGAGAACGAGCCATGATTCACTGCAATTCGCTGAGCCTCGGGGCGTTTGCCCTGATCTGGATGTCCGCTTGCGGGGGGAGGTCGACTCAGCTTGGCGCAACTTCGGCGTCGCTCCCCGGCGATGAGACGGAATCGTCGGATTCAGGCACGGGGGGGGACGCCGTCGTCGTGACCGGCGACGAAGGAGGCACGTTCGCCTGCGGAACCATGGCGACGTGCGATGGTCGCCTTCAGGCTTGTGAGCATGTTCGAGGAGGCCCGCCGCCTGGAGTCGACTTCTACGAGTGCATTCCAATCCCTGCGGCGTGCAACGGCGTGGTTTCGTGCGCATGCGTCACCACGGCGCTGAGGGGCCGCGGCGCGAATGCATGCTCGGCGGCGGCAAACCATTTCACCGTGCAGATCGACGTGCCCTGAGCAGCCCTCGAACCCGCCGGGCAGCCCCATGACGGTCGTCGAGATCCGGTGGGATGGGCCCGATCCGCAGGCAAAGCCGCCGCAGCGCCCACGCCCGCGTCGCCGTTACGTGGAGAACGGCGCGACCCCGCGCGCGACCTGGTCGGCGTCGGCGGTGGACGTCATACCCGACGACGAAGTACACGCCGACGCCGCGACGGCGCCGGCGACGAGCCAGCGGCCCAGCGCGATTCCGGCGACCATGGGGATGGGACAAGCATTCCCGATCAGCGAGGATGGACGGTGTATCGCGGCCCAAGGGGGGCGCGCGCCGCGCGTCGATACCCTTCAGAAAGGCACGCGGCGCGCTGCTCGGTCATGCCGAAGCAGCGGGGTTCCGGACGCCAGGATG
Source organism: Myxococcota bacterium (assembly GCA_030776205.1). Classification (GTDB taxonomy): domain Bacteria; phylum Myxococcota_A; class Polyangia; order Polyangiales; family Polyangiaceae; genus Palsa-1150. The sequence goes on along the minus strand of JALYHV010000245.1, from coordinate 18,408 downwards.
CTCGACGACCTCGCGGTGCCCACCGGCGCTCGCCCGGAACACCCAGACATACGAAATCTTGTTCACCGACGGCTTCAAGAGCCGCCGGACGAGCAGCGATCCCGGTCGCGCCCTGCTGAGCGGATTCGTGTTCTCCGGTGACGCTCAATCCGATGGCTCTTGCGCCCATTCCCCGTGCGGCCCCGATCAGAAGGACAGTGGCGGAAGCTCGATGTCGCGCCGCTCCACGCATCAGCAAGACCGCACCCTACTTTCACGACGACAGCGCGGCGACCCTCGAGACGTCGTCGTGCACTGCGAGGAGTTCTTCAAGCGGGTAACCGCGGTGGCCGATCCGGCCGCTGGCGCGCCGCCGATCGTCACGACCGATGGGGTCCACATCGATCGCCCGAACGTCCCTCCCGAGCGGTCCGCGCTCGTAGCCTACCTCGAGACGCTCTGACCGTGCCCCTCCGGCTGTTCCCGCGTCGACGTCCCAAAGCTCGCAGTGCTCCTGGAGCGAGAGCAAGATTCCCTCCTAGCTCGCGGGGCGTTTAGGGACCTGGTCGTCGGTGCGCAAAGGATGGCAGAGCGACACGGCCTCATTTGATGAGGAGGCGTGGCTCGCGCTGGCGTTGGTGCGCCCGCTGTCGACGACAGCGTACCGCGGAAGAGCTCCGGGGATCATTTCGTCGTGATGAAGTCCTTCACGCTCGGATTCGGTTCAATCGAGATGTCCTTGTACTCGTCCTGGGTACCGGCGCTGTGGACCTGAAGCGCGATCGGGCCCGTTGTGCCGGCCGTGGGATCGTGGAATTGGAGCACTTGAACGGCCTTGCACGGCGTGGTCCCCGCGAGGGCGCAGCAGGCCATGCGCGCAGTCCCTAACGCGACGTCCGCCAGAATCTCACATCGCGTCCATGCGGTATGGCTGAGGCCGGGCGAAGTCTGCGTAAAAAGGCCGGTGCCCGCTCCGTTCTTGCCGGGGCGGTAGTCCCAGTAGTTTCCGTTTGGCACCCCGAACTGGATGCCGCCGATTGCATCGATGGGCGGCGGGGGTCTCTTGCCCCAGATAAGCACGCTCGCATAGTGGATGTTGGCCACGAGTTGCCTCACCGAAAAAATGAGCCGGAAGTTGCCGTAGTCGGCCTGGGAAATGAGTGCGCCTCGAGCCCCCCCCGTGCTGTGCAGCGCACCGTCCTGAACGTTCCACGTCCCGGGCCCGTTGCCGATTCCAGTGCCCACCGACGGAATCCAGCCGCTGAGCGTGGTTCCATCGAACAACGAGACCGCAGCGCTGGTGCCCGTGTCTGACGCCGCGTCCGCCGATCCGGCCGCCGAATCGCCTCCGACGGCGTCGGGTGCCACAGAGTCTGCCAGCGGGAGTGCGGCTGAATTGCCATCGCCCAGGTTGTTCGTCGCATCGACAGCCGTCGGGCCTGAGTCGTCGGGTGCCGCGCCCCGGCCGCCGCTGGCCGATGTTCCGGTCTCATCGCCCGCGGCCCGTCCGTCAACGATTCCTGCCATTGCGGAATCTCCGGATGCACCGGAAGACGGTGCCGAAGCGCCAACGGCTCCCGTGTCGGCGTTCGTGTTCGTGGCTGAATCCGCTCCGCTCGACCCGCAGGCGCCGGTCAGAACGGCGACGCCGCCAGATAGGACAAGCGCAAGAATGCCGTGCGCACGCGATTTTGTTCCTGAGTGATTGGCGTATTTCATCTCGCCCTGGAGATGATGCCGAGGGCGTCGTTTCGGGTCACAGGCCCGGTGGAGCGATTCGTAGACACACCGGGTGGCGTCTTGCTGAGACTCACGTGGGCGGTAGCTCTGGTGGACGCATGAGCGCGACCTGTGCACGCGTCCAATCTCGTTCCGCCGTGTAGCTGTCGAGCAATCCTTCGGGAGCGTCGCCGCGCAGCGTCGCTGCCAGCTTCCAGCCGAGGTTCATGGCGTCGCCCAGGCCGAGGTTCAAGCCTTGCCCGCCGAGCTGCGAATGCATGTGCGCGGCGTCGCCCGCCAGGCGGCTTATCGGCGGCCGCCCACGCAATGATTTGCCTTCGTGAGCGGATAGTGTCGGAGGCGAGAAGGGCCGACGCGCGTCAACCGTGACGGGTTTCCTCGCAGCGACTACGCTGCTTTGCACCGGATGCGTTTTGGAAAAGGCACACGCGTTTGCTTCGTCCTCGTGGTCCTTTCCGTCGGATCCGCGTGCGGAAGCACGCCCAATGCTGCCTCGTCGGCGGCGGATAAGGACGCGACTGTCGACGGCGCCGGTACGGCGGGCGGTGCCTCCGGCGCGTCCGCAACAGGGACTTCGAGCGGGGGGGACGGCTCAACGAGCAGCAACGCAATCGATGGCTCGTCCTCGACCTTCGGCGGCGGTGCGGACAGCTCCGGGTCGAGCCTCGTGGACGCTGCGGTCGCGGGGAACGACGCCCCCCTCGTCGATGCGAAAGCGCCCCCTGCAACCGGCGACGCAGGAATCATGGGAGGCGACGGGGGTGTCGGCTGGGATCAAGTTCCAGCCATCCTGAGTCGGATCGTTCCGCCGACCTTCCCCAACCTCGATTGCGACGTCACGCAATACGGCGGGGTGGGGGACGGCTCGACCGACAACACGGCGGCGTTCGCGAAGGCGATCGCGGATTGCGCGAGCAAGGGAGGCGGTCGCGTCGTCACGCCGCCCGGAACATTCTTCACGGGTCCGCTCGAGCTGAAGAGCAACATCAATCTTTACGTTGCCGCTGGCGCCACGATCCGGTTCTCGACAAACCCCGCCAAGTACCTTCCCACCGTGGAGGTCTCGTGGGCGGGCAGCCTGGCGCAGAACTATCATCCGCTCATCTGGGCGCACGACGCCACGAATGTGGCGATCACGGGGACGGGAACGATCGACGGCAACGCGTCGCGAAGCAACTGGTACCAGTGGCTGCAACTGGGGAGGGCCGACGAGACGAACCTGCGTCAGCAGGACGCCGATGGGGTGCCGCCCGCGCAGAGGATTTACGGCGCCGGCCACTACCTGCGGCCGGGTCTCATCGAATTCATGCGATGCAAGAACGTCCTCTTCGACGGGTTCACCGCCACGAACTCGCCGTTTTGGACCATTCACCCCGTCTTCGACACGAACGTGACCGCGCGGAACCTTCATGTCACGGCCGACGTAACCGTCGTCAATACCGATGGGTTCGATGCCGAGTCCTGTTCGGACGTGCTCATCCAAAACGTCACCATCCAAGTAGGCGACGACGCGATCGCCATCAAGGCTGGCCGCGATCGAGACGGGATGACGTACTACAAACCGAGCGAGAACATCGTCATTCAAAAGTCGACGATGCTCTCTCATTGGGGTGGCGTGACGATCGGCAGCGAGATGTCGGCCGGTGTCCGCAATGTGTATGTCGAGGACTCCACGCTCTCGGGCGCGGGCGGCAATCTGATATATGGACTCTGGCTGAAATCAGCCATCACGCGTGGCGGCCGCGTCGAGAACATTTACGCGCGGAACCTCACCGTCGGGACGGTCACGACCTTCTTCTACATGACCGGGCACTACGTGGCCGGTGCCGTGATCGGTCCAACGGCGTTCGCGGCGTTCGACAACGTCAATATCGACACGGCGACGGTCGATCGTACGTCGGCTCAGCCCTTTTTCATCGCGGGCTCGGACGCAACGAAGGTGGCGACCGGCATCCACCTCAGTAACATCACGGTCAAAGCGTCGGCATCTCCGGCTCTTGGAGCCGGTTCCGGTCACTACCAGAACCTCACCGCCACGAACGTGGTGGTCAATGGCATTTCCTTCAATCCGCCCTCGTCGGCCCCGTAGTCGCTTATGCCTCGTTCATTCTTGCCGGGCGGGTGCGGACAGCCGCGCTCGAGTCGGGTGCGCTGGAAGGCCAGCTATGGCCTCAAGTAGGCGGACCGGTCGATGAGATTCATGAACAACTCATGCCGTATCGCCTTCCTGGCCCTCGGTGCAACGATTCCGCTCGTCGCGATGGGGGCGATGGCGGCTTGCGGGACGCCCAGGCTCTCTGCTGACGGCGTGATGCCGAACGAAGGCGTCGCCGAGGCGGCAAGTGAAGCGAGCACCGACGCTCGAGGCGTCGATGAACCTTCGGCTGCGTCGAGCGGCACAGCGGGCAGCATGACGAGCGAAGCGGGCGGGACGCCCGTAGACGGCGCAACCGGGAGCGGCGGCGGCTCCGGAAGCGCAGACGCTTTGGTCGCGTCCGACGGCGGAACGGATGCAGAATCTCCGGCCGACGCAGGCACACTCGGCGACGCGACGGACGACGCGCACGCGGCGATCGCCGCGACGCCTCCGATGGGCTGGAACACGTGGAATACGTTCCGGTGCGCAATCAGCGAGAGTCTGATCAGAACGGTCGCTGACGCAATGGTCCGTAGCGGCATGAAGGCGGCGGGGTACGAGTACGTCAACCTGGACGATTGCTGGATGAACGGCCGCGATTCGGGCGGTAACCTGCGTTGGGACGCCACCAAGTTTCCGTCCGGTCTTCCTGCGCTCGCCGCCGCCCTTCACGCACAGGGCCTCAAGCTCGGGATTTACGAGACGCCGAACACGGTGACCTGCGTCGGCATCTACGGGGGGATTTCTCCCGCCGTCGCGGTGGGCAGCCTCGGTCACGAAACGCAGGATGCCAACACGTTTGCCTCGTGGGGCGTCGATCTCCTGAAATTCGACCTATGCAAAGGAAATCGGAACGACTTTGCCACGATGCGTGACGCCTTGCGCGCCACCGGGCGGCCGATCGTTTACAGTATCAACCCGGGCAACGGACCGAACGATCTCTACCCGCCCATGACGGCTGGATGGGACCCGAGGGGCGTCGCGCACATGTGGCGATTTGCCTATGATATTAGTCTCGGCTACGCCGGGACCACGTTGATCATCGATCAAGACGGCCCGCTGTGGACCTACGCAGGACCGGGCCACTGGAACGACGCCGACATCATGAATGTCGGTCGCGGAATGACTGTAGACGAAGACCGCTCGCATTTCAGCATGTGGGCAATGTTGAATTCACCTTTATTGGCTGGAAACGACATTCGCTCGATGAGCGCGACTACCCAGAGCATTCTGACCAATTCGGACGTGATCGCCGTGAACCAAGACCCGCTCGGCAATCAGGCGCAGCTCGTGGCAACGCCTCAGCCGAACGTGCAAATATGGTCCAAGACACTAGCAGGACACAATATCCGCGCGGTTGCGATTCTGAACCGCTCAACGGCAGTCGCTTCGGTGACCGTTCCATGGACCGCGATTGGCCTAGCGGCCGGAAGCGCCACTGTACGCGACCTGTGGGCGCGGACGGATCTCGGGACGTTCGCCCAGTCTCATACCGTTAGCGCAATCCCGAGCCACGGTGTCGTTGTCCTACGCATCGCCGGCCTTCCCTGACGCGCGGCGCGCGCCACGATGTGCCGCGACGCCGAGCACGCCGGGGCCAGCATCGACGCCACCGTCGACAATTGCGTCCAGAAGAAGCGCGCTCGTTCCCAAGCCGGGAATCGATGACCGCGTCTGCCGCCACCTCGGCCGTTGTCCGCAGCCTGCACATGCGCCCGGTTCATCTCGCCGGTGCATGCGACAACTCGATACACCGGCCACACGATTGAGGTGGTGAATCGCAAAGAATTGAGGTGGTGAATTGCAAAGAGAAGTCATCGGGCCGACAGCTCAGTCGGTAGAGCTATGGATTTTTGAATATGTACGTCGCGCGTTCGAGCGAGAGCTATGACCGCAATGACCTTGACGCCTGATGCCAAATCCTATAATTCCGTGCGATTCACGGGTGGATTGAATCTTGCGACTTGCGGTCGGTGTGCGGGCTGCGGGCCCGTTCCCGCGATCCGCTAACGCGAGCGCGACATCATTCCCAACCGACGGAGTCACCGACATGCTTCGACGTTATGCTCTCATTCAGCTGAAACGAATCGCCCTCGTCCCTTTCGCGGTCTGCTTCGCCAGCGGGTGCGGAGGCGACGAGACCGTCGGATCGAATGACGGGAGCCCTGGTGATTCCGGCGTCGAATCCGGGAGCGCCACGAGTATCGTGAGCGACGCGGGGGACGCCGCGCCGAGAGACAGCAGCCCGGGAGCGACCGTCGTGAGCGATGCGGGCGATGTTGGCAGACAGGGGCCCGCGCCAGTAAACCTCGGGTCGACGACCGATCTGACCAGCGCCGCAGCATACGTGCTCCTTGCGAAAACAGGGATCACGAACGTCACGGGATCTCTGATTAGCGGAGGCAACGTGGGGCTAAGCCCGGCGACCTCGGCCGCCATCACCGGGTTTGCGCTAATACCTCCGTCGCCTCCGACCGTCTCTGCGACCTCCGTTTCAGTTATGTTGCCAGGGCTCGTCTACGCAGGAGACTTCACGGCGCCGACACCGGCCAACTTGACGGCAGCCGTGCTCAGTATGCAAGGCGCGTACACCGACGCGGCTGGGCGCACGTTGCCAGATCACCTCAACCTTGCCAGTGGCAATCTCGGCGGACTCGTTTTGACGCCGGGGCTCTACTCGTGGGGGACGACGGTCAGCATTCCGGCGAACGTCACCATCTCGGGCGGCGCGAATGACACGTGGATCTTCCAAATCTCCAATGACCTGGATCTGAGCACCGCCACGAGTGTCCTTCTCGCGGGCGGCGCGCAAGCCAAGAACATCGTGTGGCAGGTCGCCGGTCAGGCAACGTTGCACGCAAATTCCCATTTCGAGGGAATCATCCTGTCGCAGACGGCGATTACGCTGCAGACCATGGCGTCGATGCGCGGAAGGTGCTTCGCGCAGTCGCTAATCGCACTCGACAACAACGCCGTCACCGCCCCGTAGCGGAGCCCCTGATGCGGGTGGCGTTCGAGGCGAGGGGAGCGCGCCGCTCGCCTCGACCTTCCGCCGCGCACGCCTTTCGCCGTGTCCACCGTGACCGCCCCGAACGAGCTTCCGCGCTCGGTCTGAGCCTCATGGCTCGGGCTTCGTCGAGACATACGAGCGGTCCGCGCGGCGTAGAGCTGGGGCGGTGCGCTCGACACCCAGGAGCTCGCCGGGATGGTCGCCGCGAAGCGAACCTCACGAATTCGAGTGGGACGGTGACGTCGTTCGCATGGTTACGATCGAAAGTGGCAGATCGCTACGGCGTCTGAGCTGCCGATCAAGGAAGACGTAGAGGGACCGCTCCCGGCCCGAATGGCGCTGCGGGTCGAGGAAATTATCGACTCCGACTCCTAAACGCGTGCGCCTAGCCCTCTTGCTGGCTCCGCCCACCATCGAGTGAGAAGAGCCTGAGAAGAGCCCGATTCGATTGAGGCTCTCCGAGAATCCTCAAATGATTCCGGAGCGGGACACGGGGTTCGAACCCGTGACCTTCGGCTTGGGAAGCCGACGCTCTACCAACTGAGCTAGTCCCGCAGATCAGCAACCTGGGCGCGCAGAGCGCGCGACCGAGGTAACCCCCGCGACGGCAGCCTGTCAACCGCGAGCCTCGGACAAACGACGGCCCGGGTGGCGTTTTCGGTCCACCCGGGCCGTTTTCCCTTGGTACCCGCTTGCCCTCATGGCCGGTCGCGCGCCGCCTTCTGGCGGCGACACGATGCCGTAGGGGTAGGGCGGGCTACCTGACTAGGCCCAGCGAAAGGGCTCGTCACGCGGGAGAAGAAGGCTGCTTGCTTCGTCACGGGGCTAAGTACGATGACCAAACGACCCGCGACGAGACGGCGGACCGGTGCCGGCTTTCGCCGATACGGCCCTCGAGCCTTTTCTACCCGAGCCGCCCCGCACGCACGCTCCCAGCAAACGAGATGCGTACGCACGGTGGCGTCATTACGGCAACGGCCCTCTCGGACTAGAGCCATAGGTACTTTGCATGACGTTCTCCCTCCTCCGGCGCATCGCCGGCACTCAGGGCAGTGCGCTCCTAAGCAAATCGAGCGTTGCCGAGCGAGTGTTTCATTTTGGGTGCACGGGCCACCAGTCGTGTCGCGCCCGCGACGGTAGCCCGCCGCCGAATGATTTCGGGACCGCGAGGGTCCGAACCCGACGCCTACGCCGAGCATAACACGCAGCACGGCGCCGGCTTCCCGGCACGGGGAATATTTGGCGCGAGCGACTCGCGTTTTCGTTACCCGGAGACGCCCGACCGGCCCGCTCGTGCTTTGTCGTCGGATTGCGTTATCGTACCGCGGCTCGTGACCACTTTGTGGGACGCCCGCCTTTTTGCGCGTTCCGCAGCTGCGGCCGCGTTCGCTTTTCTCGTTACGTGGCTCGTGACCGCCGCGACGGACGAGGGGGGTGTTGCGTGGGCCGAGCGCGCCGCCCGAGCTGCCCCTCTGGCGCCCGCTTGCGCCGCGGCGGGCGTCTGGCTGGTTCTCGCGCCGGTGCGCTCACGGGGCGAAGCGTTGGCCCTTGCCGCTTTGGGGCAGTCGCCTGCACGGACGGCAGCCGGAGCCGTCCTGGGCAGCGCGTGCCTGGCTGTTTCGGCCGCAATGCTCCTCGGGACGTGCCGGCGAGTGAACGTGGCTGGGTTCTTCCCCGCAGCGACACGGGCGACTGCATGGGTCTGGCAGCGCGGAGAGTTCGTGGAACCGATTCGAGGGCTGCGCGTCAACGCGGATGGGGCGCCGTCGGCATTCCCTGGAGGCGCCGCCTCTTCACTAGGAGCTGTCCCCGCGTTCGGGCGGCTCGCGGCAGCGCTTTCAACCGCCGCCGCAGGCATCGCGCTGCCATTGCTCGTCGCGCACGCCGCGCTTTCGCGCCCAAGCGACCCGAGCCGAAGTGCGATGGATCGCCGTCGCTGGCGGCGCTCCGTGGCCACTGTGCTGTTGCTGGCGGTCATCGCGCTCGCCGCGACAATTTTCATTTTTCAGGCGGCCGCGGCACGGCGGGTACCCGCTGCGGCCGGTACCTTGCCGCCTATCGCGCTGCTCGCCTTCGCCGTTCGTTGGTGCCGGGCCCGATGAACGTTCCCGAGGCTGACGCGGGCCCTGGCCCGGCGAGCGCGTTGCCTAGCCCTGCTGCGGCTCTTGCGGACCGCTTTTTCGATCGATGGCTTCCTGCAACCCGCAGCGGAGGCGCTGGGCTCTTTTGATGCGCTTGCTCTTGAGCGGCGTAGCCAGCCACTCGTGGCGCTTGCGGACATTCCAGATGGCGCGGTTCGACATGAGAAGGTGGTGAGCCTATCGCCCGGAACGGACGTTCCGTCAAGGCCCGTACCGCCGCGCTCTTCAATCCGGCACTGGGATCAGCGCCACACGGATGACGAGCGGCCCCGAGCCCGTCTTCGCTTCCACCACGCGATCCATAGGCAAGTAGCCACGTGCCTTCGCCGTGACAGTGTGCATGCCCGGCGGTAGCGCGACGCCGTGCGCGGCGACAAAGTCGAGCGCACCGACCGGCTCGTCGTCGATGATGACGGTGGCTTCCGGGGGAGTTCCGCTCATTTTCAGCGACACCGTCGGGGGGCTCGGCGCCTGCCGCGCCGGAGTGCATCGCAGGACGAGGAGCGCGAGAAGCGCAAGTAGCGCGGATGCGGTGCCGCTACGCTTCGATGTCATTCCCACTCGATGGTGCCGGGGGGCTTGCTCGTGATGTCGAGAACGACACGGTTGATACCCCGCACCTCGTTCGTGATCCGCGTGGAGATTCGCGCCAGCACGTCGTGCGGGATCTTCGCCCAGTCGGCAGTCATCCCGTCGACCGATCGGACCGCGCGCACGGCGCATACCTCCTCGTACGTTCGCTCGTCTCCCATGACTCCCACCGTCTTTACGGGGAGCAGCACCGCGAACGCCTGCCAGACCGTGTCGTAGAGACCAGCCATCCGTATTTCGTCGATGACGATGGCGTCCGCCGCGCGGAGCACCTCGAGCCGCGCCTCCGTGACCTCGCCGAGGCACCGCACCGCGAGCCCCGGGCCAGGGAAGGGGTGCCGCCAGAGCAGGTCACGCGCCATCCCGAGCTCCTCTCCGGCAGCGCGCACTTCGTCCTTGAAAAGCTCTCGCAGCGGCTCGATGAGCTTCAAGTTCATTTTTTCGGGCAGCCCTCCGACGTTGTGGTGGCTCTTGATCACGGCGCTCGGCCCTTTGAACGACACGCTCTCGATCACGTCCGGATACAGCGTCCCTTGCACGAGCCACTTGGCGTGCTCGTGTTGGTCACTGCCGGTGCGCTTCGCCTCACTTTCGAAGACCTCCACGAAAACCCGGCCGATCGCCTTGCGCTTCTGCTCGGGGTCCGTCAGGCCGCTGAGGGCGGCGAGAAAGCGCTCACGCGCGTCGACCGTCACGAGGTTCAGGCGAAAGCTCTCGCGGAACGTCGTCGCGACCTCGACCGCCTCCCCGCGTCGGAGCAGCCCATTGTCCACGAAGATGCACGTGAGCCGTTCGCCGACGGCACGGTGACAGAGCACGGCGGCCACCGACGAGTCGACACCGCCCGACAGACCACAAAGTAGCTGGTCGCGCGGCCCCACACGTGCGCGCACGGCCGCGATGGCCTCCTCGGTGAAGGCCCCCGCCGTCCAGGACGGCGTCAGCCCGGCCACTTCGAAGAGAAAGGACGCGAGCATGTCCGCGCCCCGAGGCGTGTGCGCCACCTCGGGATGAAACTGCACGCCGAAGATCTTCTTTTCGAGGTTCCCGACCGCGCAAAACGCGGTGTTGCCGCTCACACCGATGGTCTGGTAGCCGGGCGGCAAGGACGTGATTCGGTCGCCGTGCGACATCCACACATCGAGCGCCTCGCGCTTGGCGAAGCGATGGAAGATGCCCTCCGCCTTTTCGACGACGACGCGTGCATGGCCGTACTCGCGCGCGCTCGATCGCTCCACCTTGCCTCCCAGCAGGTGGGCTAGCAGCTGCAACCCATAACAAATGCCTAGGAGGGGGACTTCCAGATCGAACAGGCGTGGATCGACCGTCGGTGCGCCAGCGCCGTAAACGCTGGCTGGCCCCCCCGAGAGCACGATGGCTCGAGGCGCCATGGCGACCACCTGATCGAAGGAGAGGGTGCAGGGGTGGATTTCGCAATAGACACGCTGCTCGCGGATGCGCCGCGCGATGAGCTGCGTGTATTGCGACCCGAAGTCCAGGATGAGGACGAGCTCGCGGGCGACCATGATCGAATGCGACTACCAGCCAAGCGTGCGGCGTCAAGCGGCGGCACGAGTATGATCACCGGGCATGCTGCCCGATCTCTGCATCCGCGTGACCCGAGTTGGGCCCGTCCTGGTGCCGCTTCCGCGCTACCAGAGCGAGGGCGCGGCCGGTATGGACCTGCACGCCGCGCTGGCCGAGCCGCTGACGCTTCAACCACTGGCGCGCGCGCGCATCCCGACCGGTCTCATCGTGGCCATCCCGCGCAGCTTTGAAGGGCAGGTGAGGCCGCGTTCCGGCCTTGCGGCACGTTCAGGCGTCACGGTCCTCAATGCCCCTGGCACGGTAGACAGCGACTACCGCGGCGAGGTGCAGGTGCTGCTCGTGAACCTGAGCGACGCGCCAGCCACGATCCTTCCGCTCGAACGGATCGCCCAGCTGGTCATCGCGCCAGTCGCGCGCGCAGAGCTGATCATGGTCATGGAGGTCGACGCGACCCCTCGCGGGACTGGCGGTTACGGGTCGACAGGGCGCGCCTAGCGGCCCTCGCGCCACGCGTCGGCGACGTCCGGCGAGCCGTCCCGACCGGATGCCAGCCGGGACCGGACCTTCCGGAGGAAGCCGATGACCTCGCTGGCGACCTCGGTGCGCTCGCCATCGCAAGCGATGACATGCGCGCTGTTCTCGAAGAAGCGCACTCGCACATCACGCGAGCCGATCCGCGCCGAGAGCCAACTCGCGTTGCGCCACGAGCAAACGAGGTCCTTCCGTCCATGCAAGACGAGCGTGGGGCAGCGGATGCGCGCCACCTCCCGCCGGACGCGCTGGCCGCCGCGGTAGACCTCGAGGGCTGCGCGCAGCGGGTGGCGATCGTAGGTGACGAGCGTGGAGAGGACCTCCTTGTCCACGAGGTCTGCGGCGATCGACTTGAGAAGATAAACGTCGGGCAGTCGCAAGCCCAGCAGCGACGCTATCCCGAGCGGCACGCTGGCGTGAGGGCGTAGTCGCAGCGCGTTTCCGAGCACGACGAGTCCGGCCATTCTGTCACCGTCAGAGCCACCGGAGCCGCTCAGATCGGCAGCGATCTGCATCGCGACGAGGCTGCCCAACGAGAAGCCGACCAGCACCGCGGAGCCATACTTCGCGATGGCATCATGGGTGCGCGCCATCCCCGCCGAGACCCACTGCTCGAACGTGAGATCCTGCAGGTCCTCTGCGCGTGTCCCGTGCCCGGGAAGCAGCGCCGCGTCGACCGCATATCCGGTCTGCGCGATGCGCCTCAGCAGGGGGAGAAGCTCCGCGGCGGTGCCGCCGAATCCGTGAAACGCAACGACGCAGGGCGCCTGTCCCTCGGCAAAGAGCTCGCTTTCGCCCTTGCCTAACATCTGTTGCGTGCGAGCCGTGGCACGGCGCGAGTGGAGCATGGCTGCGCTGATCTACGATTCCCCCCGCGTGATCTGGTAAGCGCGTATTTTCTTGTGCAGATTGGTCCGCTCGACGCCGAGGAGAATCGCGGTGCGTGAGATGTTCCAGCCGGCCATCCTCAGGGTGTCTACGATGTACTGCCGCTCCGATTTTTCGCGGAAATCCCGCAGGGTCAAGTGCTTGGCGAAAGGGGGTGGGGTGGAGGGCGTGCGCGCGTTTTCGACGTCGTCGACGGCGTCGAGCGTCTGTGTCCCGTCCACGGCCACCGGCGGCGGCTCCGTCTCTTCTTCGAACGGGCTCGCGTGGGGGTCTTCGGGCAGATCGGCGATCGTCACGCGCTCGCCCGAAAGGATGGCGGTCCGCTCCACGACGTTCTTCAGCTCCCGCACATTGCCAGGCCATTTGCGGCTCGCCAGCGCGTCCATGACCGCGTCGTCGATCGGCTTGGGGCGAATGCCGTTCTCGCGCGCGAATTGCTCCATGAACGCCTGCGCCAGAAGCGGGATGTCCTCAACGCGCTCGCGAAGCGCGGGGCTGCGAATGGGAAAGACGGCCAGGCGAAAGTAAAGGTCCTCGCGAAAGCCGCCGTTCTCGACGGCCCTGCCTAGGTCTTTGTTGGTCGCCGCGAGAACGCGCACGTCGACGTGTATGACATGCTCGCTACCGACACGCGAGATTTCACCAGACTGCACCGCGCGCAACACCTTCGCCTGGGCGACGACTTCCATGTCTCCGATTTCGTCGAGGAACAGCGTCCCGCCGTGGGCTTGCTCGAAAAGACCGCGCCGTCTTTGCTGCGCGCCCGTGAACGATCCGCGCTCGTGTCCGAATAGCTCGCTCTCGATCAGCTCGCGCGGAATCGCCGCGCAGTTGACCTTCACGAACGAGCCCTCCCTCCGAGGCGAAAGCCGATGAATGGCACGCGCGATGAGCTCCTTGCCCGTGCCGCTCTCGCCCGTGATGAGCACGGACGCCTTGGTTGGTGCGACTTTCTCGAGATCGTGAAACAGCCGCTTGATAGGCGCGCTTCGCCCGATCATCTCGTAGCGCAGGAGCTGCTGCTCGGTGACGCGCGCCAGCTCTCGCTCGGCCTTGGCTGTGTGCAGAACGTTGCGCACGCTGACCAGGACGCGCTCGCGCGCGAGCGGCTTTTCGAAGAAGTCGCTTGCCCCGAGCTTGATGGCCTGGACGGCGTCTTCGACAGTGGCGTGCCCGCTGATGATTATGATGGGCAGGTCCTTGGTCGCCTCGTCGCCACGGATTTTGGCGAGCGCGTCGAGGCCGCTCATCCCGGGGAGCTTGACGTCGACGATCGCCAAGTCGACCGGCGTATCGGGGCTGGCGAGGATGGCGAGCCCCTGCGCTGCCGTTTCGGCGCCAAGCACCCGGTACCCTTCGCCTTCGAGCACGAGCTGCAGCGTGCGGCGGATGTTCCGTTCGTCGTCCACCACGAGAACAGTGGGCGGGCCAGGCGCGCCGGGCGGCGCCGCCGCGGGAACGGCATCGGGTGTCACATCGGACATTTTGGTGAAACTAGCACCGGTCGGTCAGACGCCGCGCATGCGCAAATGAGCAAGGTAGTTGCGCGCCTGCGTCGCGACGGGCCGTCCGTCGAAACCCCGGACGATGCCGTCGAAGGCTTCACGCGCCTCACCCCACTTGTGCATCTTCAGATACGTCTCTCCGAGCAGCAGCAGCGCGTCGCCCTCGAGGTCGGAAGCGGCGCCGGTTTGGCTGCCTGGCTTCCCGATCGCATATGTTCGGAGCGCGTACTGGATCCTCGCGACGGCCGCCTCGAAGTTCTCCTTGTTCAAGTAAAAGTGGGCGACGTAGAGCTCGTGGCGAACCAGGCGTGCGGTCACCTGCGCCAAAAGCTCGCGAATGTGCGTGGACTGCTTCGAGTCGGGGTAGTCCGCGAGGTACGATCGCAGCTCTTTGTACGAGTCGACGACCGCCGCCTGGTCGCGCTCTTCGGCGGCCGGCATGAGGATAGACTCCGGGATTTCCGCGTACGTGGCCTCCGCCATGCGCGAGCGCGCGTACGCAACGTCCTCGGCGTCCGACCGGTGCGCGTGGATGAACTCTTTGTACTCGCGGATGGCTTCGGCGAACTTGTCCTGTTCGTAGTCGGCGTCGGCAATTCGAAGCTCGGCGAGGCGCGCGTACTTCGAATAGCTGTACCTCCGCTTCACCTCCCGCATTTGCGCTTGGGCATCGATCCAGGCGTGCGCGCGGAACTGCTCCATGGCCGCCTCGTATTCGCGCTTGGCACCCTCGCTGTATCCAAGCGCGGTCTTGGGGGGTTCTTTCTCGCAAGCAAGCAGTCCGGCGAGCGCAACGAGCGCGGCCGCCGCGAGGGCGGGGACAGGGCGAAGCATCGCGGCGTAACCTAGCGTGCTTTCGCGCAAAGCGGCAGCGCGCAGGTGACACCGAACGGGCAGGGGAGGCTCAGCGCTGCGCGCGCCAGCGCATGATCCGTCGTGGCGGCGGTACGGCGTCTTCGCGCGCGTGTTTCCATGCGGCGCGCACGATGAGGCGCGCTTTCGCGGCAATCGCCACGGGGGCGTCGTCTGGGAGCTCGATTGTCACCGTCCCGTTGTCTTCCAGCTGGGCGCTCAGGCGATAGCGCCGGCTTGGCGTGACCGCTTCTCCCTCGTACACCCAAGGGGGGCCCCCGGCGCGGGGGCGTTGCACCTCGATGCGGACGCCGCTCTCTGGGTAAGCCCCTGCGATGCTCATGGATAGTCCTCGATGCGCGCGGTATCCCTCACCGTGCCGCCCCGGCGTGGACGTAGCGTTCGTCTATCACCACCTTAGCAGCATTGAGAGGCGGTTCGCGTGAGCGTCGCGCCACGTGCTAGATCGGTCGGCTGTCATGCAGAAGAATCCCATTACCCCCGAGGGCGCCGCGAAGCTGCGCGAGGAGCTGATTCAGCTCAAAAGCGTAGAGCGTCCGGCGGTCATCCAGGCTATCGCGACTGCACGCGAGCACGGCGACTTGAAGGAGAACGCCGAGTACCACGCCGCGCGCGACAAACAGTCGTTCATCGAGGGGCGGATCAAGGAGTTGGACGACAAGCTCTCGCGTGCCGAGGTCATCGACCCCAGCAAGTTGGCCGGTGATCGGGTGGCGTTCGGAGCCACCATCAAGCTGTCCAACGTGGACACGGGCGAGGAGGCAACGTACCGCATCTTGGGAGCCGACGAGGCCGACCTGGCGAAGGGCAGCATCAGCATCACAAGCCCGCTGGCTCGCTCGCTCATCGGAAAGCAGGTCGGCGACGAGGTAAAAATGCGGATGCCCGGGGGCGAGCGCACCTACGAAGTGCTCGACGTCACCTTCGGCTGAAATGTCGCCCTCCTCGTCGCGCCCTCGCTATGCGAGGAAGCGGGCCGACATGCGCGCGAGCGCCGGACGCGGGCAGATGGTCTCTGCGCTCGTCGATGCGGCGGCGGTCGTCGCCGCCTGGGCGGGCGCGCTGGTCGCCGAGAACGTGGCACTCGCGTTTCTGTGGCGGGAGCAATTCTCGGGCGCATGGGAGGTGTCGATTGCCAGGCACTTCGTCGCGCCCATCGCGCTCGCCGCGTTCGCTCCCGTTTCCCTCCTCGTTGTGGCGGCGTTCGGGCTGTCCGAACGGGCGGCGGCAGGGAGCGCGACGGCAGCGCGCGGGCTGGCGTTGATCGGCGCGGTTGCGTTTGGCGCGGTTGCCCTAGGCGTCACCACCGGAAGGCATTTCGACAATTGGGCCATCCGCGCGCCCTTCGTGCTTGCCCTCGCGGCAGGGGGGGCATTCGCCGGCGCGCTCGTCGTGCCTCGCATCGCCGCGCTATCGGATCGTCCAATAGGGCTTGCGCTGCTCGGGCTGGTGGTCGCGGTCGCAGCCTGGCTGGCCGACGACTACGTCTTGCCGCGACTCTATCCAGCATTTCACGTTGCGATGCTCGCAAGCGTCCTGCTCGGCGCCGCGCTCGTGGGGCTCGCCCTCCGCGCGGGGTCAAACCCCGGCATCGCCGTGCGGCTGCTGGCACTGCTGGTCGGCGTCGGGGTGGCGCTCTGCGCGGCATGGGCTCCGCACGCGATCCGCGAGCTGGATCGAATGGCCAACGTGCGGATCGCCCTCGTCGAGCACGGCCCGCTCCTCGGGCCCGCCGTGATCCTCGCGGCGCGGTTGCATCCGCCTGCCGTGGAGGACTCCGCTTCGCTTCGCGCCTCGCCGGCGCTTGCCGCTCCAGGGGAGGTCGCCCGGTCACTCGATTGGACGAGCCACGACCTCGTGCTCCTCTCGGTCGACGCTCTCCGCGCCGATCACGTCTCGGCGTACGGCTATGGTCGGCAGACGACGCCGAACATCGACGCGCTCGCCCGAGAGGGGACGCTCTTCGAGCGGGCATACTGCCCGACGCCTCACACCTCGTATTCCATCTCGTCCATGCTTACCGGCAAGTACCTGCGTCCGCTGCTGAGCATGGGCCTCGGCGAGGATTCCGAGACGTGGGCGCAAGACCTCCGGCACTACGGATGGCACACCGCCGCGTTCTACCCACCCGCGGTCTTCTTTATCGACGAGAGCCGCTTCACGCGCTTCGAACAGGAGCACCTCGGGTTCGAGTACGCCAAGGTGGAGTTCGCGGACACCGCGCTACGCGAGGCGCAGGTCGCCGACTACCTTGAGACGGCGTCGAAGAACGCCCCGCTGTTTTTGTGGGTGCACTTCTTCGAGCCGCACGAGCCGTACGTCGCACACCCGGACCACGTCTTCGCGGGAAGCGGCTCGCCCGACATCGACGCGTACGATGGCGAGGTCGCCGCGGCGGACGAAGGGGTTGGACGCGTGCTGCGCCTGATCCGCGCGCGCAGACCTGGTGCCATCGTCATCGCAACGGCGGACCACGGCGAGGAATTCGGCGAGCACGGCGGGCGGTATCACGGGACCACCGTCTACGAGGAGCAGGTGCGCGTGCCGCTTGTGATCGTCGGCCCCAACGTGCGCAAGGACACGCGGGTCGCGGCCGTCGTGCAGACGATCGACGTATTGCCGACGGCGCTCTCGGCGCTAGGTATTCCGCGTCCTGCGCGGGTGCGTGGACGCGACCTCGGTCCGCTCCTGGCGGGCGAACCTATGCCCGAAGAGAGGGGTTTCGCTTTCGCCGAAACGGACGACTATGCCCTGATTGCTTCGGGTCGCGACCGTCTCGTATGCGAACGCCGGGCTGCGGCGTGCGCCCTTTACCGGCCTGACAGCGACCCGCTCGAGCGCCATGACCTCGGCCCAGCCGATCCGTCGCGATTCAGCGAGCTGCGCGGGATGCTTCGTGCCGTGGAGCGGGACCACGGGCAGTACGAGGCCTCCGATGTGTCGGCATGGCCGGAGGCTCTGCGGCGCGCGATGCAGGGCGAAATCGATGCGGCGCCCGACGTGGCGCCGTTGCTCGATGATGCGAGCGTCGCCATCCGGCGCAAGGCCGCGGAAATGTGTTTTGCGCTGCGGGACCCCGTGGTCTTGTCGGCCGCGCGCCGCGCCCTCAAACACGACGAGGATGACGAGGTACGCCGTTGGGAGGCGCTAGCGCTCGTCCGCCTGGGAGATCCCATTCCCGACCTTGGCAGCGCGTTGCTCCGCGACCCGGATCGCGACTGGCGGCATCGGGCAGCGCTCGCTCTCGGTGAGCGCGGGGATGCCCGTGGATGCGACGAGCTGGCTGCATGGTGGAATGATCTCCTCCCGCCGCCGGGAGAGCGGAGGGACGACGGGGAGCCTCCGCGCCTCGCGCTCGACTTGCAACACGTGGGAGAGCTTCTCGCTGCCACCAGCCGGGCGCGCTGCCGCCGGGCTGTGCCTGCCCTCGTGCACGCCCTCTCCGACGTGCGCGCACGCCCGTAC
>JALYHV010000244.1 GCA_030776205.1 Myxococcota bacterium | reverse complement strand
CGCTCTCGGCAACAGCCCGGGTGCCGCGCTCGATGAGGCACTTACGGGGGGTTCCGAAGCGTCGACCACGTGTCCCGGGCTCGCCGTCTCCGGGCCCGGGCTCGGTCGCACGACCTCCGTCGGCGAGAGCTGCGGCGCCGGCGAAGGCGACGGAGGCGAATCGTTCTTCGAGCATCCGGACGCAACGAGGCACACTGCGACCACCACGCGCCAGCCGATCATCGGTCAATCCTACATTCCTTGCGAACGGGCGCGCATGGATAGCAACGCGGCGCGCGCGAATGGTATGCCTTCGACCGATGGCAGCACGCAGCCTGGTGGAGCTCATCGCTACGAAGCGCGACGGCAACCGCCTCGCGTCCGAAGACATCTCGCGGCTCTTGCATGCGCTCGAGAGCGGTGAGCTCGCAGACTACCAGATGAGCGCCTGGCTGATGGCGGTGTACTTGCGTGGTCTCGACGACGCGGAGACGAACGCGCTGACCGACGCCATGCTTCGAAGCGGCAAGACCATCGATCTGTCGAGCATTCCGGGGGTCAAGGTCGACAAGCATTCAACCGGCGGGGTGGGTGACAAGTCGTCGATCGCCATCGCGCCTCTCGTTGCGGCCTGCGGCGTCCCGGTCCCTATGGTGAGCGGCCGCGGCCTCGGTCATACCGGCGGCACGCTCGACAAGCTGGCGGCCATTCCGGGATTCCGCACGGATCTCTCATCGGATGATTTCGTGCGCATCGTCCGGGATGTGGGGTGTTGTCTCATCGGGCAGACAGCGGAGATCGCCCCGGCTGACCGCCGCATTTACGCCTTGCGGGACGTGACGGCCACGGTCGAGTGCATCTCCCTCATCGTCGCGTCGATCCTGTCCAAGAAGCTGGCCGAGGGGATTGATGCCCTCGTGCTCGACGTGAAGGTCGGCCGCGGCGCGTTCATGAAGGACGAACCTCGCGCGCGCGCTCTCGCCAACGCGCTGGTTCGCGTCGGCACGCGCGCAGGAAAGCACGTCGTGGCGCTCTTGACCGATATGGAGTCACCGCTCGGCGCGGCCGTGGGAAACGCCATCGAGACGCGCGAGGCCCTGGACGTGCTGGCGGGTGGCGGCCCGGCGGACGTCGTCGAGTGCATCATGTGCCTCGCCGCCGAAATGCTGCTTCTCGGAGGCGTGGCGAGCGACGTGAGCGATGCACGAGCAAAGCTCGGGCGCGCGCTCGGGAGCGGCGCGGCGGCTCGCACCGCCGAACGGATGATAGAAGCGCAGGGAGGCGACCCGCGCGTCGTGTCGGATCGCACCCGGCTCGCCGTGGCGCCGGAGGAAGTCGTCGTCCACTCGCCTCATGACGGCTTCGTCGCGCACGTCGACGCCCTCGCCATCGGGCTCGCGGCGGTCGCCATGGGTGCGGGTCGCACTCGGGCAGATCAGGACGTCGATCACGCAGTCGGGATCCTCATCGAAGCCAAGCCGGGCGCGCCGGTAGCGCGCGGGGAGCCGCTCGCGCGTCTGTTCGTCCGCGAACGAGGCCACGGTGAGGCGATGATCCAGCGCGTTCGTGCCGCATTCGGGATCGCGGATCATCCTCCACTGCCGCGTCCGCTCGTGATGGGCCGCGTCACGATTGCAAACTCGACGGGAGACGAGACTTCCGGTTAGATGCGCGCCATGGAGGCTACTCTCATGACGCGACGGCTGACGGCAATCGGAACGGCGATCGGCGTATGGCTCGTTGCATCCCAAGCCGACGCGCAGGTTCGAGGCAAAGACTTCGGTGACAAGGGAGCGTTCATCTTCAGCGCGGACCGCCTGGTTCCGCTGCTCTCGTACGAACGATTGTCACAAGACGACTTGCAGACCCCGAACCAGACGACCACGACCACCCAGCCTGCGATCTCCATCCTCTGGGGAACGACCAGCCCAACGAGCCTCTTTTTCACGGTCCCACGCGTGGGTTTCGACTACACGTTTGCGCCGAACTGGACCGTCGGGGGCGACGGCGTCATCTTCTTCACCCTCGGGGGCGGGACCGATACGGAGAACAGGCCAGCGGGTGGAGCGTCGACCACGCGGAGCCTGAGTGGCCCGTCGACGACGCTTTTCGGCATCGCGCCGCGCGTCGGTTACATCTTCGAATTCAACGACGTTTGGTCGCTGTGGCTACGCGCTGGTGCGTCGTTTTACACGACGAGCACGAAGTTCAATCTGACGGACAACAACACCACGACGAGCAGCGCAAACCAGTTCGCGCTCGATCTGGACCCGCAATTCGTCATCGCTCCAGTGAAACACTTTGCGTTCACGGCCGGTCTCACCGTGGACGTTCCCATCACGGGCAGGCACTGGCAGGACACCACCACCGCCAACAACACGACGACGGTCTCCGCGTCCTCGTCGATGCTCTTCGTCGGAGGCACGGCCGGAATTCTCGGCTGGTTTTGACGCGGCGTGCGGCGGGCCCCGCGCAACGAGCGTGGGGCCCACCGCCTTCCGCGATGTTCCAATCGGGCGCGATCAGCGCTCGCCCGTCGTCGGATCCAGCAGGAGCGTACCGTCCGTGCGGCGCCGACCGAAGTCGAACATCGGCTCGATCGAGCCCGCCCGCGCGTCGAAGGACTGGTCGCCGATTCTCCCGAGCGACCAGTTGTCCTCGATGAAGCGTAGGATGGACGACTGATCCGTAATGCCGTGATCGACGAAGTTTCGCCTTGCGTACGGCGAGATGACGAGGAGCGGCAGGCGCGGACCGTATCCGCACCGACCCTCGTAGGCGCCGCTCGCCGCGGTCCCGCAATGGCCCGGGCCGGTCAAGCTGTCTTCCGCCGTGTCCGATTGGTTCACGATCGGAGGGGAGACGTGGTCGGCAAAGCCGTCCGAATCGTCATAGGCGATGACCACCGCCGTCGAGTCCCATTCCCGCAGCTGCTGCAGGCGGTTCAGTGTGCTGACGAGGAACTGCTGTTCGAGCAACGGGTCGGAATAGGCGGCGTGTCCGTCCTGCCATCCGGGCGCCTTGAGGTACACAACGGCGGGCATGTGGCCGGCCTCGGCCGCCGCCCAAAAGTCCGCCAGATCGTACTGATGATTTGCCTGATCCGTCTTGCCGATGGCGTCGATGGAGCTCGGCGGCAGGTGGTGCGGGTTCGATGTGGACGCGTAGTACTGGAAGGGCTCGTGATGCGGAATGTAATCCCCCTTGGGCTTTCCGTTCGAGCCCAGATGCGTCGCGGTGCACTTCGCCACGCCGGCGTCCGCCGTTTGCGGGGCGAATCCGCCCTGGAACCATCCCCACGTGACTCCCTTGGAGTTGAGCAAGTCGCCGATGTTCTTGCCACCGAGAGCGACCGTTTCACGGGTCGAGCAATCATCGTAGAACGGCTGCGGATCGGCAATGACGGAGCCGCTGACGACGTCGCCCGTGACGTCTCCGCTCGTTTTGACGACGCCATGCGTCTGCCCCGAGACCAGGTTGAGCGCGCCCGGCGTCGATGGGCCGAACGTGGTGTTGTAGCTATTGTCGCTCATGGCAAAGTGCTGCGCGTAATTCCAGAGCGCCGTGACGGTGTTGCCATCGAAGTAGCTCATGACCTGCGCTGGGTCGCAGCCGGCGCCGCCGTTGGCGGTGAACTGAACGAACTTGTCCGCCAGGCCGTTGTCGAACGACTGCTGCTCCGCCAGGTACTCGTGGTTCTGGTCGCACTGCGTGACGTGGCCGCGGTCCACGCGCATCGGATTGACGCCGTTGGGATTGCTGGTGAGCAAGAAATCCGTCAGGCCGTTGACCGTCGGCGTGCCTGGCGCCGGCACGAACTTCGGCTCGAAGGGAGGATTCGTCGCCTTGGGATAGGTGCCGAAGTAGTGGTCGAACGAGACGTTCTCCTGAAAGATAACGATGAGGTGGCGAACCGGGGTCACCGTCTCGCGTCGCTCGTCGCGTTCGGCATCTCGGCGTGGCGCGCGCTCGGCTTCGGCGTCGCCGCCCTGCCCGGCGACGGCCATCGGCGGCAAGACGACCAACGATGACGTGGTGGATGAGACGTCGCCCGGCGTGGAGCTGCACGCCGCGACGAGGAAGGGCAATGAAATCAGGGCGAGGGTCGCACGGTTTCGCATTAGGGGTTCCCCTTCGGGAGGAGCGGTAAGAGGGAGCGGCAGGAGCGATAGGAGGGAGGCCCTTCCGTAGCGGCCGCGCGTGGCACGCCGGTGAACTCGCATTGGCGAACGCGTCATTTCGCGAGCGTCCTGCCGAGAACGCGGCAGAGCTCGCAGCGAGAGCGAAGCGAGCGATCGCGGCCGACCCGGGTCGACCGCCGCCCGCCGAAGGAGTATCTGTTCCGGTGGCGGGATTCCATTCAACGACGCGCGCTCGATCGAGCCCCGCCATTCGATTTCAAAGTTCGTAAACGCGATCCGGTCTCAGGCCGATCATTTTGAATGGGACAGCTGGTCGCCCGCGCAGCTCGAAGCGCGGCGCGGCGTCTACTAGCGATTGGTGCGCGAGCGCCGGTCGAGCTCGGGCAGGAGGACCGCGATGGTCACGCGGACGTGGATCTCGCTCTTTCTTCGATTCGCCGGCATCGGCTGGGGTCTGGCCTGCGCCGCGTGCGCCACCGGCTCGAGCCCGGATGGCTTTGCCTTCGCCGGCACCGACCTCGACGCGGGGACGCGCACGACGACGCCATTTTCGGCGACGCGACCAGCGCGACCGCCGACTCGGGCGACGCGACGGTCGAGCCGGACGGTCAAGTCGTGGGCACGGACGTCGGCCCCACTTCATGCGCGTCGGACACCTGCGGCCCCGGATACTGCGGTGACGGCGTCGTCGAGACCCCGGAGGAATGCGACGACGGGAACACCGTTCCGGGAGATGGCTGCTCCGGCACCTGTCACCTCGAGCCTGGGTGGTCGTGCGTCGTCCCCGGAAAACCGTGCGTCTACCAGTGGGTCTGCGGCAATGGCCGCGTCGACCCTGGCGAATCGTGCGATCTCGGGGCGCAAAACGGCGCGCCCGCAAGCGGATGCACGTCTGCGTGCCAGCCGGCGCCCGGCTACTCCTGCGCAAGCCCGGACGCTGGTGCCGACGCTGACAGCGCCGACGCCGCAGGCGCCCCTGACGCGGGGGGGTCGATCGCGTGCCCCCTTTCGCTCACGTGCGGCGACGGCCGTCTCGATCCCGGCGAGCAATGCGACACGGGAGCCCTCAACGGGACCGGTGGCTGCTCCTCCAGCTGCACGGTCCTGCCCGGCTGGCAATGCGCGGCGGGCTTCGCGTGCGTCTCGGTCTGCGGCGACGGCTTGGTGACCGGAACCGAGCAGTGCGACTTCGGCCCATCGAACGGCACGGGCGGTTGTTCGGCCACGTGTACGCTCATGCCGGGCTACGCGTGCACTCCCTCTGCCACGGGCCCCGCGGGGTGCCACGCCACCCGCTGCGGCGACGGGCTCAGAGAGGGATACGAGGAGTGCGACGACGGCAACGTGAGGCCGTACGACGGGTGCTCGCCTTTCTGCATGATCGAGCCCCGCTGCACCGCTGGGAAATGCACGGCGGTCTGCGGTGACGGGCAACTTTCTCCCGGTGAGCAGTGCGATGACGGCAACACCGTCTCTGGCGACGGATGCAGCGCCACCTGCACAGTCGAGCCGGGATGGGGCTGCACCACGGCGACCGTGCCGCCAGGGCCCACGCTCGCTCTCCCGATTCTCTACCGCGACATGCATTACTGCAACGCGACGGACTGCCCCAACAACGGCTCCGGCTCCACGACCGCCAATCTCAACGTCGTCCCCGCGACGCCAGCGAACGGGCACCCCGATTTCAATCGGGATTCCTACAACTGGGGGATGACCCCCCGCAAATCGCTCGTTCAGCCGGTTCTCGGCATGGATAACGAGCCGGTCTTCGCGTCGACGACAGGCAACGACGTGAACCCCGTGCTCACGAGCGCCATCGCGTTCTGCTGGTGGTACCACGACACAGGGTGCGACGGCGTGGCTTCGACGAATCCATACGCAAAGGACGTATGGCTCGACGTCGCCGGCAAACCGACGACACTCGCGCTCGCACAGCAGACCGCCGGAGGGTACGTCTACGAATACGACAATCAGGCGTTCTTTCCGCTAAACGGGCTAGGCTGGAACGATCCGAGCCCGACGACGAATCCGGGCTGGTTCAACGACCCGCAGACGAGCGCGGATTGCAGTTACACCCCTGCCCCGTCGGCGCAGCAAAACTTCTCGTTTACGAGCGAGCTTCACTACCGATTTACCTACCAATCGAACGTAACCCCTCCGGCCGCGTTCACGTTCACGGGTGATGACGACGTGTGGGCGTTCGTAAATGGCCAGCTCTTCGCCGATCTGGGCGGAATGCACGATGCGGCGACGGGGACCGTGACCCTCGACGCGGCAAAGGCTGCGTCGCTGGGGCTCGTCGACCAAGGGATCTATTCCATCGATCTCTTCCAGGCAGAGCGGCACACGTGCCGTTCGACCTACCATTTGACTGTGCAGGACTTCGTTCACCAAATTTCTCATTGCCAGGCGCTGTGCGGAAGCGGATTGCCGGCGATGGGCAAGCAGTGTGATCTAGGAACGAGCCCGACGGGCGCGTCGAATAACCTCGGCGGCTATGGCGGCTGCACCTCCACGTGCGCGCTCGGGCCGTATTGCGGTGACGGCCTCGTCCAGAATCCGCCCGAGGAGTGTGATTTGGGCGCGGCGAAGAACACCGGCGGCTACGGAGGCTGCACCTCGACGTGCACCCGGGGCCCCTATTGCGGCGATGGGATTGTCCAGAGCCCACCGGAGAAATGCGATTACGGGACGGCGCTGAACACTGGGGCGTACGGGGGGTGCACCGCCGCCTGCACACTCGGCCCGTACTGCGGCGATGGCATCGTCCAGCCGCAGTTCGGAGAACAGTGCGACAGCACGCCGCGCTGCGACCCGAGGTGCCAGCTTCAGCTGGCGAAGTGACACTGGCCAACCGAGGAGAGTACGCGCGCGGGGACGCTCGACCGCGCCAAAAGCGAACGGCCACCGCAGCTTTGAAAAGCCACGGCGGCCGTGCCGGCGTGTCGATTATCCGGAGCCGACGCTACCGCGTCGTAGGAGCAGTCGACGAGCTGCCCCCGGTTCCCGTCCCGCCGTGCGTGCCACCGCCCGTCGACGAGCTTCCGCCGGTTCCCGTTCCGCCGTGCGTGCCGCTGCCCGTCCCGCCAGTCC
>JALYHV010000243.1 GCA_030776205.1 Myxococcota bacterium | reverse complement strand
CCACCTGGGGGCTCGCGCGCGCGCTCGAGGCGGCGGGCGCTCGACGCACGCTCGACGTCACGTGGGTGGATGAAGACCGCCAGGCGCTCGAATTAGCCGCGGCGATCGCGCGTCGCCGGGAGGGGCGGGGCCGCGTCGCCCTCCGCGTGAGGGCTCTGTCGCCCCTGGGGGGCGCGCTCGATGGTCTCGGCCGATTCGACGTCGTCCTCGCCGGGCAGGTCCTCAGCGAGCTAGACGTCGGTTCGCCAGACCCGTGGCGCGCCGAGCGTCACGCGGATCGGCTCGACGCGCTGGTGGACCGCCACACGGAACCAGGCGGCGCAGTGATCGTCATCGAGCCGGCGTTGCGCGATCGCACGCGGCACCTTCATCGCGTACGAGACGTGCTCGCGGCGCGCGGCACGGCCATCTTTGCTCCGTGCCTTCATGCGGCGGCGTGCCCGGCGCTCGCGCGTCCGAGCGACTGGTGTC
The DNA here is from genome assembly GCA_030776205.1 of Myxococcota bacterium. GTDB lineage: Bacteria > Myxococcota_A > Polyangia > Polyangiales > Polyangiaceae > Palsa-1150. Next base: position 3,786 of record JALYHV010000243.1, on the reverse strand, counting down.
ACGAGGACGTCCCGGTCGATCTCCCGCCTTGGCTCGTCCCCGTTGCGCGCGCGGCGGGGCTCCGCCATCAGGGCCTGACCTTCAGCTACCTCGTCCTCCGGCGCAACGGCGCGCGTCTCGCCGATGCCTTGCCCGCGCCGGCCGGAGCGGCGCGCTTGCGCGTCGTATCGACTCCCATCCGCACGAAGGGCAAGCGGGAGGTCTTCTTGTGCGGGGAGCTGGCCGCTACTGGGACCGTTCCGAACGTGCTCGTGCCCGGCGGCGTACGCGCGATGCGGCTCGACCGCGACGCTCGCCCGGCAAATGCCGCATGGGAGGAGCTGAACCGCGGGGACGTTATTTCCGTGACGCCTGCCATCGGTCACGACTGCCCGCGCGTCCTCGCAGACACCCGGATCGACCGCTTCGGTGAGACCGAATCGCGTTGACGTTCGCTCGTCTCGTCGGTTACGTCAAACGCCCAGCCGATGCGGGGACTCTATGCGATCACGGACGTCGCCACGCTCGTCGTCCGCGGCCTCGATATCGTCGAATTCGTCACCGCCGTCCTGGTGGCGCACCCCGTGGCGCTCCAGCTCAGGGCAAAGGATATGGCCGCTGGCGATGTGGAGGCGCTCCTTCGCAAGCTGTCCCCCATGTGCCGCCGCGCCGGGGTCCCGCTTTTTGCCAATGACCTGCCCGAGGCCGCCCTCGCGGCGGGTTGCGATGGAGTGCATGTGGGACAGAGCGACGCCTCCGTCGCGTACGTTCGACACGCCGCACCTGGACTGCAGGTAGGCGTCTCGACGCACACGATGCAGCAGCTGGACCTCGCCCTTTCGGAACGCCCGACTTACGTGGCGTTCGGCCCCGTATTTGCCACCTCGAGCAAGGCCGCCCCCGATGCTGTCGTGGGCGTGGAGGGCCTGCGCGCGGCACGAGCGCGTGCCAATGCAGCAGGGATTCCACTCGTGGCCATTGGGGGCATCACGAGGCCGCGCGCCGACGAGCTCGTGCCGCTGGTGGACGCCATAGCCGTCATTGGGGCCCTCGTGCCTTCCTCATCAGGTCCCAATGCGCCCGCCGGCATCGAGCGCTTCCACGACGTGACGGCACGGGCCCATTCCCTCCAGACGCTGTTCGCGCCGGAGCGCGCCGCCGGCGGGCAACGCTTCTCCGCTGGAGCAGCCCGATGAGCGTCGGAGTGGACATCCTGGTCGTAGGCGTGGGCATCCTGGTGGGGCGCTGGATCGGCCGCGCCATACGCGCCAGGCGTTCCTCCGGCGAGGCCGAGCAGACGCGCAGCGAGCCAGTCGCCGCGATCGACGCCAGGCCGGAGTCGCTGGCGGCGTTTCCCTGCCGATTGGGGGACGTCGTCGTGCGGACCATCGAGCGGGACGAAGCCTGGCTTGCAGGCGCGCTCGTTTTTGCGGATCAGAAACCGCTGGCGGCTCTCTTCATCGCGCCGGAAGCGGGGACGGACCGAGCCGTTCTGGTGCACGCCGCGGACGCGACGCTGGTCTGGCTCGCGCCGCTTGCCAAGGGCGAGCTCACGCTAACCGAGGAGCCTCCCCTCGCGCTGGAGCACGCCGCTGTCCGATATCAACGTGCTCGGCGCCTGCCCGTTCGCGTTTCGGTCCAAGGGGAGGGCGCTCCCGAGGTCGGATCGCGCGCCATTCTGGCGGAGTATACCGGGGCGGGGACCGAGCGGCTGGTCGTTGTCGCGGGGACGGGCCAAACGCTCGCGTGGAGCGGGTTCGCGTTGGCCAGCGGCGATTACGACATTCTGCCTTGCGGTAAGCCTCAGTAGACCGCCCGCATTCGAATCAGCATTGCCTCGACCGCGAGCTGCGAGGACCCATTGGCCTCTATCTGATCGACGGCCGCGAGCGCCAGCGCATGGCGCGCGACGGCTGCTTCCGCAATGCGGCCCGCGCCTTCGTGACTCACGGCGGCGCGTGCGTGAGCCGCCAGCGCGGCCGCGAGAGCGCGCAGCTGCGCGATCAGCATCTCCTTGTCGCCCTTTTTCGCCTCCTCGGCCACTTCCAACGCGACTCCCGGGCTTCGGGCCTGCACGGACGCCAGCGCCTTGGACACGAACTCGTCGCGTCGCGCGCTCGCGTCCGGATCCGAGAGCAACAACGCGTTCGACATGCTTCCGCCCGAGAGGCGTGCGACCTCGGCCGCCCGATCGGCGTGGATGCCGCGCTCGACGAGCAACTCCGCCACGACATCGTCCGGCAGCGCACCGAAACGAATGCGTTGCGTTCGCGAGCGCACCGTCGGTAAGAGGCCGTCCACGAAGGACGACAGGAGCACGAAATACGTTTGCGCCCCAGGCTCCTCCAACGTCTTCAGGAGCGCGTTTGCGGCTGACGTGCTGAGCTCTTCCGCGCGCCGGACGACGAACACCCGAGCGCGGCCCTCGTGCGGCCGAAAGGCCGCCCGCGCGAGCACGAGCGAACGCACCTGGTCGATGCTGAGCTCCTGAGTCTCCGGCGTGCGCCTCCCGATGGTCGCTGGTTCGTACAACCCGCGTTCGAGCACCACCACGTCGGGATGCACGGGAAGGGCCTCGCGTGCCGACCCTGCCGCTCGCGGAAGCGAGCGCACGCATGCGCTGCACACGCCGCACGCTTCCGCGACCAGGTCGCCGCGGCGCTCGCAAACTAGCGCCTGCAAAAGGCCAAAAGCCGTCCGCTCTTTACCTACCCCATCAGGACCATCGAAGAGATATGCATGGTGCACACGGCCCCTTCCCAGGGCTCGCCCGAGCGTCTCGACGGCGGTCGGCTGCGCACGAATAGTCGCGAGGAGTGCGCCCATCGCGCCTCTCTATCATTCACGCGATGGAGCGACCACGACGAATGCCTCGGCGAGGTCGCGAGCGAGCGCGCGGTCACCCCGCACGAGGCGCACGAAGGCGGCTTCTATTACCCAAAAATCGACGCGCACTCAGCCTAGTTTTGTCGCACGTCCGTCGGCCTCGTTTGGTCTCGCGTCCGGCATCGCGTCTCGCGCCGCATTCCTCCGCAGAGAGTCGGGCCCCTGGACGAAGATAGTCATCCGCTCGAGGTGGGTTTCGTCGCTGCCCGCCAGATCGTGCCAGCGCTCGTCTAGCTCCCGGCGGAGAAGATAGGCGTAGCTCCCCGGCGTGAGCGTGCCCGGATCCATGAAGAAGAAGCGCTTGGCATCGTAGCCGACCATCACCACGTAGTGCCCGGCATCCCACACGTCGCGATACGGCCCGTTGTGGTCGCTCCAAGCCTGCAGGTCCACGATCGGCGGCTGACCGGCGCTGACCGCCCCCTCGAGATCGGCGACGGTCAGATCCCCGTGTCGGTACTGAGCGTCCATTCCCGCGATGGAACGAAAGAACGCAGCGATTGGCTCCGGTTCGGTCCCTCTCGCCTGCGTTGTGTGGAGGGGGGCGTAGAGCGCGCTCTCTTCCAGGCGCGCATAGGCGTCCCATCGCCAGTACCGCAGCAATGCCAGCGTCGCGGCGTTGCCGCAGCTGTAGTTCGTCCGCTGCTTCACGCGCGGCACGGCGATCAGGTTGGGCGGAAGCGCCACGGGCTCGTCATGGTGCGGGCTCACGTCCCCTCGCTTCCTGAAAGGCAACGCGCGGCGCGCGTCACGGTCCGGCCGCGGGAGGTTTGGCGTTCTGGGGGTTTTCTTCTTCCGCGCGCTCCAGCGCATCGAGCTCCTCGTCGGTGAGAGCGTGACCCCCGCTCGCCGCGCGCTCACGCGCGAACATCCGGTTGAGGGTGCGCCGGTCGATCCCGAGCATCTCCGCCGCGCGCGTCT
>JALYHV010000242.1 GCA_030776205.1 Myxococcota bacterium | reverse complement strand
GGCGAATGCAATCCGTACCCGCCGTCGCCATCGCGACGAGCGGGGGCCGTGGGCTGCCCGTAACCTGCGCCGCGCCGCGCAGAGCCTGCTCGTCGTCGCGGCGTTCGCGCTCGTGACCGACGCTTGTCTGTCGGGGGCTTCACCGCAGCCAAGCTCGACGAAGACGACCACCTCGAACCCCGTTGCGGTCGCCGAGGCGGCCGTCGAAGTCGTCAGGCCAAAAGAGGCGCCGGCCGCCCCTCCGCCGCCGGCCGAGGCGCCGCTCAAGCAGCTGCCTCGAGGAGGAAGGACGCTATTTCCGGTCCATCGCCTGGTTGGATTTTGCGGCACCCCGGGCGCACCCGCCCTCGGCGAGCTCCAGGGAAACCTCCCGGCCAAGGCCAAGGCCCTCGACGCACAGGCCGCGCACTATGCGCAAGGCCGCGTGATATTGCCCGTGTTCGAGCTCATCGCGGTCGTCGTGCAATCCGGTCCCGGTCAGGACGGCATGTACCGGCGTCGCGTGGATCACAGCGTCGTCGACGAATACCTGCGAGTGGCCCGTCAATCGAAGGCGCTCCTGCTTCTCAACATTCAGCCGGGACACTCTGATTTCGTGACCGAGGTGAAGTACTACGAAAGCTATCTTCGCGAGCCGGACGTAGGCGTTGCGCTCGATCCGGAATGGGCCATGAAAGGAAAGGAGCGCCCCGGTGTCTATTACGGCCAGACGACCGGTGCCGTTCTCAACGACGTGGCGGAGTACCTCTCGACGATCATCGAACAGGGCGATCTCCCCGAGAAGGCGCTCGTCTTTCATGAAGTGAACCGGGGCATCATCAAGGACGAAGGGCTGCTCCGATCGTTTCGCGGCGTGGCCATCATCAAGAGCGTCGACGGGCTCGGGCCCGTGCATGCCAAAATCGCGACGTACGGCAACCTCATGGAGACGATGACCGCCGGCGTTCATCCCGGCTTCAAGTTGTTCTTCGACGAGGACACCCGGAACGGCAGCCGGTTGATGACGGCCAAGGAGGTCCTGGCACTGTCTCCTCAGCCCGAGTACGTGATGTACGAGTGACCGCCGGCTACGCGTTTTCCGGCGCGCCGTCCGGTTCGGCTGGGGAGGAGGGCGCCCCGCGGACGAATTGCTCGAAGACGACCATCGTCACCGGAGAGTCCTTGCCGGCTTCGGTGATCACCTTCTTCACGCGAGTCCAGTCGAGGCCGCCCAGCCCGGCGCCGATCCGCGGCAGACCGACGCGGTCGATTCCCGCGTGGCTCGCGAGCTCGAGCATCTTGACGAGCGACTTGGTGAGCGCAGGAATCTGCGCTTTTTTTCGCCAGTGCTCCTGCGTTCCCAGGTTGAAGATGGTCTGCCCGGCCTCGGACCACACGAAGACGTCACCCAGCCGGAAGCGACCGTCGGCACATCGCGCGGCGTACTCTTCGAACATTCGTGGCCAGCGCCGTTTGAACTCGATCGCAATGCCTGCTCCCATCGCGCCGGCGCAGTTGCAGCCGTGGGCATAAGCGCGGAGGTGCTCGGCGGTGAAGATATCGCCTTTGGTGAATAGTGCAGCCATCGAGCGCCAGCCTAGCCGATGCGGAGACGCGGCCCCAACGGGCGACGTGCGGCGTCATTCCGGGATCGAGCCGGAGCGCGCGAAGAGCGCGAACAATCGGTCCCTCGCCGCTCCGCGCGCCTGCTATGCATTCGCCGTCTGTCGCGCACCGTCTACGCACGGTTACGTATGCAAGGGGTGTGGGCCAATGGGAAGCAGTCTCGAACATCTCCTCTCCGAGGGCGTCATCAGCGAGGTGCTCGCGCGCCTGCAGAGCGGCAAGGAGGCCGAGGTGTACGTCGTTCGATTCGGGGGAAACGTCGTTGCCGCCAAGGTCTACAAGGACCGCGCTCACCGCAGCTTCAAGAACAACTCCGGCTACAAGGAGGGACGCGCCATTCGCAATACGCGATCGCAGCGCGCCATCGACCGCGGCTCGAAGTTCGGCAAGGCAGTGGCGGAGGACGCGTGGAAGTCGGCAGAGGCCGATGCGCTCTACAAGCTTTATGCCGCCGGTGTTCGCGTGCCCGCGCCCGTGCTCTTTCTCGACGGCGTGTTGCTCATGGAGCTCGTCCTCGACGAGAATGGCAATGCCGCCCGACGCATCATCGACGTGGACCTGACGGCTGCGCAAGCGAACGCCGCATACCACGACATGCTCTCGCAACTGGTCCGCTTTCTGGCGTGCGATCTCATTCACGGCGACCTTTCTCCTTACAACGTGCTCTGGGCGGCGGGCGGACCTACGCTCATCGACTTTCCGCAGATCGTCTCGGCGTCGCACAACAGCAGCTCGGAGCGTTTCTTTCTGAGAGACGCAGAGAACATCCTGGGTCACTTCGCGCGAATCGATCGCGCCTTGTTGGCGCGGCGCAGTGACGCCTCGGAGATATGGCGTGCATACGCCCGACGAGAGCTAACGCCCGAATTCCTACCAACGGGACGGGGCGCGGGCCCGTCGCATGCGGGCGCTCGGCCGGTGCCGACGTCAGCGCGGCAGCCGCCGCGTCGCCATGAGCCGACTCCAGGCGAGGTCATAGGCGGTCGTCCGCCGCACGCCCAGCACGCGTCGCGTTCGGGACCCCACCCCGCACGGTTCGGCCCGCGCAACGGCCCAGCACGGCCGGACGGTGGCTCCCCGCAATATCGTTCCGGCACGGCTCCGC
>JALYHV010000241.1 GCA_030776205.1 Myxococcota bacterium | reverse complement strand
GCACGCGACCCTCGCCGAAGCGCGCGTGCGCGACCCGAGCGCCTCGGTGAAAGGAAGCTTCGGTCGCGTCGTCGGCCGCGTCATGGAAGAACTCATGGTCCACGTAGCGCCCGCCCGGCTCGGGCGCGCTCGCCGCAGCCGCTTGCGGATGCGTCCACCGACGAGCTGCCGAAATGGGCTCTCGCTCGCGTCCGAGCTCGCGATCGCGATCGCGATCGACATACCGGGCAGAGCGCCCTTCTGCCCCTGCGAGCGCCGGCGTCGTGCCCTGCTCGGCTACGCCTCGCGGCAACTCCCCGATGAAGCGGCTGGGGCGGTTCCACCTCGTCGTTCCGAATATCTGACGCGTCTGCGTATGGGTCATGACGAGTTGCCGTCGTGCGCGGGTGACCGCCACGTACGCGAGGCGCCGCTCTTCTTCGAGCTCCTCCGCCTCACCGGGGGCTACGCCCTTGTACGGGAACATCTCCTCTTCCATGCCGGTCAGGATGACGCGCTCGAACTCGAGGCCCTTCGCCCCGTGCACGGTCATCAGCACCACGCGACCACCTTCCTCGAGCGCGTCGACGTCGCTGACGAGGGTAACCCGCTCGAGAAAGCCCTCGAGCGTCGGCCCCTCACCCGCAGCCTGGGCCTCCGCCTCGTAGTCGTGAATCGACCCGACGAGCTCGCGCAAATTCTCGATCCGGGCGTCCGCCTCGGCGGAGTCGTCGCCCTGAAGGGCCTGGACGTAACCCGTCTCGGCGAGCACCCGATCGAGGAGCGCGCTCGGCGAGTCGTTCGCGGCGGCCGCGCGCAGGCCATCGAGCAGCTGGCGGAAGGCGATTAGCTTCTTGCGTGCAGGGGAGCCGAGCTCCTCGATGGAATCGACCCTCGCAAGCGACTCGAACAATGTCGCGCCGTTCGCGGTCGCCCAGCCGAGCAGGCGCTCGATGGTCGTCGCGCCGATCCCACGGGCCGGCACATTCACGATGCGCAGCAGGTCGACGTCACTGCGCGGGTTCACGATGGCGCGCAGGTACGCGAGGGCGTCCTTCACCTCGGCGCGCTCGTAGAACCTGGCACCGCCGATGATCTGATAAGGCATCTTGGCCGCGCGGAGGGCCTCCTCGAGCACGCGCGATTGGGCGTGAACACGATAGAAAACCGCGATGTCGCGCGCCTCGACGCCCTCCGCCCGCGATCGGGCGATGCTGTCGACCACGAACGCCGCCTCATCGCGCTCGTCCCGCGCGGCTATCACGCGAACGGCCTCGCCCTCGCTGTTCGCGGTCCAGAGCTCCTTCGGCTCGCGCTCGGTGGAGCGAGCGATGATTCCTAGCGCGGCGGCCACGATGCGCTTCGTGGAGCGATAGTTCTGCTCCAGTTTCACGACGGTCGCAGACGGGTGGTCTCGACGAAAACCGCGGATGTTTCGTACGTCCGCACCTCGCCAACGGTAAATGCTCTGGTCGTCGTCACCCACGACGCAGAGGTTGCCGTGGTCGCGCACGAGCTCGCGCAGGAACCGGTACTGGGTGGCGTTCGTGTCCTGGAATTCGTCCACCAGCACGTAATCGTACCGACGACGAATGCGGTCACCCTCGGGAGTGCGCTCGAGCAGTCGTGCGACCAGGAGGATCAGGTCCTCGAAGTCGACGGCGTTGGCCGACCGGAGCCGCTCCTCGTAGGCGCGATAGATGCGGAGCGCGGCGTCGTCCATGTACGAGCGTGCCTCTACGTCGTCCGGGCTGCGTCCCTCCTGCTTGTGCTTGTGGATATGCGCGAGCACGGCGCGCGGTGGGTAACGCCGCTCGTCCAGATCGAGGTCTTTGAGGGCACGAGAGACGACGGCGCGCTGATCGCTCGTGTCGTAGATGACGAAATTGCGAGGCACACCCACCGCCTCGCCGTGCGCTCTCAGGAGCTTGGCGCATGTCGCGTGAAAGGTCCCCGCCCAGAGGGCGCGCGCCACGTCGACGCCGCACAAGCGCTCGAGACGCGACCGCATCTCGGCGGCGGCCTTGTTGGTGAACGTGACCGCGAGAATGCGCCACGGCGGGACGCCGGCGCACGCGACGAGGTTCGCGATGCGGTACGTGATGACGCGGGTCTTGCCGCTGCCGGCCCCGGCAAAGATGAGCAGCGGACCTTGGGTGTGCGCGACGGCCGCCGCCTGGGGCTCGTTCAGCTCATCGTCGGCCATCCGCGCAGCAACTTAAGCGCGTCGAACGGAGCCGTCGAGCGGAGGCGAAGCGCCACGGATGAAATGTGTCGCGATGTCGGAGGATTTGACCACGCTCACTGGTAATCGTCGGGCGTGAAACGCACGTCGCCGAGCCCGCGCGCTTGCATCTCGGCGCGTAAGCCATCCACGACGATCGAAACGACGTCGTAGCGTGTGCTCGGGGCGTAGTAGTCCTCGTCCTCGACGGGTGGAAGCGCCTCCAAACGGGCCTGGACCGCGTCCCGTTCGCCAGGGTCGAGCTCGAAGTGCGCGTGCCATCCGTCTGCGCTGGCTAGAAGGAGCGCTTCGCGAGCCATCCCGATGGGATTGAACGCGCAGTAGACCGTAGACATGTGGAGCCGCCAGCCAGAATGGTCCCCGTCGGCGAACCACACGCCCCCGAACTGCCGCCTAATCACCTCGCCCAGGTAAGCGCCTGCGGCGGATTGCACGAGGTCGACGGCCTCTGGCCGTGACGACAGGTCCGCCCGCGCGTCGCGAATCCATTGGTCGACGAAGCTCAGCGTTTCGGGTGCGAAGTCGAGCCGGGCACCGTAGCGCCCCGCCACGAAGCGCACGCATGCCGCCGCCAGCTCGGAGACCGGCAGAGGCGGCGCCGCCGATGCGTCGGGATCGAGCGTTGCCTGATTCTCCCCGCCCTCGTCCTGCTCACGCGACTCTTCTGCTCGATCGGAAAGCTCGTCCTCGTCATCATCGAGAGCGGCCCGGGCGGGACCCGAGACGTCGTCGGTCTCTTTCGTCGTGTCGTTTTCCGGGGGCTGCATGGGCTCCTGTAAGGCGCGATGCGCTGGTGCGTACGCTCGAAAAGCGCGTAGCGCAACCCTTGCACCGCGCCTCGATGGCCAGCGAGCAGCGGCTCTACGCTCAGCGGTCCTCCGATGGACGAACGGCTGGCGGCCGTGAGCGCGCCGCTCTACGGTCTACGGCCAATGCGTCTGGGCATCTTCAGCGACATCCACGCGAACTTCGAGGCACTCTCTGCCGTGCTCGAGGCGTACCGGACCGAGAACATAGACGTCTATTACTGTCTCGGGGACACGGTCGGGTACGGGGGATCGCCGAACGAATGCGCCGACCTCGTACGAGAGACGGCGAAGAAAACCATTCTGGGCAATCACGACGCCGCCGTCAGCGGTCGGATGGATTATTCCTATTATTACGAGGCCGCCCGCCACGCACTCGATACGCATGCCTCGATGCTCTCCGCGCAGAACATGGCTTGGCTCAAGGGCCTCCCTTACCAGGAGCGGCTCGATGACGCCGAGGTCCTGCTCTGCCACGGGTCACCCCTCCGGCTCGAGGAGTTCGAGTACATCTTCGCGCCGGAGCAGGCCCGCGAGTGCCTTGCCATCTGGGATCGCATCGGGCACATCACACTCATCGGTCACTCGCACCTCTGCAAGGTCTTTGCTTTGACGCCAAGCAGCGTCGAAGAGCTCCCGTCGATCGATTTCGATCTCGAGAAGAACAAGAAATACATCGTGAGCGTCGGCTCCGTGGGCCAGCCGCGGGATTACGACAATCGCGCCAGCTATACCGTTTATGATACGGCCACGATGCGATTCGAATTCAAGCGCGTGGAATACGACATCGAGCTGGCGGCGGACAAGGTGCATCGCGCCCGCCTCGAGCGCAACTTCGCTCACCGCCTGTTCATCGGCGTTTGAGTCGCGCCGCGTTTGAGTCGCGCAGCCTTTGAGCCGCGACGAAATAGCGGCCGGGCTCTCAGTTCAGATCACGTCCGGCACGCGCACCGCCCTCGCCGAATGTTCGCTCCCAGCTGTCGCGGTAGGCAGGCGTTGCTATTTGCGCGGGTCCACTCGGCGTGTCGGACGACCCCAACCCCTCGCGCGGCACCGTGTAGTCGACGTGCACATCGAAGAGCGCCGGAGACTCCTTTCGCCGCTCGAGGCGCACCACCTCGCCGCCCGACGCGAGCGGGCGACCCTCACGCAGGGGGCGCACCTCGCCGGCCTCGATGCGATCGGCACGCGCCCGGATGACCCGCGCACCTTCGCCGTCGGCGGTGGGGCCGTGCATCAAGACGACGTCGTAGCCCTCGCCCGTCTTTTTTTGCGGCGCGTCCGCGGACATCGGGCAACAGGTTAGCGCATTCCACCGTCGCCGCCGAGCGCCGTTGGCTCGATCGCCTCGATCGCGTAGACAGCGCCCGCCTTGACGACATCGCGCACGAAGGTCGCTCCCCGAACGTGGACGTCAAAGTGCCCGCCGGCGTTTTCGAGCCATCCATCCAACCTGAACCGCAGCGTCGCACCCCTGCTCGGCTCGAGCTCGTCGACGATCGCCACGAGGCTGGCGTGGACCGACGGGGTGGCGAGCGGCGCATGCCCGGGCAAGAGGAGCTCCACCCTTTCGACGATGGCCGCGTTCGAGGGCGGCGAGTCCCCGCCTCTCGCTGGCGCCGGCCCGAACGAGCTTGCCCGTCTAAGGAAGAGCTCTACCGCCAGCGACGCACTCTCGTGCGGCGCGGGGGCGATGAAGCCCGGCCCGCCCTGGCTCAACGGACCGACGACGAACCGCAGACCGTCCCGTTGCTCGACGACGACAACGCCATGTGCGAGGTCGGGCCCGAGGTCGACGGCGAGCGGTCCCGCGTCGTTGCTCTCCAGGCGGAGCTCTCCGGCGCCCAACGCCAGAGCAGGCAACGGCCCAGGTGAGCTAGCAACCGGGGCGAGCGCGCTCCGCCAGCGGTGGGCTCCCCGTGCGCAGCGCTCCTCTTCGACCCTCGACCGGAGCTCCGCGCACGGCGAATCGCTGGGACCACCGATCGCCTCACACGAAGCGCGTCCTGCGGCGGTGCCGAGCCCCGCGCAAAGACGGACGTCGTGCGAAGCGATCGCGACGCAGAACGGATCGCGGCCACGGGCGGGGTGGTCCGGGGTCGCCCAGGGGCATGCGTTCGGCGTGCCGAGCACTTCAGCCACCGTGGCCCGGCAATGCGCGCGCAGCGAGGAGGCGTCGATGGCATCGCACGGCCTCGTGTCTTTTGCTTTCGCGGCATTCAGGACGCGACAGGCATCGCGCACGAAGGTGTCGTAACCGATGGCCTCCAACGCGTCGCCGACGAGCGGGTCGATTCCGGCGTGCTGCTTCGCGCATTCGTCGACGCTCGTGAACCGTCGAATTTCCGATTCGAGCTCGCCCGGGAGAGCCGGCGGATCGATGGCCGGCTCGAGGTCGCCTGCGTCGAGTCCCAGCAGCCGAGCCACGCTCGCAAGAGGCGCCGCGGAGGCCAGGGCTGTGGCGCCCGCGCCAGTCGTGGCATGGTCATCGCGCCAGGCGCGGAGATCGTCGCACGCCGCAGTCCCAACGATGGCTACCAGCGCACCCGGTGCGCCCGCGAAGACGAGAAAAGCTCGCGAGCATCCGGGCTTCAAGTGCTTGCCATCTGAACGGATAGCCAGTATAACTTGCTCAAGGACGAGGGCCATGGACGACGCGAAAACCACCAAGGGCAAGGCTATCGATCTTGCGGTAGCCACCATCGAAAAAGAGTACGGCAAAGGCTCGATCATGCGCCTCAAAGAGGGCGCCAGCCTCCTCGACGGAGTGCAAGTCGTCTCGTCAGGCAGCATCGGCCTGGACATCGCGCTCGGCATCGGGGGCTACCCCAGAGGGCGTATCATCGAGATCTACGGCCCTGAGTCGAGCGGCAAGACGACGCTCACCCTTCACGCCATCGCGCAGGTGCAAAAGATTGGCGGAGTTGCTGCGTTCATTGACGCCGAGCACGCCCTCGACCCGACGTACGCACGAAAGCTCGGGGTGAAGACCGACGAGCTCCTGGTATCGCAGCCGGATTACGGCGAGCAGGCGCTGGAAATCGCCGACATGCTCGTTCGTTCGGGGGCTGTCGATATCATCGTCATCGACTCCGTGGCCGCGCTCGTGCCGAAAGCCGAGATCGAAGGAGACATGGGCGACAGCCATGTCGGCGTTCAGGCGCGTCTGATGAGCCAGGCCCTGCGCAAACTCACGTCCAACGTGGCGCGTAGCAACTGTCTTCTGGTGTTCATCAACCAGATTCGCATGAAGATCGGAGTGATGTTCGGCAGCCCCGAAACGACCACCGGCGGCAACGCTCTCAAGTTCTATGCGAGCTTGCGTCTCGACATCCGCCGCATCGGTGCAATCAAAGAAGCGGCTGCCGCGGCAGGCAAAGACCCAGCGGTAGTCGGCAACCGCACCCGCGTGAAGGTGGTCAAGAACAAGCTCGCCCCGCCATTCCGGGAAGTCGAGTTCGACATCCTCTACGGGCAGGGGATTTCCCGCTCCGGCGATCTCATCGACCTTGCCTCGGAGATGGGGATTATCGAAAAGAGCGGGGCATGGTTCTCCTACGCTGGCGAGCGCATCGGCCAGGGGCGTGAGAACGCCAAAGCATTCCTCGAGCAGCACCCGGACACGATGGACAAGATAGAAGCCATGGTCCTCGTCAAACATGGCATTAAACGCGTCGGAGCACTCGCCAGCGCCGTGCCTTCCAACGGCGCGCTTCCCGAAGACAAGTCGACCAAGAAGCCTGTCACGGCATCGAAGCCCGCGAACTGAACGTCCAAGCTCCGTCGCGAACGGCGGGAGAGCTCGAGGGGCTTGGGCGAGGTCTCCCCCGAAAATCCAAGCTGATGAAAGCTTTGGACGGCAAATGGCGAGCCACGCCTCGAGGCCCCGATGAAGTTGTACGTCATGCGTCACGGAGCGGCGGAAGAGCGGGCCGCGAGCGACATCGACTCTGACCGCGCACTCACCGCGGCCGGTCGCGACCGCGTGCGCCGTGTGGCTATGGCCTTGCTCGAGTCCGGCGAGGAACCGCACGAGATGTTCACGAGCCCCCTCGTTCGCGCAGTGCAGACGGCGGAGATCATGGCCGAGACCATTCGCCTCGCTGAGCGGGGGGGGGTCGTCAGCGCGCGGCGCGAGATTGCACCGGGCGGCGATCTGGGCGGCCTCGTGCACGTTCTCGCAGTTGGGCTACGCAAGCGAGTCATGCTCGTTGGCCACGAGCCCGACGTCTCGGCGCTCGTCGCGTCGCTCGCCGGGCGCATGGACCAGCGGTTCGACAAATCGATGGTGGTCGGCCTTCATGTAAACGCGGAAGGCGCCTCAGGCCGGCTGCGCTTCGTTCTCGATCCGAGGACGTTCCGTATGCGTGCGGAGCCGCGCGATGACTCTTGAAAAGGAGAGGCCGTCAAGCCGTTTCGGTATGTCGGTCGTTTCGCTTCGAGCCCCCTGCAGCCAGCGCGCTCGGGGGCTCCGCCCCGCGTGCATAAGTGACCGATGTTACACACTAATGGACTGTTCCTTGACACGCTCAGCCCTGTCCTCTAACCCGCACGGTGGAGGCCACGATGGGCGGTCGTAGCGTTATGCCCCTTGTCTATGCGAGTCGAGCGGGCGCGGCGCGGATGAGCCGCGGTCGAGCGCTTGCATCGGCTCGCCCACAGGTCGCAGCTGCCATTCGCATTCCGGCGCGGGTCGGAGCCCAGCTGCGTCTGGTTCTGCCGTCCGCTTCGCCCCGGCTGTTCGTTCACGAAGGGGCGCGGCAGGCGCTCGAAAGGAAGCTGCGCGGCGCCTTCCCCGGCCCCGTCATTCTCTCGATCACGGACAACCGGCACTGCATCATTACGCACCGCGTCCAACGCGGGATCCTGCACGCGCGCGTTCATCACATGTTCCTGAACGCGCACGCGCCGGTGGTCGAAGCCCTCGTCCGTTACGTCATCCGCGGTGATCGCGACGCGAGCGCGACGCTCGGCGACTACATCGAGGCAAATGGGTTCTTGTTGGCGCGACGCAAGCGCAATGCGCCGCTCCTCACGAAGGGCAAGCACCACGATCTGCTGGGACTATTCGAGGGCGTGAACGAAAGCTATTTTGGCCGGGGCATCCACGCGGTCATCGGTTGGGGGAAACGCCCCACCACCAAGTCGAAGACGCGCAAGACCATCAAGCTCGGGAGCTACAGCGCCGTCGACCGGATGATCCGCGTTCACCCCGCACTCGACAACAAGTGGGTTCCCCGTTACTTCGTGGCCTATATCGTCTACCACGAGATGCTTCACCACGTCATACCGGGGAGCCGTGGGCTCGGGCGCGTAAATCTCCACCCGCCGGAGTTCAAGGAGCGTGAGAGGCAGTTTCGTCATTACGATCGCGCGATCGAATGGGAGAAGCGCCACGTCGCGCGGCTGCTTCGGTCCTAGCGTTCTAGGGTTGCTCGTGATGCGCGCCGTGGCGGCGACGGCGCTATTGGCCGTGGCTGGTTGCGGAGGTGGCCGCTCGGCTGCCAAATGGGCGCCATCGGCAGCGGTTTCCACCTCAGTTCCTGCAGCTCCGCCGAGCGTGCTCCGCGCCCGCGCTCAGGCTCAATCACCAGCGCGATCCCACCTGATCGCGACCATCGGTCGCAAATCGCTGGGGCCATTCGCGGCGCGCACTGCGCAGGGCGGAATTGCCGCGTGGATTGCGCCCGCGGAGCGGGGCGGGCGACAGGAGCTCGTGGTCGTGATGCTCGCAAACGACGGCGCGCCGCTCGGCCTGCCTCAGGTGGTAGCCAGCATTCCGGAGGAGGCGACGTTGCTCGTTGTGCGGCCCGCTGGTGGCTCGCCCGGGGGCTGGTTGCTGGCGTGGAGCGGGTTGCTCGATCGAGGGGAATCACTGTCCGTGCTCGGGCTGGGTCCCGACGGTAGCACCCGCGCGCCGGCGGTTTCGCTGCAGCAGACCAACGACCACATCCGGTGGGTCGACATCGTACCGACCGCCCACGGAGGGACCTGCGTCTGGGCGGAGGAGGCACCGGCCGGAGGCGCAAACTTGCTCGCCGAGCCGCTCGATGGGGATGGCAAACCCGGAGGAGTTCCCGTTCGCGTCGCGCGCGGCCTCGATGCGTGGACTGCGTTCCGCGCCGTTGACGGAACAGGCTTTGCGCTCGTCGCACAGGACGCAAAGCACGCCAAACCGACGGCGTATGGGTCGCTGTCTTGGACCCGCATGGACGAGGCAGGTCGGCTCGCCACTCCTATCGTCCTCAGCGCGAAGCCGACGGTCAGCGGCGACGTCGAGGTCGCCTCGACGCCAGACGGCTGGATCCTCGCCTGGACGGACAGAACGGGCGAAGATCCACAAGTGATGCTCGCTGCCGTGGACGCGGCCGGCCACGTCCAGGGACCCACACCCACCATGAACACGTTTGGGTCGTCGGCTCTCGTTGGCCTCGTCGCGGGCCGATCGGGCGCCGCGCTGCTCTGGGAAGACCCCCGGTCGCCGGGCTATCCCGCGCGCGTTTTGCATTTGGCGACCGTCTCGACGTCAGCCGGCCTCTCGGCGCGAGCGGTCTCGTCGTTCGATACCGTCGCCCACACTCGCCCCGAGCTGGTGGCTACGGGCTCCGGCTTTGCGCTCCTCACGCCCGCTCGGTCATGCCCGACTGAAGAGAGAGAGACGCCGTGCTCCGGTCCGATCGTCCCCACGTTCATCCGTTTGAACGCCGATCTGCAGCCGACCCAAACGGAACCGTTCTTTGTCGGAGACCAAGGCGCGCGGACGACCCTCGCGTGGGCCCTACAGTGCGGGGCGGGGGACGCCTGCGTGGCGCTCGCCGCCACCGACGCAACGCCGACGCCCGTCTTCACGGTGGACCTCGCTCCACGCGCGTCGCCATATGCCGCGCCGAGCTCGACGGCCCCACCGCCCGACGCACCGCGCGTGAGCAGGTTGGCGACCATAGGGTTGGGCCAACCCTACGCCGACGTGTCGGCCTCCCTTCTCGGAAGCGCGACGCTCGTCGCCACGTTGACGAGCGCGAGTCCAACGCACGCCTCGGAGACGGCTTCCGCCGCCGCGCCGCGAACCGCCTCTGCGCAGAGATCGCGCGCGTCGTCGCCGGACGCAAGTGTCGCCGTCCGCCTGCTCGATGACAGGAGCGACGCGCGTGACCGATGGATCCTCCTCACGAAGCGGGCGATTGCAGCAGGCGGACTTGCCCTCTCGGCGGGGACGCGGGGCGAAGACGGCGCCGCGGTGGCCTGGACTGCGCGCGACGACGGAAACCAGCAAGTCCACCTGGGCCATGTCGACCAACATGGCCGTCGCACGAACGAAGTTCAGCTTACCTCCGCGAAGGGCGACGCGAGCGATGTCGCCCTTGCCTGGGTGGGAGACGGATGGCTCGTCGCCTGGGTGGATACCCGCGAGGGGAATGGTGAAGTGTACGCAAGCAAGGTGGATCGCGATCTGCGTCGCGTTGCACGCGAGGAGCGAATCACGCGGGCTCCGGGCGACGCGGCAGACGTAGCGCTCGCCGTTCAAGGTGAAACGGCGTGGCTCGCGTGGAGCGATCCTCGTGAGAGCCCCCGGGAGGGACTGGGCGACATTTACGTGATGACGCTTAACACGCACGACGCGAAGCCGGTCGGCCCGGAGACGCGGGTACTCGCGACGGCGTCGCACTCGCACTCGCCGTGCTTCGCTGTCCTGCGAGAGGGGGCCATCCTTGGCTGGATCGAGGAGGGTCCGACCGGACTCGACGCGCCCGGCGCCGCGCTCGTCGCGCGCATCGATCCGCGCGGGCGGCCGGTATCCGCGCCGAGCGCGCTGCCATTTTCCAGCCCGGGAAGGCCTACTGCTCTCACGCTCGCGGTGTCCCACGACGGCGCGCAGGCCGTGGTGGCGCGATCGGCGCGGGAAGGAATTGCGCTCGAGGGAGTGAGCTTCAACGTCGCCGGCATTCCGCAAACGAAGGCGTGGCCCCTCATCAGCCTCGAAGCGCCTCCGTCGTTCGACGTGGCGCTGGCGATGGCCGGCGGCGTCCTCTTTTTCGACGACACCGGTGCCGCGCCGGAGAACCGCCGTCTGCGACGTGCCGCCATCGCCTGGAGGCAGTGAGGAGGAAAACCAAGGAGTGGACGCAACTTTCGTGGCCAGCGTTCGAATAGGGGGGGACAAAGAACCCGGAAACGCACGCGCCCGCTTCGGGTCGCGCCGCCGGAGTAGGAGCCGCGATGGAGACCAATAGCATCCCCGCCTTTCGTCCTGACGTGGTCGGCATTCAGACAGCCCAGCGACCCACACCGACACCAGTCCGCGTTCGTTTTTCAGAGGTGCTCGCAGGCGGCGCTCGCGCGCTCGTGCAGGGAGCGCAGACGGCCGTAAGCGCTATCCCCGGGTCCCCTTTGCTGGCCGTCGCGCTCCGCGGCGGAGCTGCCGCTGCGGTCGAGACCGGCGTGGCCAGCGTGTTCCATCCAGGGGGGAGCCGCGTGCTTGCTACGGGGACCACGCCGGAGGGGCCCTCTGCCGCGGCTTCGGTGACGTCGGCACTGTCCACCCCAGCCACCCCGGCGGCCGACGGTGGCCTGGAGAGCTCCCTTGCGCAATCGCAGGCGATGAACCTCTACTATCTGCAAATTCAAGAGGAGGTGAACGCGCAGAGCAGGACCTTCACAGCGCTTTCAAACGTCCTCGAAGTCGAGCACAACACGGCGAAGTCGGCGATCGGCAACATCCACTGAACCGCACGAATTTTCGAACACGGCGGGCGCGCCGCGTACGATTGGGGGAAACATGGCCCCCCGCACAAAAGGCCTAACGGCAATCGAAGGGTCTGACGGCAATGCGCCGGAGCTCGAGCGGTCGCCGTAAAAAAGACGGTGGCTCGGGATAGGAACCGCTCCTAGGCTCTCAGTGGAGACCTTCATGGGAATCGATGGAATTCGTAACAGCGGAAAGAGCGGCTCTGGTGCGCCGCCCTCGCGCAGCGAGCAGAGCGGAGCAACGCCGAATGCTCGCGCGGAGCGCCCATTCCAGGCCACCCTCCCCGAGCCCGCCCAGACGGCACCGGCATCTGCGCTCGGCCCTGGCAATATTTCGCGCAGTGCGCTCGACCGGTTACGCGCGGGCGACCTTGACCTGAACGGCTATGTCGACGTCAAAGTGAACGACGCAACCGCGCACCTGAAAGCGCTGCCTGCGTCGGAACTCGAGGCGGTACGCAGCGCCCTGCGCACGCGTATGGCTAGCGACCCGACCCTCGTCGAGCTGGTCCGGACCGTCACCGGCGGCCACGCGCCCGAGCCATCGTCGGAGGAGTGATTTGGCCGCGGTTGGCCACCCCTCGTCGCGCAGAGCCGTCGTCTCGCGTCGGGCGTGCTTGCTTGCCGCTTCGGCGGCCTTGGCTTGCTCGCGCAGCGAACGGTTGGCGCAAGGCTCTCCAGGTTCGCCCCCACTCACCAGCACGTGGGCTCGTGTTCTCGAGTGGGACTTCGGTCCCCAGTCCTGGGGACAAGGCCAGGCCGCCGTCGTTGTACCGAACTGGGGAGGATCGAGCGCTCGTTTTCCCGTCGTCGTGGCGCTCCACGGGCGGGGTGAGGCGCTGAAGGACCCGGTCGACGGCGCCATGGGATGGCCACGCGATTACGCGCTGCTCAGGGCGATAGATCGCCTGCACACGCCCCCGCTGCGGGAGGCTGACTACGAGGGCCTGGCGGACCCCTCGCGGATGAACGACACCAACGCATCACTGGCCGCACGACCGTTCGGTGGCGTCATTACCGCGTGCCCGTGGCTTCCGGATTTCCGTCCGGCCGCGACGGCCGATATCGCGGCATACTCCCGGTTTGTCGTCGACACGCTGTTGCCGCGCGTCAGGCGGGAAACCCCCGCGATGTCTTCGCCGGAAGCTACTGGAATCGACGGAGTCTCTCTCGGCGGCGTGGTCGCTCTGCGCATTGGCCTCACTCATCCGGAGCATTTCGCCGCCGTCGGCGGCATCCAGCCCGCCCTTTCGGAGGGCCAGAACGGGGAGTGGACCGCGCTCGCACGAGCCGCGCGGACAGCTCGACCCGCCTTGAGACTACGCCTCCTCACGAGCCATGAAGACTACTTCCACGCGCCGATCGTCGGCCTCTCGCAAGCCTGGCGCGCCGCCGGCGTGGTACACGACTTCGCAGACGTACCTGGTCCGCACGACTACGTCTTCAACCGTGGTCCTGGCTCCATCGAGCTCCTCCTCTGGCATGATCGCGTTCTTTCGCGTGTGTGAGCGACCTGTCGTTCGCCGGCAAGCGCATCCTCGACGCCCACAAGCTGGTCGACTGACCTCCGCCCGCGGCTACCATCGCGCGCATGTCTGCGCGGCTCGTGCCCCTTGCAGTGCTTGCGCAGCGCCGTAGCGGAGACGATCCGGCGACGGTCGGCGGCAAAGCCGCGCGGCTGGCGTGGTTGATGCGCAATGGGTTCGATGTGCCATACGCCGTCGTTCTACCCGTTGAGGCCTTCGTCCAGGCGCTTCGCGGGCTGCCGGCAGGCTGCGAGCCGCGCGCCCTACTCCGCGCCAGCACAGGCCGGGCCGGCTACACGCGGGTTGCGGAGGCCCGCCACCAAATCGCGAACGCTCCCCTCCCCAAAGCCCTAACCCAGGAGCTTTATGCGCTTTGGCGGGAGATTGGCGACAGCTGTCCCTGGGGGCTTGCCGTTCGCTCGAGCGCAACCTGCGAGGACGGCGAGATCGCTTCGATGGCAGGCATCGCAGACAGCGTCTTGGGGGTCCGCGGCGGAGACGCGCTCGCGGCAGCCATTCGCCGCGTGTGGTCGTCCATTGCGAGCGCGAGGGCTCTCGCGTACCTCGCCGCCCACGGCGTTCGCGACATGGCGATGGCAGTCGTGTTGCAACGGGTGGTCCAGGCGAACGCAGCCGGCGTTATGTTCACGCGAGCTCCGGACGCACGCGGGCGGGGAGGTGCCGACGAGCGGATCGTGAATGTCGGGCTCGGCCTCGGGGCGCCGATCGTGGATGGCGTTACCACACCCGATGTGCTTCGGATCGATTCGCGCGGCCAAGTGGTGGGCTCGATCATCGCTACGAAATCGCGCGCGACGGTGGTCGGCGCGGAGGGGGTCGAGGAGATCGCGGTGAAGGACCCCGACGCTCCTGCGCTGCAGCCACAGCGGATCGCGGAGCTCGTCGAAATCGCGGCGCGCCTCGAGAAGCTCGAGCCTGTCACATGGGACGTGGAGTTCGCCTGCGACGCAGAGCGCACGTGGATCGTGCAAGCGAGACCTGCTCGGGGCCGAGGGTTTCCCGAAGGCGGGAACGCGGAGACGGTCTGGAGCAACGCCAACGTCGGCGAGGCGCTTCCCGGAGTGGCGACGCCGTTCACGTGGTCGGTCGCAGGGGCATTCAGTGAGGCCGGCTTTCGACGTGCGTTCGCGGCACTCGGGTGTCGCGTGCCACGGAACGCGCGGCTGGTTGGCAACGTGTACGGCCGCGTTTACATCAACCTGACGCAGTTCATGCGCATCGCTGCGCAGGTGCCATTCCTCGACCCGCGCTCGCTCGTGGAGCTTGGCGGCGGCGGGGGCGGTGACGAACTCGCGGCTCAGGTTCGAGACGTGAGCCGCCGCGGGTTCTATGCCCGGCTCCCCCTGACCGCATCGCGCCTGCTCCGCGAGCAGCTCAAGCTCGACGAGGATGTCGCCATTTTCGAGGCGGTTGCCGAGAAGCAGTGGCGCGCCCAGAGCGCGCTGGATTTGACCATCTTGCCGGACGAAGGCGTGGCCCGCCGCCTGAGCGACATCCAGGCACTGCTCGAGCGCACGGGGAAAGTGATGCTCACATGTGCCTCGAGCGCGCTCGGCGCTCACCTCGCACTGAAGACAATGGTCCGCCGCGTGTCGCCGCTGGACGCCGAGCGCCTTGCGCAGTCGTTGACGAGCGGCATCCGCGACCTCGAGAGCGCACGTCCGGGGATCGGAATCGCACACCTCGCTGCCCTCGCGCGACGCGAGCCCGACGCCCGCGATGCAATCGAGTGTGAATCGACGACCGGACTCGACGCAATCCCCGAAGGGCCGACGCGACGCGCACTTCATAGCTTCTTCGAGCTCTACGGGGACCGTGCCGTCCGCGAGGCCGAGGTCTCGACCCCGCGCTGGAAGGAGGATGTCCGGCCCGTTCTGCGGATGCTGCGCGCCGCGTTACGAATGGATGCCCAGCAGGTAGAGGGCTCCCTTGCTCGGGCAAAGCAACGGGCCGATGGCGAGATGGGGCGGCTCCTGCCACGGCTCAATTTGCTGGAACAGACCATTCTGCGGCACCTCGTCGCCCGAACCCAGAGAGCAACGCGCCTGCGCGAACGAATGCGCACCTGGGTAACCCGCGTGCTCGGAATGTTGCGGGAAGCTGCGCTGGATTGCGACCGGCGTCTCTTGCGGCGTGACCCCGAGCTCGAGGCCGATTGGCACGCCGTTGTCGCTTCGCGCTCGGAGCTTGCCGCTGTTCGCAGCGTATTTTTCCTTACCATCGACGAAGCGACGGGCGCCCTGCGCGTCTCCCGAAGGGAGCTCGCTCCGCTCGTCCGCTCGCGGCGGGCGGAGTTTGCGCGCGACCGCGGTCGCCCCGATCCTCCAGCCACCTTCGTCGGCGCCCCGCCCCCGATCGTGCTGCCCCCGTGGGGCGGCGACGTGCTACGAGGGCTGCCTGCAAGCTCGGGCGTCGTCGAGGGACGCGCGCGCGTCCTCCTTTCGGAGAGCGACATGGACGCCCTGCAGCCTGGGGAAATCTTGGTCATTCACACGACCGATGTCGGCTGGACGCCGCTGTTCCTCGTGGCCGCCGGCGTCGTAACCGAGCTCGGGGGACCGCTCTCCCACGCAGCCGTCGTCGCCAGAGAGTTCGGCGTGCCGAGCGTCGTCAACGTCGCGGGCGCCACGCGATCCATTCGTACCGGAGATCTGCTGCGCGTCGACGGGGACTGCGGCGTGGTCGAGCGCCTGCGCGCTGAGGGGGCAGCTCGTGGCGACGCGCGCTAAGAACGGGCATGCGTTGGACGGTTCGTGACGGCGACGGAGCGACGGTGCGCGACATCCTCGTGCTCGCAGGCGCCGATATGGATGCCCTTTGCGACGGGCGCGTCTTCGTCGGTCCGCGTCGGGCGCAAAACCCCCGCGAACGAGTGGCTATCGGAGACATCGTCGAGATCGCGCCCGCGAAACGAGTCAGCGCTGCCGCGCTGCGGATCCTCATCGAGGCAGGCGATCTCGTGGCGGTTGACAAGCCGGCCGGAACGCCCACCATCGCCGACCACGGCGGTGCGGCACACGCGCTCGTCGCGTGGACCGCGCGCAGCCTCGGCATAGAAGCCTCGCATTTGCACCCGACCTCGCGTCTCGACCGTGACGTCAGCGGAGTCGTCTTCTTCGCGCGAACCCGGGCGGCCGCGGAGCGTCTCTCCGGCGCTCGCCGGACCGGGAGTTACGACCGCCGCTATGTGGCCATCGCTGCGCGCGCCGACATACCCGACCGTGGCACGTGGGACGAGCGGATCGGCCGCGCAGCAGACCCGCGCCTTCGCACGGTCCGCGGACGCGAGGCCGTCGCGGCGACCACTCGCTTCGCTGTCTGCGCCCGCACCTCCTCTGGACCCGCCGTCATGGCATTTGCCCCGGTGACGGGCCGCACGCACCAGATCCGTGTCCACGCCTCAAACGCCGGGGCGCCCCTGGTCGGCGATCGCGCCTATGGCGGACCCGTGCGGATGACGCTGCCGAGCGGCCTCGTGCTCGAGCCCCGTCGCATCGCGCTGCACGCCATCCGGGTCATCGTTCCCGATCAATTGGGACGACCTCTCGTCGCGCGCGCACCCGTTCCGTTGGAGCTCGCCAGCCTTTGGGAGGCGCTTGGCGGCGAGCCCCAAGCGTGGGAGGCTGCGGAGTGCTGCGCGCTGTCCTGATTTCATGCCTCGTCCTCATCGTGATGTCACGCGCCGCCGCGGCCGTGAGCGGCGAGCCGCGCCGTACGAT
>JALYHV010000240.1 GCA_030776205.1 Myxococcota bacterium | reverse complement strand
CCCGTGCACGTCGCCGCGCCGGCAGCCGCAGCACCGCCACCGCCGCAGCCCCCGGCGGCGCCCCCGCAAGAGGGCCGAAAGTTCCGCACGACGCTTTGACTTGCTGACTTGCTGACTTGCGGATTTGCTGTTGGCCATTCGCACTTTGACTTCAGGAAAGCGCGCGTTGAAAACCTCAGACTTCGTAGCGACTCTTCGACCGCTCGCCCCCCCCGGGCGCCCGTCACGGGCAGCTACCTCGCTCGCGGCTCGCGGCACTCCGGTTTCGGCGTGGCTGAGCATCCTGGCGCTCGTCGCGTGCACCGCGAAGAGCGGCGCGCCAGCGCCCGTGGCCTCCGTGTCGAGCGGGCTCGAAGTCCCGTGCGACGCACGGCGCGTCCTCGAGAACGTCTGTCAGCAATGCCATAGCAACCCGCCCCGCAATAGCGCGCCGTTTCCACTGATGACCTACGACGACACACACGCCGTGGCGAGTGGGGAGCCCCTCTGGCATTACATGCGCATCGTCGTCAAGAGCGGGGTCATGCCCCTTCCCCCCGTGCAGCTCGGCGCCGAGGACCGAGACACGCTCCTCCGCTGGTTCGAAGCGGGCGCCCCGGCGCGAGCCGCGGGCGACACCTGCGCGCCGTCCGTTGCCTCCATAGAGGGCGGCGCCGACGAGCGCACGCAGGTAGCGGACTCCGGATCGGACGACGCGAACGCAGAGGCCGAGAGCGCAACCGCGGACGCGGGCGCTCCCGACGGAAGCGCGCAGGCCGACGCGAGCACGGGGACCGAAGGTCTCGATGCGTCGCAGACCGACGGGAGCTCGGCAAATACCGACGATGCCGCGCCGAGCCAATCCGATTAACGTGTCGTCATTTCCGGAGATGGCGCATGCGTCGTTCGATGGTCGATGGGCGCCGAGCGCCAGCGTCCAAGAAGGCTTCCTGCCGGAAAGGACCTTTCCAACAAGACGCTACGACGCGGCAACCAGCTCGAACGGAGACGCGGAGGAAGCGCGCGTGAGGGGTGCCACCACGCTAGATTGCGAGGCGTGCGCGACTCTTCACGCCTCGAAAAGACCATTCGCTCCAGCAACGGGGGCGTCTGGCTTGCCCTCCTGACCTCCCTCGCCGGCTGCGGCGGGTCGGACAAGGCACCCGCACCCCCGCCCGGAGCGGCTCCCGACGCGACACCCCCCGCAGGTCTCGACGCGGGAGCGACCGGCGAGCCTCAGGAAGCCGGGGTCCGCGCGGACACGATGAAGGACGCCACGGTCGAAGCCTCGTCTACCGACGACGGCGCCGGCCCGCCGCACGGCGACGCGGCGTCACCGACGATCGATGCGCCCCTGCCGTTGGAGGCAAGCGCTACCGGAGACGGTGGGCTGCGGCCTTTCAAAGGTGTCGCCAACGCGGCTTGCGGCGACCTCACGACGCTCGGCGCCAGCTGGTACTACAACTGGACCTTGAACCGAGGCAACTGTATGGCCTCGAAATTCGTGCCGATGGTCTGGGGCCACGCCGGAAACGAGCAGACCGCGTCGGGCATTGCCAACGAGATCAAAGGAATCCTCGCTGCCGGATACGACACGGTGCTCGGGTTCAACGAACCGGACAACGCGACCCAATCGAAGATAGGGGTGGCGGCAGCCATTTCGCTTTGGCCTACGTTCGCCGCATCGGGCCTGCGCGTCGGCAGCCCCGCGACGCAGGCCAACACGGCGGGAGTCGCCTGGTTTACGAGCTTCATGAGCCAGGTCAACGCCGATACGACCGGAGCTCTTCGCGTCGACTTCATCGCGGCGCACTGGTACGGCTGGAACGCCGGGTCCTGCGACGCAAACGCCGTCGGCTTGGAGGCGTATATCAAGCAGCTCGAGGCCATTCCGGGCAACCGCCCCATCTGGCTCACCGAATGGGGATGTCTGAACCTGAGCAACCCGAGCGCGGCCACAGTGCAGGCGTTTTACTCAGGGGCCCTCGCCATGTTCGCGAGGCATCCCCGCATCGAGCGGTACGGCTGGTACCAGTGGACCCCCAACAACGAGCTCGTTACTGGCGGCAAGCTGACCAACTTGGGTTCGGTCTTCGCGGCTGCCCCACCGACGCGATGAGCGCGCCCGGGACCATTGGACACGGGACCACCTGGCGCACCGAAAGGGATTACGCGGACGACCGGCGGCGCTTCGGGAGCTCGTTCGACTGCACAGGAGCCACCCCAGGACCGCGAATGCCCCTCGAAGCCGGTTGCGCTCCGGACTTTGCGAGCGGACGAGTGACAGCGGCTCCCTCGCGGACGAGGCCGAGGCCCCTGCACCGCGCGCATACGTAGTCTTCGACGTCCCACGCCGAACCGGGGCGACCGAACGGGCCTCCTCCGGCTCCGCCGCAAGCAGGACAGTCGAGAGGCTCGGTCATGGCATCGATTGTAACCGATGCGAGTCCGATGCGAGCGGTCGGCACACGTTTGCGGGTTTGCGGGCGGCAGAGCTGCGGATCACTTCACGGGCAGGTCGAAGCGAGCTGAGGCTGAAGTGCCGCCACGTCGGCCTGGTAGTTGGCCGGTGCGCCGGTCACGTTCGCGGCGATGACGCCATCTGCGATGCGCGCATTGACGATCGCTGCTGGCTGGTTCGACCAGGTGTCGCTGGCCTGTGAGAGGCCTGCGCTCTCGTCCACCAAGATTTTTCGACCCGTCAGCGTGTGAAGGTACGCGTAGGTCGCCGTCGTGGCGTTGTAGGTCGCGCTGGTCTCCTTCCCGTCGAGGAAGCCGTTGTTGTTCCCGACGCCGGTGGTCCAGACGAGGTCGTAGTTTGCCAGCGCCATGGCCCCCCAAAAGCGCCTTGTCACGTCGTCCGAGTTCCACGTGGAGTGGTCGATGGCAACGACGGCCTTCGGCATTTGGGACTTGATCGCGGTAGTGATGTCCGCGGCAAGCTGCCCGAGCTCGGGGTACGTGAGCGGGCTGCTCTGGCTAGTCGCCGCGTACTGCACGTAATCGCCCTCGAGCAACCAAATCGACGGTCTGTTCGGTAACGCATTCGCCATCTGCTGCGCGTACCATCCGTACATCTGGACGATCTTGCTGCGGTTGGCTTTCACGAGCGCGCCTCCGCCGGTCGTGAGGTTCGCGGTGTTGGGCGTTTGGTTGCCGTCGGCGAGACCATTCGCGTGGCCGAGAAAGCCGATGAAGTAGGCGTAAAACACCGGAACGAGGTTCGTGCCCGCCAAGCGGGAGAGCCAGCTGCACGCGTTGCATGTCGTGATGGTTCCGTCCGCCTTCACCTCCGAGCCTATCCAAGTCGAAAGGAACTGAAGGTAGCCGTACGACGTCGGAGATCCTGTGCTGTCCCTTCCCCATCCGAATTTGCATCCGAAAGGATTGGGCTGCAGATTCCCGGGCGGAGTGCCTCCCTCGGCCGGGGCGACAATCATCCCGGCGTCGAGGCCGAAGCCGACCCCTTGCGTGGCCGCGTCCGCCAACGACGCATCCATCGTGCCGGTGCCGATGCCTGCGTCAGGCGGTGCGGGCGCAGCGTCGGTCGACGTGACCACGCCGGGAGCGGCGCCCGTCGCGTCGAGCGGACCCCCCTCGGCGACGACGACGAGACCGCCGCCATCCAGCCCGGCGACTGGCGCCGAC
>JALYHV010000239.1 GCA_030776205.1 Myxococcota bacterium | reverse complement strand
GCGCAGAAGATCAGAGCGCAGCCCTGGAGAGAGGCCTTCGTGTACTTGAAGCACGACGACGGAGACGCGCCCGGCGTCGCGCGTCGGCTAATCGAAGCCATCGGCGGCGCAGGGGCAAACCTGCCGGCGTAGCGGAGCGCTCGGAGTCCGCAGTTTGCCATGCAACTTTCACATGGCCCGGTCCACCTGCTGTTATTAACGGGAGCACATCGATGGAAGGCGGCTCGGCCTTCGCAATTGGGCTGAGCGAGCTCGGACAACTGCTCGAGACCGCCCGTCGCGCGCGAGGCCCCCCTCACCGTCTCGTTGCGCTTCGCTCCCATGCGGCGTGCGCGAAGGGCAATCTTTTCGGGTGGGCTTTGGCGCTGCGGCGACGCCGACGAGCATGGATGACGACATTCTTCTGGTGTACGCTCGGGACACATTCTCGGGGGGAGCTCGATGTCCAAGTATGCGGCGCACCGAATGCATCGAAGGCTGTACCCCAGCCTCGCAGAGAGCAGCGAACGCCAGAGTCGCCAATCAAGAGAACAACGGTTGCGCGCTCACGGCGGCCTCGCGTTCGTCGTAGCCACCATCGTTTCAGCGCGTACGTCGCGCGCGGCGGAGCCCCTTCCTTCGCTGCCGGCACCATCGCCTGCGGCGGAACCCCCCGCCGGGCCTGTGCCTGCTGCCCCGCCGGCGCCTGCTGCCGTGCCCCAGCCGGTGGCCGCGCCCCCGCCTGCGGTCGCAGTGGTGGGGACCAACGACGTTCCGGAGACTTCCCCGAGGCCGCCACCCCGTCTCCATAGGGGACTCTACTTGCGTATCGATCCTTCGGGAGTCGGATACAGCGGGCTTTCCGGCAGCGGCCCGCGCGGCTCTGCCTCCATATCGGGGCTGGCGTCGTACGCGGGCGTCTCCCTCGGAGGAAGCCCCGTTCCTGGCCTGGCCATCGCTGGGACGATCTGGGGCGCCTCGTTTCAGGGAGACTTCTCGGGAGGCCCTTTTGAAGGCGCGCGGCTGGCGGCACCCGCCGCAGGCACATCGCTGGGCGTTTCCGCAAAGGCCAGTGCCACGTTCGGCGAGATAGGACTGCTCTTCGACTACTATCCCGATCCTGCGGGCGGATGGCACGCGGGAGCGACGATCGGCATCGGTGTGGCGGGAATTATGAACCACGCCGACGACAGCTCGTGGGGTGGAGTCGCCTTGTTGGGAGGCGCCTTCGCCGGCTACGCGTGGTGGATTGGACGCGAATGGTCGTTGGGAATTTCGGCGGTTGGCGCGGGGGCGAGCGGCGCCTCGCTCCGCGACTCGACTGGCAAAGACACTGGGTACCAAGTGAGCCCGGTGACATTCGGGTTGCAGACGTCCATTCTCTACTACTGACGGCGCCGTCTCGAGGCCCGGCTACTCCGCGAAGCCCGCGCTGCCGCCGGACTTCTCGAGCGCCCTCGCGCGGTCGAAGAGAACCCCGTGCGCGAACGGTCGCGCCGCCCGAATGGCCAAGTTGTCCCGACCCAGGGAGATGCGGTTGGTCAGGAGTGTCACGACGATCTTCGCGTCGGGATCGATCCAGAGGCTCGTTCCCGTGAAGCCCAGGTGACCGAAGCTCCGGGGGCCAAATCGATCGCCCGCGCTCGATCCGGTCTCGCTCTTCCCGTCGAAGCCCGCCCGCAGAGCGCCGCCGGGTCGGTCGCGGACGAGCCACTGCAAATCCGGAAAAGATGCCAGTCGAGGCGCCAGCGGCAACCCATCGAGCGCGTCGAGCACGAACGTGCCGAATGCGAGGACGGCGCCGACCGTTCCGAAAAGGCCAGCGTGACCAGAACCTCCTTCGCCGGTGAGAGCCCAGGCATTCTCGTCGTGCACGAACCCGACCACGGCACCTCCGCGGGAGGGCACGGTCTCCGTTGGTGCGAACGGGCCGCTCACACCTTGCGCCGCCAGCTCGCGCCGAGCTCCCATCCTGCCCGCCAACCCGAGCGGCTCGAGCACACCTCGCCCGATCGCGTCGCCCGCATCGCGCGAGCCCGTGGCGCGGGCCAGCGCTTCTCCGGCGAGGATGTATCCCAAATCGCTGTAGATCGGCGCGAACCCGTCGCGAGGAGGATCCCCCACCGCGTCGGGACGCCGCGCTGCCGCGGCCATGCGGAGGGCCACGGCACGGTACAAAGCATCGGCGGCCCGCGCGGGCACTCGCGGACCGAGTGCCCTGTTCGCCTCCAGTCCTGCGCGGTGGGACAAGAAAAGCTCGAGCGGTAGCGTGGCGCTCGGAGTTCCAACGGCCTCGGGCAAGAGGAGCCCGAGCGGGGTGCCGCGATTGATCCCTGCTGCGGCGATCGCGACCGCCGTAAATGGTTTGGTCAAGCTCGCCAGATCGAAGAAGAGCGACGTCGCTCCAGCGGCCTCCGCGCGCCAGCGAGCCTCGACGGATGACGGTGTGCCCACTGTGTGCGTCGTTTCACCCGCGCCGGCTCGCGCAGGGTCGGCGCGCACCGCGCACGCGACGGCCACGTCGGGAGCGACTCCGTCTGCGACGAGACGCTTCGCGAGGTCCTCCAGCGTCATGCCGACTCGAAGTAAACCGGCATTGGCGGTGTACTACGCAGTACACGATGTGTGGCGCCGCGCACACGAGCCCCGCTGGAAGCTGCGCGGGGGCTCACAGTCTTTGACCCTGGGCACTGACGACTTGTACAGTTTGTCGCGAGTACGCACGATGGCCGAATTTGTCTGGGAAGCCCGCGGTCGAACGGGTGAAGTGCGCAAGGGGTCGATGGAGGCCGACTCCGAGGACGCCGTCAATCAGCGTTTGCGGGCGCAGCAGATGCAGCCCACGAAGGTCAAAAAGAAGTCCAAGGCGCTCAGCTTTCAGCTTGGGACGGGCGTCGGGCACAAGGACATCGTGACCTTCACGCGCCTCTTCGCGACGATGATCGACGCCGGCTTGCCAATCGTCCAATGCCTCGACATTCTCCAGTCGCAGACCGAAAATAAGCTGTTTGCCAACGTGCTTCGCGACGTGAAGGCAAGCGTCGAGCAAGGCGCCACGTTCAGCGATTCGCTGCGGCGTCACCCCAAGGTCTTTGATCATCTCTATGTCAACCTCGTTCAGGCAGGAGAGGTCGGCGGCATTCTCGATACCATCTTGAACAGGCTCGCCGTCTATATCGAGAAGGCGATGAAGCTGCGCAGACAGGTGCGCGGCGCGATGGTGTACCCGAGCACGGTCATCTTCGTCTTTTTCGGTGTCTTGACGGTCTTGCTGACGTTCGTCATCCCCGGCTTCGAGAACATGTTCAAGGACTTCGGCGCAAAAGACGAGCTGCCGGCCGTCACGCGCGCGGTCATGTCGGTCTCGCGAGCGTTCGTCGGGAACGTGCTCTGGATCTTCTTGGTGCTCACTGGGACCATCGTGGGCTTCGCGTACATGTACCGGACGCCTCGCGGCAAGAAGGCGAGCCACCGGGTCATGCTCAAGCTGCCCATCATGGGCCCGGTGCTCCGGAAGATCGCGGTCGCGCGCTTCACCCGCACGCTCGGCACGCTGCTGGCGTCCGGAGTGCCCATCCTCGACGCGCTCGAAATCGTCGCGAAGACCGCCGGCAATGTGATCGTCGAAGAAGCCATCATGTATTCGCGCGCGCGCATCTCCGAGGGCAAGAACATGGCCCAGCCGCTGCTCGAAACGAACGTATTCCCGCCCATGGTGGTGCAGATGGTAGGGGTAGGCGAGCAGACCGGAGCGCTCGATGCGATGCTCAACAAGATCGCGGATTTTTACGAAGAAGAGGTCGACGTCGCGGTCTCTGCGCTGACAAGCCTGATCGAACCCGCGTTGATGGTCGGAATCGGTGGCACGGTCGGGGTCGTGCTCATCGCGATGTACCTGCCTATTTTCAGCATTGCGGGCAAAATCAAAGCCGATTGAGCAACGGCAATGAACTTCAGCATGCGCTCGACGGCGGGAGAGCTCGAGCCCTCGGTCGCGCGCGCTGCCGACCACAGCCTCGTCACGCGAATCGCCTGGATCACCGGGCTGCGGCTGTCGTTCCTGGTGCTTTTGCTGGCGACCACCTCGGTACTCTACTTCCGCGGAACGCTCTCCCGTTACCCGTTCAGCTTGCGCGTCGTCTTCGTGACGATCGGGACCGGCTTCGTACTCGCCGCGTTTTACTCTGTGCTCCTGCGCTCGGGGAGGCACCTCCACGCGCTCGCCTGGTCCCAGATCGCGCTCGACCAGATCACGTGGACCTCGATCGTCTACGTTTCGGGCGGCGCATCGAGCGGCGCGACGTCGTTTTATGCGCTCACCTGTCTCGTCGGCGCGATCCTCGTGGGGCTTCGCGGGGCGGCGTTCGCGGCGGTCCTCGGGATTGGGATCTACGCGCTCCTCTGCGCGGGCTTTCTCTTCGGTTGGATCCATCCTCCCCCCGACCAGCTGAGCGGAACGTACGCGGTCGAGGCGACGGAGCTGGTTTACCCGCTCCTGCTCAATGCGCTGGGCGTCACGGTCGTCGCCCTCCTCGGCGGCTACCTTGCAGAACGCCTTCGCCTGACCGGCGGTGCGCTCGAGCAGGCCACCCAGCGCGCGCGGCAGGCGGAACGTCTGGCTGTGCTCGGACGAATCGCGGCGGGACTCGCCCACGAAATCCGTAACCCGCTCGGGTCCATCACGGGATCGATCGAAATGCTGAGCGAGTCTCCGTCGCTGAGCGCCGAGGAGAAGAGCCTCTGCGGGATCGTCCAGCGGGAGGCGCGTCGACTGAACGACCTAGTGGGAGACATGATCGACCTCTCCCGCCCCCGCGCCCCCCGCGCCGAAGCGACCGACATTGCGGCGCTCGCGCGAGAGGTCGTCGCGCTGGCCACGAACGCGGCGCGCGGCTCGGACGTAGCGGTGTGCTACGTCGGTCCTCTTACCGAGACGCTTGCTCGGTGCGACGGCGCGCAGATCCGCCAGGTGCTCTGGAACCTCGTACGCAACGCGATACAGGCGAGCTCGGCCGGCTCCCGTGTTACGGTCGGCATCGAGCTCCTGGAAGGCGACGTGGCGCTGTCCGTCGACGACCATGGACCAGGAATTCCGGCGGACGCCGCGCCCCGCATCTTCGACGAGTTCTTCACGACCCGCACCCACGGCGCAGGCATCGGTCTCGCCGTCGTTCGGCGCATCATCGAGGATCACGCGTCGATCGGTGCGCGTCTGGCGGTCGAGCGGGTGGCGGGCGGCGGCGCACGGTTTCAGGTCACTTTGAGCCGACAGGTCACGGGGCTACGCCGCAGCGTTCGCCCACCCGCGGCGTGAGGTCCGCGCTGCGTTTTTCAAGTTGCGCTCGCGCGTGGCTGGCCAAAAAGGGCTGACCTCGTTTGGGTGAATGACTGCGGAGAGCACGACGTCCAACGGTGCGAGGCACTCCAAACGGCTATCCCCCTCGGCCGCGCGAACATCGGCATGCCCGAGGTCCCTCCTCGCTCTCGCGTGCGTACGTTTGCGCTCCAGGAAGGTTGCACATGCACCGTCGCCGAGGCAGTAACCGCCCAGAGGTTCATCGAATGCCCTTCCGTCAGCTCGTCGCCTGTTTCTGTGCACTTGCCGCGCTGACGATCGGCGCGCGCGCATCGGCCGATGACGCACAGCTTTTCATCGAGCACGAGCGCATCCAGCTCGATCATCTGCTCCACGAGAAGGCATCGCCCGGGCGCGACTCGCAAATCAACGCGTCCCTCGATGGGTTCGTCGATTACGGCGAGCTCACGCGCAGAGCGTTTGGCCAGCCGTGCCCCGCCGCTCTGCCCGCGTGCGAGGATCTATGGTCCAAGTATTCGGAGTCGCAGCGGAGCGAAGTGAGGGACCTGCTCTCGCAGCTCGTGCGCAAGAGCTACCGCAAGAACCTAATGAAGACTTTGGACTACAGCGTGGCCTACCGCGGCACGCGTAACGTGGAGGGAGACACGCGCGTGCTCACCGAGGCAAAGAGCAAGGACAAGCCGCGGGAGCCGGCCGTGCGCGTCGATTACGTCGTCAAGCAAACGAGCAAAGGGTTACGGGTCGTCGACATCGTCACGGAAGGCTCGAGCCTGACGAAGAACTATTACGATCAGTTTCGAAAGAAGATGGATAACCCAGGCGAGGGGTACTCCAACATCGTTCAAAAACTGCGCGAGAAGCTCGCCAAAGAAGACTGACGCTTGCGCTCGTCGCGCCGTCGTACGACCGCGCACCACCACGGCAGGTCGCCCGGGCCGTCGGGGTGCTGACCGGCGCCCTGCGGCGTGGTACGTTCTCTGTTCAACCAACCGGCGCGACTCGTCGGGCTGGCCGCGCCGCGTAGCAGGGCGCCGCCTGCCTACCGGCGAAGAAGCTACGGCATCACGGGCCAGTTCTGAGGAGCCACCCATGCAGCTTTCCGCGAGCCATTGCGCGCCAAAGCAGGCCCCCAGGAGCTCGCGCCTAGGCGGTCTCTGGCTTTCGGCAACGTTGTGCCTGTGGGTGGCGCGCGACGCCCCAGCCCACGCGCTCCCAAAGGAAAAAGGCGCGGCGGAGACACCGCTCGCCGCAGAGGAGCGCGCGCCACGTTTCGATTCGTGGGCCGAGGAGCTCGGCTCCATCGAAGTCGCAAGCGTGCGAACGAGAAGCAGCGCGCGGGTGCGTCTGTACAGCGAAAGCGGCGAAATCGACGACGAGGCAACGGCCGCGTTCGAACGAGTCGCCAACGAGGGAGGTCACGGACTCGCGCAACGCCTCCAGCAGCTCGTCGTTAAGGCGGCGTATCACTTCCAGGGCGCACGCGTGCTCATCGTCTCGGCGTGGCGTGACAACGCCGGGCGGCATACCGCCGGCGAGGCCATCGACTTCAAGCTCGATGGCGTTCGCACGTCGCAGCTCGCGTCCTATTTGCGCACCCTACCCCGCGCGGGAGTCGGCGTTTACACTCATCCTCGAACGCAGTTCGTCCATCTGGACGTCCGCGAGCCCAGTTACCACTGGGTCGATTCATCGCCGCCTGGCGCCCGCTCGACGGAATGGCCGCTCCGCGACGGAGCGATGAGGCGAGATGCGGGGTACGAGCCCGCGATGGATCTGCCCCTTTGAAGAAGATGTTCCGAAGATATTCCGGAAGATAGGGATCCTCGGCAGAATCGGCGGGGCTTTCTCAATGAACTCCGGCCGTGTGCGCGCCCTCCGGCGCGGGTTCGACGAAGACCTTGAGCGGCTCGAGCATCGAGAGCTGCTCGCGCGTCACGCCGACGCCGCGGTCGTTGAAGAACAGGTCATTTTCGGCGAGTTGGGCTCGGACCTGCGCGATGAACACGATGGGATCGCCGTTCTTCGTATAGCCGAGCTGGACCAGCGCCCCTTTGGGCCACTCGCCTCCCTCGAACGTCAGCACCTTGCGCAGCATGTAGAACCCTTCGGCCGGGAGCTTTACGAGGCTGTCGGCCCAGGAGAGCCCGCGAAAGGGGAGCCCCCCGCCGTGAAAATGCCAGCGATTGTGCACGTTGTGATCGGGTGCGACCACCACCGGCAACCCTGAGTCCGAGTGATTGTGAAAGTAAACGAGTGCGCCTGACGGCACCTCTTCCTCGTGCTCGGGCAGGGGCTTCGTGGTCCGATAGAGACCGCATTCGGGCAGCAGGTTTTTCGGGCTTACCATCGTAGGCCACCATCTACCACGAGTTGCCGCGCGAGCCTCGCAGCCAAAAGGGATCCGGCACGCACATCAGCTACCCGAGCACCGCCGCCGCTCGCGGCTCACGCGTTCGACACCTGGCGTGCGTCGGTTGGCGTATGGAACGCGATTCCGCACACGACCCCGTCCGGCTCGTCTTGAACCCACACGACGAGACCAACTCGTGGCTGCGGCGAGACGCCGACGAACACGTTGACCTCCAGCTCTGCGCCGAGCTCCACCCTCGTTTCTAGAATGACACGGACCCCGCCCCGGCTGAGGTTGAGCGACCAGCCCTCGAGGACCTCGCCAGACGGAGGCTTCACCGTCACCCTCGCGCTGACCTCGTGTCGCACCCAGGAGCGACGCGTCGCGTGCACATCGCACGCAGACGCGCCGGTCGATGGGGTCAAGCTCCGCCGATTCTTCACCTTATAACTAGCGTAGCAGCGTCCCCACTTGACGCACACGCTCGCGCCGAAGAAGCTTTGCCGTCGATTCCCGTGGCGGGGTCGCCCCCGGCAGCGCCGCCCGACTCGTCCCTTTCACTATGCCAGAGCCGCCGAACAGCGACGCAACGCGAGCGAAGAAGGCGTTGGTCGACGCGGGCTTCGAGATCTTCCGCGTACGGGGAGAGGAGATCGTGCTTGCCGAGCGCCCGCGAGAAAACCTCATCATGGACTCGGGTGTGCGCCTTCGGTTCTCCGAACCGCTCGAGGTGCGCGTGGTCTTCCGCGCCCAGAAGGCCGACTTTCCGAACGACGACGACGCGCGGCTCTTCGAACGCGTGCGTCGGCTCGCGCAGCCGGCATCGTCCAGCGGGTTCGTAGAGTCGGGGTGCGCGGTGACCGACGTCCCCGACCCGAGCGACTCGGCACGCACGTTGGATAGCTTTTACGAAATCACGTACGCAAAGCCGGTGGCGGGGCTCGAGTCTGCGCTCCCGACGCTGCGCTTCGCGGTAGGCCTCGAGAAGCACGCCTGAGCGCTGCAGTCGTGCTTGGCGGGCCACTGCGCCGAGCAGGCCGCGACGGACCCGACGCGCATGGCTGCGGTTGGACCGCCGTGGGGCCACGTGTTAGACGGGCTCGCCGATATGCTCGACTTCTTCCGACAGCGCGGCCTGTCGAACGTGATCTATGGCGCGATTATCGTCGCGACGATCTTCGCGTTCGTCGTCACCTTCCGTCCCAACGCGACGTCGAGAACCGCGTCGCTGCGCGAGGCGTGCGCCGCGCGCGTACGGGGCCGCTGCCTCGACCCGAAAGACTTCGGCGCGGCATACCGGATCCTGATGCCCTCCCGCAGCTCGACCATGTCCCGCAAGTTGAACCTCAAGCGAATCGCGCTCGACGGCCTCATCGAACGCGAGCTGCTCGACGACGAGGCGAAGCGCCTCGGCCTGCACGTGACGGACGCCGAGGTGACCGATCAGCTCTACAGCGGTTACGTTCGCGTCAGTGTCCCGGCTGCCGACCCCGTGGTCGCGCAGACCATCGTCTCCGAGATGTACCAGTCGTACGCCCGCGCGGGTCTCATTCCCGCCGACGTTGCCCAGGCGCGCTTCAACGATCGAGACACGGCCATTCCCGTCGACTTTCGCGACCCGAAGACCAAAGCCTTCGACATGAAGGCATACGAGCGCCAGGTGAGAAACCTGAGCAATCGGTCGACGACCGAGTTCCGAGAGGAACAAGCGCGCGAGCTCCTCGCCGCCAAGATGCGCGACGTGGTGCGCGAGCCAGTTCGGGTGAGCGAAACAGAGGCGTGGAAACAATACGAACAGCGCTACACGACGGCGACGGTGAGCTCGGTAGCGGTAAAGGAGTCGTGGGCCAGGCGGTGGGGCGTGGACGCGAAGCCGCAGGACGTCGAAGCGTGGGTGAAGGACCACCAGGCGGAGTTCGACAAGGCGCTCGCAGAGCGCCGGGCGGACGCGGCGCCCAAGGCGGGTCACGTGCGTCACATTCTGGCAAAGCTCCCGTACGGCGCGAGCGACGACGAGAAAGCGCATGCGCTGGCCAAGCTCTCGTGGGCGGCGGCGCGGATCAAGGCCGGCGAGCCGTTTGCGGAGGTTGCGCGCGAGATGTCGGACGACCCGGGGAGCGCGATGAAAGGCGGCGACGTCGGGGAGAAGACGGATTCGTTCGTCCCGCCGTTCAAGAACGCCGCCGACGCGCTCAAGCCCGGGGACTCAACGGGCGCCGTCGAGACGCAGTTCGGCTTTCATCTCATCTCGAAGGACGATCCGGCAAAGGCACCGGCGATCGAGGCGCAGGTGAAGCGCAGCCTTGCGCAGAGCCTCTACGCCGGTGAGAAGGCGACCGGCGTCGCCCGCGCGATCGCGGGTAGGATCGATGAAGCGATGCGCGCGGGGAAGTCCGCCGACGAGGCGATCCGGGCGGCGACGGTCCCCTACCTGCGCGACACCAAGCTCGACGCGCTGAGGGTGGTTTCCACGTCGGCGGCACCCGCGAGCAGAGGCAGCGAGGACGCGGGCGCCAGCAACGCAGAGGCGCAAGGCGCAGCGGATCCGGCGACAGCCCAGAGCAAGGCGCACCAGGCTGGGCCGCCGAACGTTCGCTTCGACGCGGCCACGGACACCGACCGTCCCCAGGTCGAGACCTCGAGCGCGTTCAATCGCGGCGGGGATCCTTTCCCGGGGCTCTCGCCGGACGGTACGGCCGCCGTGGTCCGCTTTGCCTTCTCGGCCGCCGACGGTGACGTCCTCGCGGAGCCGGTGCGCACGGCAGACGCGTTCGTCGTGGTGCAGCTGAAGCAGCACAAGACCGCGACGCGCGACGAGTTCGAAAAGGATCGCGAGGCGGTCGAAGAAGACCTGCTACGCGCCAAGCGGGACGAAGCGATCTCGTCTTACGTCAAGCGCCTCCGAGAACGGGCGAAGGAGGACATCAAGATCGACGAGTCGTATGTCCAAGAGGTGAAGGGCGATGGCCGAATCGGCGGCGCGAACGACGAGGAAGAGGAATACTAGGTTTCCAGGATCATGAGCGATCCGCCGCACATCACCGCGACGCTCGGCAACGGGTTGCGTGTGCTCGTCGCCGAGCAGCCCCAGCTCCACCGAATCCACCTGGCGCTGTGGTCGCGAGTCGGCTCCCGATTCGAGACGCACCAGGAAAACGGCATCAGCCACTTCCTCGAGCACATGATCTACCGAGGCACGCGCAGAGTGCCTAGCGCGCATGCGGTCAACCTCGCGTTCGAGCGCCTGGGAGGCACGCTCTTCGCGTCCACGCAGGTCGACCACGGGATTTTTTCGCTGACCCTCCCGCCCGAGTCGCTCGACGCCGCCAGCGCGCTTTTTGGTGAGGTCCTCTCCCAGCCTGCCTTTCTCGACATCGACATCGAAAAGGGCATCGTTCTCGAAGAAATTCTCGAAGACCTCGACGACGAAGGCAGGCAGGTCGATGCCGACAACCTCTCGCGGGCGATCATCTACCGAGACCACCCGCTCGGCTTCACGATCACCGGCAGCGAAGCCCAGGTGCGCTCGTTCGACGAGCGCGCGTTGCGACGCTGGCACGAGCGTCACTACACCGCTGGGAACGCCGTTCTCGCTTTTTCAGGCGCGGTGAACGTCGATCAGGCGCTGCGCCTCGCGGATCGCGATTTCGGCGGCTTGCCTGGTGCAACCCGTATCTCGTCCCCACCGCCGCAGCATGGGCAACGAAAACCGCGCTTGCAAATCGTCGAGAATGTCTCGAGCCAGACGGAGCTGCGCGTATGCCTTCGTGCGTTTGCCGAGTCCCATCCACTGCGACCGGCGCTCGATGTGCTGATGCGCATCATCGACGACGGAATGTCCACCAGGCTTTACCACCGGTTGTGCGACGCACGTGGGCTCTGCTACGACGTCTCCGCCGCGTACGACGGTTACGAGGACGACGGTGTGATCGACGTCGCGGCAGGCGTGCAACACAAGCGCGTCGGGCTCGTCACGCGCGAAGTGCTCGCCATGTTCGAAGAGCTGGCCGCGAACGGGCCCACCGACGACGAGCTGGAGAAGGCCCGTCGTCGCATCACCTGGGACGCACGCGCTCTCGGCGATTCCGCAGAAGAGACCGCAGCATTTTACGCCTCCGGGCTGCTGTTCAATCGCGTCTCTACTTCGGCCGAGCACGTCGCCGAGCTGACGCGCATCGGCGCCGACGACGTTCGCGAAGTCGCCCGCCGACTTGCGCGGCCCGAGCGCCTCAACGTGGTCGCCGTCGGTCTACTAGACGGCGGTGAGGACGAACGGCTCAGCGAAATCGTGAAGGGCTGGGCTGGCGCCGCTTGACCGACTCGCCTGCGCCGCCACCTTCGCGATGCGCGCCCGCTTCAGTGGCCACCCTCTTTGAGTTCGCCGATCATGGCGAGCAAGGTCTTCTTCGCGTCGCCGAGGACCATCATCGTGTTCGGCTGAAAAAACAGCTCGTTTTCGACGCCGCTGAAACCGGGGTTCATGCTGCGCTTCAGCACGAGGACGCTGCGCGATTGCTCCACATTGAAAACGGGCATCCCGTAGATCGGGCTTGACGGGTCTTTCTTCGCCGCTGGATTCACGACGTCGTTCGCGCCAACGACGACCACCGCGTCCGTCCTCGCGAAATCGTCGTTGATGGCGTCGAGGTCGAACAACTTTTCGTATGAAACGTTCGCCTCCGCGAGCAGCACGTTCATGTGGCCGGGCATCCTCCCCGCAACGGGATGAATGGCGTATTTCACCTCGACGCCTCGTCGCTCCAGTGCCGCCGCCAGATCACGCACGGCATGCTGCGCCTGGCTGACGGCCATGCCGTAACCGGGGACGAAGATCACGGACTGGGATGCCTTGAGCACGGCCCCCGCGTCCTCCACGGTCGCTTCGTTGAACGACTTGCCTAGCTGGGCGACGACATGGCCCGGCTCGATGGCCGTTCCGAACGCCCCGAAGAGCACGTTCGCGAAGCTTCGGTTCATGGCCTTGCTCATGAGCATCGACAGCAGCAGCCCCGATGACCCGTCGAGCGCGCCGCAGATGATCAATATGGGGCTGCCTAGCGCGAAGCCGGTCGCACACGCCGCGAGGCCCGCATAGGAATTGAGCAGCGAGATGACCACCGGCATGTCCGCGCCGCCGATGGGCAATACGGCCATGACCCCGAGGGCGAGGCCCGTCGCCGCAACGGCAAAGAAGACGACGTGCAGATCGCGCTCCAGGACGAGCGCGGCGATGGCCACGAGCGCGCCGAAGAAAAGGCCGACGTTCATGACGTTCTGCCCCTTCCACGTGACGGGCGCACCGGTAACGAATCCCTGCAGCTTGCCGAACGCGAGGATGCTGCCGGTGAACGTCAAGAACCCGAGGAACGTCTCGAAACCGAGGGCCCCCATCTTGAAAGCGGTGAGCTGATCGGCGGCACGCAGGTACTCGGCGACCCCGACGAGCGCCGTGGCAAGACCGCCGAACGAATGCGAGAGCGCGATCCGCTCGGGCATTTTCGTCATCGGGATCCACGCGCTGATCGCCACCCCGATGACACTGCCCAGGAGCAGGCCGGCGAGAATCCAGTCGTACCGAACGATGTCTTTGTGGAGGAGGGTGCCGATGACCGCGAGGAGCATTCCCACCTCGCCGAGGACCAATCCTCGACGCGCGGTCTGGGGACCCGACAGCCCGCGAAGGCAGAGAATGAAGAGTATCGCCGCGACGAGATAAGAAAGACTCAGTACGACTGCGGTCGGCGTCACGACGGCCCTCCTCCCTTATTGGCGTCAACGCGCGCGGGCTGCGCTGCGGCGGCCAGCTGATTGGAGTGCGGCCGCTCGGGCTTCCTTCGGAACATGCGGAGCATGCGATCGGTAATCAGAAACCCACCGACCACGTTGATCGTGGCGCAGGTTACCGCGACGAAGCCCAAGATCTGACTCAAGGTATGATTCGAGCCGGCCGCTATGAGCGACGCCACGAGAGAGATGCCGCTGATGGCGTTGGTGCCGCTCATGAGCGGCGTGTGCAAGAGCGGCGGGACGCGTGAGATGACCTGGTAACCCACGAACGTCGCGAGCGCGAAGACGTAGAGGTTGAAGAGCCAATCGCTGGTCATTGTGCAGCTCCTGCGGAGCGGACCGAGGAGCCGCTCGGATCGACGAGCTCCTTCACCTTGGGGTGGACGATCTCGCCCGCATGCGTGATGACGCTCCCTGCGACGATCTCGTCCTGGAAGTCGAGCTTCCAGGCGCCGTCCTTGGTGACGTAGACGAGGAGCTTCTCCATGTTGCGCGAGTACATCTGGCTCGCGTGCGCGCACATCCGGCTCGCCACGTCCGTCGCCCCGATGATCGTCACCCCGTGCTCGACGACCGTTTCTCCGGGCCGAGTCAGCTCGCAGTTTCCTTGCTGCTCCGCCGCCAAATCGACGATGACGCTCCCGGTGCGCATCGACTTGACCATGTCCGCGGTGACCAGGAGGGGCGCTCGGCGGCCTGGGATGAGCGCCGTGCAGATGATCACGTCGGCCTTGGCGGCGTGACGGGCGAGCGCCTCGGCCTGCTTCTTCCTTGCCGCTTCGGTGAGCTCGCGCGCATAACCGCCCGCGGTCTGCGCGTCCTCGGAGTCCACTTCGACGAATTTTGCCCCAAGGCTCTCGACTTGCTCCTTGACCACCTTGCGCACGTCGAATGCCTCCACGACCGCACCGAGACGGCGAGCCGTGCCGATCGCCTGCAAACCGGCGACCCCCGCGCCCAGCACGAGGACGCGGGCCGGCGCAATTGTGCCCGCCGCCGTCATCAGCATCGGGAAAAAGCGAGGCAATGCAGTCGCCGCCATCAGAACGGCCTCGTAGCCTGCTGCCGTGGCCTGCGACGAGAGGACGTCCATCATCTGGGCGAGCGTCGTGCGAGGGATCATGTCCGTGGCGATGGCGGTTATCTTGCGCGCCGCGAGCGCCCGCACGAGGTCTAGATTGGCCAATGGGAAGAGCAGCGAGACCAGCGCCGACCCCTCTCGCAGCCGCGCAACGTCCGCCACGCTGGGAGGGCGGATTTGCAAGACGGCGTCGGCGTCGCCAAGCAACGTTTCGCGCGTGGAATCGATACGGGCGCCCTGCGCAGCGTATTCATCGTCGCTCGCGAACGCGGCGGCGCCGGCGTTGCTCTCGACCGAGACGTCAATCTTTTTCGCCGCGAGCCGCTTAACCGACTCCGGAACGAGGGCGACACGGCGCTCCCCGGACGCGCTCTCTTTCTGAACGGCGACTCTCATGGGCCGCGCATTCAAGACGCGCCTACCCTGCGGGTCAAGGTGTCAGAAGCAAAAAAACGGCCATTCTCTCAGAAACCGTATTGGGCCCCGAGCTCCGGTCCGATGCTCGGCAAAAAGCCATTACCTCCAAAGGCACCGTTCATTCTCAGAGCGGCAGTCATGGCGACCCGCGGCGAGAACTGGTATCGCATGCCGCCCCCTAGCGCCACGAAGAAAGGGCCGTCGGTGAGCCAAACGCGGACCGGATGCTGTCCAGCGACTCCGCTCAGCGTCACGGCGCTCGCGCTCGAGACGTCGAACTCCGAAATACCGCCGGCGACGAATGCCATCGGCGCGAACCCCTCGCCGTCCGAAGGGGAATGACCGAACACGTACGTGCCGCGAAGCTCGAGATGCCATCGAGGACCGAACGCGCGGCCGTCCTGCACCGCCGCGTTGCCCGTGTAGGTTCCGACCACGTAGCCGAGGCGCACACCCGCGAGGACGTTCCTCGTGAGAGCGTAGTCGATCGCCAGCATCGCCCTCTGGTTGCCGACCTTCACCCCGCCGCCGACTTGACCGGCCTGATTGCGCGTCGTGACCTGGTCATTCTGCGCGGGCGAAGCGCGGGAAGGAAAATCGGAGCCGTCCGGGTTCGTGCAATAAAACGCGCCGGTGTTGGCCGGTTGGCCTGACGCGGAGAGCTTGCACACGTCCATTCCGGCGGGAACGTTCAGAAAGTCGACCGCGCCGCTGAAGCCCACCCAGACACGGGCAAACGCGGGCTCGTCGCGCGTCTTTTCATCGTTCGGCTCCACGGGTTTCGAAGCCTCCCGCTCTTCGGATGCGGGCGCTTCGGTCGGCGGCGCAACCTGAGGTAGCGCGTGCGCGGTCGAAGGCTCGACGCGTCCCGCGTCGCTGCTCGTTTCGCTGCTCGTTTCGCTCGTTTCGCTACTCGTTTCGCTACTCGTTTTGCCGGTCGGGCGCGCGGTCAGGCTCGGGCTGGGGCTCGCGTCTCTTTTGGCTTCTTCCCAGGCGGCGCGAAGCTCGGGTCGGTCGTAGTCGGCGTTCAGGTCGACGGACGGATAAAGCTTGACGGCTTCGATCCACGACTCGGACGCCGCCGTTCCGTCGCCCGACTCGAATTGCATGGTCCCGAGGTCGCGCAAGAGGAGCGCGCGAGTCTCGGGCGCGCAGCGCTTTGCGCCGCAAACACGGAGGGCTTTTTGGAGGCGCGCAGCCGCGGCGGAGTAATTCGTACTCAGGACCTCGAGACCCGCCTTCTTCATCGCGTCGCGCGCGGCGTTCTCGGCGCGCTTGTCGGCCGACGCAGACGGCGCGAGTGCCAGTGTCGAAAAGACGAAAACGGTGGCGGCTGTCGCCCGCGCGCAGCTCATTCGACCTACGTCTCGCTCAGTTGCATCCGCATCCGCTCTCGGACAGCGCGCCGCCACCCGTCGCGCCCTCGTGCACAGCGAGCACGTGCCCCGCCGCCGGCCCATCCAGATCGGCGGCCGTCATCATCGGGTGCGCCAGTTTGGCGCGCTCGTACGGTGCAACGTGCGTGCAGCCAGCGCAGGCCAGCACCGCAAGGATCATGAGCGTGCAAAGCAGGACCGGACGCGCGACCATTGGCCTCTCCTCCTTGGCGTAACACGCGAGACCGACGGAACGGGAGGGCACTGGTGCGAGGAGCGCCCAGAAAGGCGCTTGAGAGCTCGCGGCGTTCAGGTGCATCGCAATTTTCAGTTGCACATACCGACGCTCCAGGCTTCGGCGGTTGACCTAATGGCGGTTCGCGCGACCATGCAAGGCCGGATGTCCGTGTTACGAACAGCGCGTCTCGAGCTCGTCCCGCTCACCTTGGCGATGGTCGAGGCGGTCCTGCACGGTCGGCGCGAAGAAGCCGAGGCGGCGGTCGGCGCGAAAATGCCCGACCGGTGGCCCAATAGAGAGCTCGTCGAGCGCGCGTTTACAGTGTCGCTCGACGCGATCCGAGCCCGTCCGTTCGAATGCCTGTGGGGTGGGCGCGTCATCGTCGGGCGGGTAGGCAACGCGGAACGCCGCGTGCTCGGCAGCGTCGTCTTCCACGGCGAGCCGGGGGATGACGGAATCGTCGAGGTGGCCTACGGCGTCGAGGAGGCCTCGCAAGGACAGGGCTACGCCACGGAGGCCGTGGAGGCGTGCGTCGGGTGGGCGTTGCTCCAGAGGGGTGTGCGGGCCGTCCAAGCGGCGACGCTTCCGTGGCACCGGCCGTCGCTGCGGGTCATCGCCAAGCTCGGAATGGTGAAGGTGGCGACCCGAGAGCACGAGACACTCGGCGAACTGCTGGTTTTCGAGCGAAAGACGGCAAAGGGGGCGCTCTCAATCGACGAGGCGCAGACCGGGCGGTAGGGCGTCGCCAAAGAACGCCACGCGCTCGCTTTCTTGGACGGGCACGATCTCGCGCACGGCGCGGAGCCACCCTTCGCTCGCACCGGACGCAACCAGTCGCTGCTCGACCTCGCGGCGAACGCCTTCCGCGATGTCGCGGGCCCTGTCTCCGGTGCGGCGCGCCAGCCTTACCGCGGCTTCGGCGGCAG
The DNA here is from genome assembly GCA_030776205.1 of Myxococcota bacterium. Taxonomy (GTDB): domain Bacteria; phylum Myxococcota_A; class Polyangia; order Polyangiales; family Polyangiaceae; genus Palsa-1150. The sequence continues at coordinate 11,252 of JALYHV010000239.1, read as the reverse complement.
TGGGCACGGCCGCCCATTTTTCGCGCAACAGGTGATCGAGCCAGCGCTCCGCGGCATGGGGCGGCGAGACATGATGGACGCTGGCATAGGCCGGTACGCGCGAGCCGATCCGTCCCACCGCGGACCACAATCTTGGATCGCGATCGGTCCAGGTCCGCTCGAGCACCCATCCACCGAGCTGAACGCGCCGTTCGACGGGAAGGCGCTCCAGCGAGGCGGCAAGATCGAGCGCGTCGTCAAGGGCTAGCGCCGGCTTCTTCGGACGCTTGGCCATCGATTCGGCCGGCGCGAGGTGCGCGTCGGCAAAGTCACGGATCTTCAGCTGCGTCGCCTCGTTCAGACCGGGCGCCGCCCGGCGCCACGCGATCCAGAACTGCTGCCAGCTTCGCGCCTCGGCGGGGAAAGACAGGCGCTCGTCGAAGAGCGGCGATAGCCCCGCGATTCGTCCGGCGTCCAGCGCGTCGCCCAGCCCCGGCCGTATGCACCACCCAGCGAGCAGCCAGAATACGCGCTCGTGGTCGGCCGAGCGGCGCCGCCCGCGCGCGTTGGGGAAAAGTGCGTCGAACAGCGCCCGGTTCGTCTCCATCGTCCATTGCTGGCGCTCGCCCAACGAGCGCTCAAGCTCGCGCAACAGATCCTTCGCTTCCCTGCCGGTTGCCTCCGCCCGTGACCTCCCGAACGCTCGCTCGATCGCATCGATCGCGGGCTCGAGGCGCCTCACGTTTTGGGACTCAGGGCGCGGGCGGGTGACGGAGGCGCGCTCCGCATCGCCGGGCTCGGCGCGGTGGCTCGGCTCCCGCAGCTGGAAGGCAAGACGGAATCGACGCGGCGCGGTGGACGAGCCCGCGACTTCGACGCACGCCAAATCGAGCGTTCCGACGGGCGTGAGCTCCCCCTCGATAGTGACGCGCAGGTCACCCGAGCCCGCGCCGATCGTGGCCGTCAGGGGCGGCAGCGACGCGAACCGGTCGTCGTCGACGTCCACCAGGTCGCCAGGACGCGCATCCACCTCAGCACTTGCCAGCAGATCGAAACGCACAGGCCGCCCAACCGCCAGCCCGAACACGCGGCCGGGCGCGACGTGGCTTACCCCCTCGTCGGCGCCGCGCGGAACGACGCAGACCGCCCGAGCCGGCGCGTCCGGTGAAGCGACACGGACGAAGTAGCCTCTGGCAATGCCGCCTGCGATGCGCTGGCCCCGACCCAGCCGAGCACGCGCGTAAGCGACGGCCCCGCGCGCGACGGCAACGTCGGGGTCCGCGTCCGCCAAGCGATGGATCGAACCGCCCCGCCATCCTGCCAGCGTCTCGACCAGGCGCTCGGCGATTCGCTCCGCATGGAAAACACCGCCATTCAGCAGCAGGGCATTCGGAGAGTCGGCGCCTGCTACCGACGACGGGTTTGCGCGGTGTCGCGCGAGGAATGCCGCGATGTGCCGGGTGATGGCCACGTCGCGCTCGTACGGCAGGCCGAAGGCGACCAGCGCACCGCGCGCGCGCACGGGCGTCGCGTCCGGCAAGACGGCGGGAAAGAAACCATCGAGGACGATGCGCTCCACCTCTTGGCGCGACAACCGCGTGCGGCGCGATCCGCCGACGAGGTCTCCGCCGCGGCCGAGCAGCGTCACCGGCGCGTCGTCGAGGGCGGGCGACCCGAGGAGCATTTCCTTCGCCGCGCGGCAGGCGCTGACAAGCTGCGAAAAAGATGTCGCGTCGAGAGGCGACCCGGCCGGCGCGAGACGTGGCTCACACGCATGCGCCAGCGCTAGGTCCATGTTGTCTCCGCCGAGCAGCAAGTGCGGACCCACGGCGGTGCGCGTGACGTGCTCGGCATCGACGACCCGAAGCAGGGAGAGATCGGTCGTCCCTCCGCCGACGTCGACTACGAGCACGACCGTGTCACCGCCCGTGCGAGCCGTCAGGCGCCGTAACCCGTCGCGCCCCGCGCGCGCGAGCCAGTCGTAGAAGGCCGCCTGGGGTTCCTCGAGCAGCTTGGGCGAGAGGCCGGCGGAGCGAGCGGCTTCTACGGTGAGCTCGCGCGCTACGTCGTCGAAAGAAGCCGGCACGGTGAGCACGACGTCTTGCTGCGCCAGCGGCGAGAGCGGGTGGCGCACGTCCCACGCCCGGCGCACGTGAACGAGCAGGCGGGCGGCCGCGTCTAACGGGGAGAGCTTCGGCCCGCCCTCCGAGCCCCAGGGCAGAATGGCCGCCGTCCGGTCGACGGCTCCGTGCACCAGCCAGCTCTTGCTGGAAGCGACTAGTCGACCCGCCACCTCCGCGCCTCGCCGCCGTGCCTGCTCGCCGATGATCCACGGCGCGTCCCCGAACGGATCGTCGGTCAGCTCGCCGTCGAACGGGGCATAGAGTGTCGACGAAAGAAGGGCGCGCGCCTCGACCTCACGGCCGGAGACGAGCTGCGGCACGTCGAAGACGCGTGCCTCGTCGTCGGATTCGAGGAGGGCTGAGGCGATGACGGTATTCGTCGTTCCGAGGTCTATGCCAACGGCGTATCGGCCTAACGCACCCGCCATCACCTCGCCCCGCGGACGCTGAGCTCGACGCGCCATCGCTCCCCTACAGTAAGCGGGCGCGACGCTGAAATGGGCTCCGCTTCGAGGAGAAGCGTGCCGACCTCCGTCACCTGCGATCGCAGCCGCACGGCAACCACGTCGCCTTCGCGGCGTCCCTCGGCGGGGAGCGTCACCTCGATGGGCGCTAGCTCCTCGAGTCCTTGAGCGGCTGGGTCCTCCAGCAACAGGCCGGGCGCGTCATCGCGTCGAACGCTCGAGCCGAAGAATCGAAACGTGCAGGGCTCTCCGACGACCAGGCCAAGCTCGTGCGGAGGAATCACCGACTCGGTCCCTTCTTCCATGCCGAACGGCGCGACGCACATCGCGCTGACGGGAGGAGGCACGCCGGGAACCGCGGGCACCGAGCTCTCGATGCCGACGTAGTACGCGCGAGCGGTGCCGCCTCGAATGCGAAGGCCCTTGCCTCGCCGCACGCGGGCATACGTGCACGCACCGCGAGCGACGGCAAGGTCCAGATCGGCGCCTGCGAGGACGCGCGCGCGACCGGCGCCGTCGGCTTCGAGCCAAGCGTCGAGCGTCTCGACCAACCGTCTGCGCAGTGGACCGCCTTTCATGACGCCGCCGTTGAAGAGCAGCGCCGTCGGATGGAGGAGCCGCGCCGCGCGTCCCTCGGAGGGACCGCTCGGCGGGGCGAGAGCAGCGACGGCCTCGACACGATCGAGCGCGCCCGCCTGTCTGGAAAGAAACGCTGCCAGGTGACGGGTGACGGCGGCGTCGGACGCATACGGGAGGCCGAGCGCCGTCAGCCCGCTACGTGGACGCGAGATCGGCCGCGCGGTCGCGTCCACGAAAGGAAAGAAACCCTCAACGAGGACCCGAGCGACCTCCTCGCCCGTCAGCTCGGTGCGGAGCATCGCGCCGAGCAGCGCCGAACCACGCGACGCGATCGCGATGGGAACGGAGGACGCCTCGCTCACCGTGGGGTCGCCGAGGAACTGCTCTTTGGCCGACCGGCAAGCATGAACCAAGCTGGCCTGCTGCCAGCGATCGAGCGACTTACCCTGCCCTTCGAGCTTCTGGCGCACGACGTGGGCCAGTGCGAGGTCCATGTTGTCGCCGCCGAGCAGAATGTGATCGCCCACGGCAATGCGCACGAGCTCGAGAGCGCCGCCGCGGTCGACCGCGGCGATGGCGCTGAAATCGGTCGTACCGCCGCCGATGTCGACGACGAGCACGACGTCGCCAGGCCGCACCTGTTCACGCCAGCCGTTTGCTCCGTCCCCGGCGGCCACCGTCCACGCGTAAAGGGCGGCCTGCGGCTCCTCGAGCAGCGTCAGGTTCTCGATGCCGGCAGCAATCGCCGCTTCGACCGTGAGTTCGCGGGCCGAGGCATCGAACGACGCCGGCACGGTCACGACCACGTCCTGTTTTCCGAGCGCCGCGTCCCCACCGCCGAAGCGGGCGTCGAAAGCCTCGCTCAGGTGTTCGATGTACCGCCACGAGGCCTCGACCGGCGAGATCTTTTCCACGTCGTCAGGCGCGCCGAGCGGCAGGATACCGGCCCGCCGATCGACAGTTGGATGGGACAACCAGCTCTTCGCGCTGGCGATGACCCGCGACGGAGCGTCCACTGCGTTCGCGCGCGCGTATTCGCCCACGACGTAGCGACGGTCGGCATCCCACGGCAAGCTTTGCGGTCCTTCGCTCGCGTGAACGCAATGAAAGAACGATGGGAGAAGGGGTCGGGAGTCGACCTGACCGCGCGCGACGATCTGGGGGATGGAGAGTACCTCGATCGGCCCTTCCTCTTCGAGCGGGGCATAGGCGAGAGCGCAGTGCGTGGTGCCCAGATCGATGCCCACTGCGAAGCGCGTCATCCGAGCTCGACCTCCGCCGGGGCGAGAACATGCAGATCATGCCGTCCGACCACGACGGGCAGCTCGAGCCTCGCCGCGCGCCAGCCGCGGTGGCGGAGAACACCGGCGTATGGCGCCGTGCCTCGAACGTCGCCCACGAGCTTCACCTCGTCCGCGACGAAGCCCGCCGCGATTTCGACGCGTGTACCCTCCACCTCGGATCGCAACGGCTCGAACCGAGCATGGTCGCGCAGCGCCGTTCGGCAACCCTCGTGGACGACTCGGGCCGCCACGCCCACCTCGCCGTCGCTGAACGCGGCAATGTCTTGCTGGAGAAAGTCGACGAGCCGACCTTGCTGCTGAAGCAGCGCGAGGAGCTGCAGGGCGGAGCTCATGGATACGGTGGACGCGGCGTCCGCTGAGGGGGCGAGCGTTGGATTCGCCGGCGCGCCAGTCGCGTTTTGGAGCTGCCACGCGCGCGCCGCAAAGCCCCTGTCGAACAGCACGCGAAAGAGGCACAGCCATGCCAGCCAAAGGCGGGTCGAAAAAGGAATCGGCTCGTCGGGTGTCGCCACGCGACGAGCCTAGCGCGGGCCGCGTCGGGCGTCGCGGACCAGAACGGTCGCCGAGCCACTGCGCTCGAAGCGGGGCGGCCAATCGCGCGAGGAGTCGCACGTGGTAGGGTGCCGCGTCATGATCACGAGCGTGCCTCGATCGCTGTCTTTCGATTTGGGGGCTCTGCTCGCGCGTGGCGTCGTGTGGACCCCGTGGCGGAAGGGTATCGAGATTTGCAGGATATACGGCGAAGGCCGCGTCGGACCCGCCGCCGCCCTCCTGCGTTACGCACCGCACGCCGAAGCCCCGCTTCACGAGCACGGTGGTCATGAGCACATCTTCGTGCTCTCCGGGTCTCAGGAGGACGAGTCCGGCATTTATCCGACCGGAACGATGATCGTGAATCCACCCCGGTCGCGCCATCGCGTTTGGTCCCCCGAGGGGTGCACGGTCCTGGTGCTTTGGGAGCAGCCGATCGTCTTCGTGGAGAGCGCCTGACCGCGATGGCCAATTCGAACCGGAGAGCGCGGCCTCGGCACCTCCGCCGCCAGCCGCGTCTCGTGCTACCAGGGCGCACATGCCTGTGCTCATCGCCGTTCTGCTCGGCATCGTCGAGGGACTGACCGAGTACCTACCCGTCTCGTCCACTGGTCACCTCGTTTTGGTGGGGCACTTCCTCGGGTTGGGCGACGACGACCCGGCGACGGCCTCGTTCGACATCGTGGTGCAGCTCGGCGCGCTCCTCGCGGTGCTCGCGCACTACAGACTCCTTTTGCTCGAACGGACCCGGGGGCTTTTGCGGCGCGACCCGGGCGCCCAGCGCCTACTCGTCGCGCTCGCCGTGGCGTTCGCGCCGACGGCCCTCGCGGGGCTCCTGCTCCGCAAAACCATCAAGGCACACCTTTTCGGCCCACTGCCGGTCGCGGTCGCCCTGGTGGCGGGTGGCGTCGTGATGATCGCGGTCGAGCGGTGGCGTGCCCACAACGAGAAGCATGGAGAAGAGGGCCTGGATCACGTCACTCCCCGGCGCGCTCTTGCCATCGGCGTCGGGCAATGCGTCTCGCTTTGGCCCGGTGCGTCGCGCGCGATGTGCACGATCGTCGCGGGACAGCTCGTAGGGTTGTCGACCGCCACCGCCGCTGAGTTCTCGTTCCTGCTCGCCCTACCGACGCTCGGCGCGGCCACGCTGTTCGAGGGGTACAAGGCGCGCGCAATCCTGGCATCCCAGGTCGGCGCGGTAAGTCTGCTCGTGGGGATGCTCGTGTCTTTTTTCGTGGCCTGGGCGGTCATCGCCACTTTCCTCAAGTACCTGCGCAAGCGCGGTCTCGAACCGTTCGGCTGGTATCGTGTGGTTGTGGGCGTGCTCGTGCTCTGGGTGCTCACGTAGCGGCGTTACATCGCCACGTTACGCGGCGATGTTGGCGTTTGCCTCTGGACATTTGGCGCCGCGCCCCCCAAGAACCGGCGTCGCTCATGGAGGAAAAGGCGATGCAGCCCAAACTGTCCCGTCGTGACCTGCTTGCACGGACCACGGCCTTCGGCGTGGCCGCCCTAACCGGTGTCAGCGGTTGCGGGAAGGACCGACCCGCAGCGCTCTCGTGCAACGACACCAGCGCGCTATCCCCGCCGGAGATGACGGTTCGGACGGTGCTCGCGTACGTCGATACATCTCCGGAGCAAGGCAAGAATTGTTCGAATTGCCAGCAGTTCCTTCCGGCGGCTCCCGGCATGTGCGGAGCCTGCAAGGTCCTCAAGGGACCGGTCAACCCGACGGGTTACTGCAAGTCCTTCGTCGCGCGTCCTATCTGAGGTTCCGGCTGCACCGGCAGTCGCCCGGGCACGGCTCAGCGAACCGGCGGCGGGGTCGACGCCCTCCGTGTCCGAATCGAATCCGCCACACGCACCCATGTGGCGTGCACGATGAAGAGCGCAGCCAGCGCACCGAGTGCTGAGAAGAATAGGCGGGCAGGTGTTTCCCGGTGATTCGCCCAGGGCAGGACGGCGTAGCTCGCGAACCCGCCGAGCACCGCCCCAAGCACGCCCACGGCCAGGTTGACCACGATGCCGAGCGTGCCTCGTTGAAACGGCCAGATCATCCCAGCCAGGCTTGCCGCTATGCCGATCGCCACGAACCCGAAGACGGTATCAGTGCTCATGATTGCCTCACTCGCTCGTCGCTAGACCATCCACGGCTTGGACGTCGCACAGCCACCATTCGTCCTCGGAGTGCGGCGGCAAGCTCACCAGAACGCGCTCGCCCGGGCGTGCCTCGCCGAGCGGCGCGGGCGCAACGCGTGACGTCCGAACCGTGCCGCCTTCGAGCCATTCGATCAGCCCCTCACGAGCGCGCACAGCACCCTTGGGTTGGAAAAGATCGTACGAGCCCCGCAGCATACGCTGGTCGGGGCCCAGCTCGTGGATGTCGCCACGCACGACGTCTCGGACACGGATGACTTGTGTCATTTTGCCTCCCTCGTATTCGACGCCAGCGCGATTGCCTCGCCGTGCCGCCGTAAGCGTGAGCTGGCCCGGGGCAATGCTGTGTATGCCAGAACCGATCCAACGTCACTGGCGAGCGCACCGCGGCAATGGTGGGCTCTTCTATCCCGTCGCGCGCCGATCGGTACGGTTCGGTAGAAGCCGGCAGCATGGCAGCAGCAGGCCCAACTGTCGCCCGCAAGAGCCTTGGCGAATTCACGACGGCTGCGCGACGCTGTGCCTCAATGAGCGAACGGTGCTCCCTCGGTGTCGGGACCGACGACTCCGGCTTGCTGCTCGAAGCGCTCGGCCTCTGGCTCGACCCCGCCGCCGCTCGCCCGATCGCTTTCGTGTCCCACGCCCACGCCACCCGCGCGACGGACAGCGCGTGCGTCCTCGCCTCCCCCGAAACCATCGCCATCGCCCGCAAGCTCGGCGCTCCGCTGCGAGGGGCCCGTCCTATAGCGTGGGGCGAGGCTATCGAATTGCCCATCGCGAACGGCTTCGGTGGCGGCAAGGCGCGCCTGTCCCTGGCGCCGGCCGGGCACATGCTCGGGGCCGCGCAGCTGGTGATCGAGCACCCCGGAGGGCGTCTCGTCTATGCGGGGGACTGGAGCCCTCACGCCGATGCGACGCACTCCGCAGGCGTCGCAGTCGCGTGCGACGAGCTGATCATCACCGCGGCGTTCGCGCTACCGATCTTCCGTTTCGACGCGTACGCGACCACGTTGGGCGCGATCGTCGACTTCTGCTCCGCGCATCTGGACGCCGAGCGCACGCCAGTCGTGCTCGCCCAGTCGCCCGGACCGGCCCAAGCGATCGCACGAGAGCTCTTGCTCCGTGGACTGCCGGTCGCCGCCGAGGAAAGCGTCCGCCGTGCCGCGGGCGTTTACGAGTCGCTCGGAGTCTCCGTGGGAAGTCTGCGAGAGGACGTCCCGGGGCAACGCGGAGCCGTCGTCGTGGCGCCGGCGGGAGCGCGTCCTGCGGAGCTGCGGTCGCGACGTCGGGCGGCGGTCGCCTACGCGTCAGGCTGGGCTCTCCTCGATGCAGCGCTCGAGCAAAAGCGGGCCGATGCAGGGTTCGCTCTCCCGGACCAGGCGGACCACGACGGGCTTCTTGCGCTCGTGCGGTCCACTGGCGCCTCACGCGTTTACGCATCGTACGGCGACGCGAGCGCGTTCGCACACGTGCTGGGCGCGAACGGGGTCGAGGCCAGCGGCTTCGATCGGACCCCAATCGACGAACGGCGCGCGTCGTGAGGCATCTGGCCGCCGCCCTCGAGCTCGCGCGAACGAGCCGGTCGCGTATCGCGAAAGAGGAGGCGATAGCCTGCGCCCTTGCATCGATTGCACGCGACGAGAACGCAGCAGCGCTCGCCATGGCCGCCAGACTCGCGGCCGGACGAACGCTGGCGGTTGGTGACGGCCGCACGCTGGGTGTGGGCTGGTCGCTCGTACTGGACCTCGTTTGCGACGCCACCGGATTCGACGCCGAGGTCGTCGTCGCGTGCGCTCGCAAAACAGGCGATCTGGGGGAGGCCTTCGGGCTCCTGGCGCGGCGGGCCCCCGGGGCGCACGATCGCGTCGGGCTGCGGCTCGAGGCAGTCGGGCGGTTGGCGGACGCGCTGGCTTCGGAGGGCTCGCGCGCGGGGAAGCGGGCGCTGCTCGACGCGGCGTTCGCGGTGGCCACGCCTCTCGAGACCAAATACCTTTGCAAAGCCCTGGGCGGCGGTCTGCGAATCGGGGCGCAAGATGGCGTTGTGGAGGGGGCCATCTCGCGGGCCTTCGGCGCACCCCTCGAGAGCGTCAGGCGAGCCGCCGCTCTCGTGACCGACCTCGGGGCGCTCGCGGTCCTCGCGCACCAGCGGCGCCTCGGCGAGGCGCGGCTCCTCATCGGCCGTCCGCTCGCCTTCATGCTGGCAACGCCGATCGAATCGCTCGCCATCGTCATCGATCCAGCAGCGTATGTCCTCGAGGACAAACTCGACGGAGTCCGGGCGCAAGCCCACCGTACGGCTGCAGGGAGCGTCGCCATCTTCGCGCGGGGTCTCGATCGCCTCACCGACGCGTTCCCGGAGATCGTGTCTGCGCTAACGGGGGCGCACGGCCCGGCCGTTCTCGACGGCGAGATCATCGCCATCGCGCCTTCCGGACGGCCTCGCCCCTTCCAGGCGTTGCAGCCGCGCCTCAAAAAGTCGCCACCTTCCGCCGATGAGCTGACCCAAGCGCGCGTCGCGCTGGTGGTCTTCGATCTCCTCGCCGATGCGTCCGGCCCGCTCCTCGGCCTGCCCTGGTCCGAGCGGCGCAAGAGGCTGGAGTCGCTCTTGGAGGGCATCGGTCCACATGACACCCTTCGGCTGAATGCGGCGACCGCGATACCGACGGGTCTGCCCGTCGAGGGTGCGCTCGAAGCGGCGTTCGTTGCGGCCAGGGCACGGGGCCACGAGGGGCTCGTGCTCAAGCGCGCGGACGCGCCCTACGAGGCCGGCAGGCGTGGTCATGCTTGGATAAAGGTGAAGCGCGCGCACGCCACGCTGGACGTGGTCGTGGTCGCGGCCGAGGAGGGGCACGGAAGCCGCGCGGGGGTGCTGAGCGACTACACGTTTGCCGTCTGGCGCGGCGAAGAGCTAGTCCCGGTCGGCAAAGCGTACAGCGGCCTAAGCGACGTCGAGCTGGAGGCCACCAGCCGGCGGCTGGACGGCCTCACGACGGAGCGGCGCGGTGGGTTGCGTCTCGTACGTCCGGAGATCGTGATCGAGGTGGCGTTCGACGGGATTCAGCGGTCGGCACGCCACTCGAGCGGATTCGCGCTGCGGTTCCCGCGGATCGTGCGCCTTCGCGATGACAAAGCGCCGGAGCTCGCCGATCGCGTTGCCGCCGTCGAAGCGCTCTTCGCGGCGCAGGTGGCGTCGGGGCATCGCGAGTCGGAAGAGCCCCTCCGCAAACGCGGCCTCCGACGGCCGCTCGCAACGCGCCGAGGAGACGCGCCTCAACTGTCTCTGTTCGACGACGAGGACTAAAGTCTTTTCCCACCCTCGCTACTCAAGGGCGTGCCGGACAGGGGCCTTCGCAACGTGAAGAGATGGCGCGATCGCGAAACGAGTGAGGCGCGCAAAGGCAAGCGTAAACGCCGCGCCACGACCCTGGTGCATACGAACGTCTTCGCGGTCCTGGAGCGCGCATGAGACGGCGTGATAGACCGATGCCTCATGCGGATTGCCTCCGCGTCGCAACATGAGAAAACTACCTTCTAGACGAATTCGAGTCGCCGGCGGCACGGCTCTCGCGATAAGCCTGGTCGCGGGTGTCCTCGCGACGCGGCTCTCCCCTGGGCTCCGAGCGGCGCTTTGGAGCGGGCTGATGCTGACCTCCTTCGTGGGGTGGGGCTCGCTCGTGAACCTCTGGCTGACACGTGAGCGCTGGATGGATTGGGGCCTTCGCGCAGGATGGGGACTGGCGCTATTCGTGCTTACAGGCGGGGTCCTCTGCGGGGCGCACCTGGCGGTCCGACCAATACTGATTGCCCACGTGAGCTTGGGCGTTCTTGCCTTGCTCGTAATCACCGCCCTTCGCCAATCCGCGCTGCCATCATCTACCGCGCTCCGCCGCCGGCTGGTGCTGATTTTCGGCCGTGCCGGCATGACGGCATTGGTCCTCAGCACGTACGGCATGGCGGTGTTCACTTTCCTCGCATTTCTTGGCAATCATTCGTTCCAACCTTCCGACGATCCCCCTTTTTACTTCACGCTCGCCGAGAAGTTGATGCAGACGGGCTCGATGTTCGAGCCTTTCATGGCACGCCGCGCCGAATTGTTCGGCGGGCAGGTGTATCTG
>JALYHV010000238.1 GCA_030776205.1 Myxococcota bacterium | reverse complement strand
CGCAATGTTGACCGAGGTCGACGTCCCCAACGCGGACCGCGCGCTCTTCGCCGGCATGTACGCCCAGGTGGCGTTCGACGTCGAACGCGAGGCGCGGCTCATCGTGGTCCCCGCGACGTCCACGCTTTTCGATGCGAAGGGTCCGCGCGTGGCGATCGTGCGCGACGGCCTCGTACATTGGGCGTCCGTGCAGGTCGAGTCCGACCTCGGCGAGCGGCTGGTCATCGCGACCGGGATCTCCGAGGGCGACCTCGTCGCGGTCACGCCGAGCGAGCGCTTGCTCGAGGGCGCCCGCGTACAGGCCGAGGTCACGGCGCCTGGGGAGGGCGCGGGCGCCGCAGCGTCGGACCAACCTTCGCCGACGCCGCGCAAGGAACCGCCGCCCTCGCAAGGGACTGGCAGGTGAGAGGGTGGATGCGCTGGCGACACTCCGGCGCGATGATCGTCGCCGTGCGTCCCCGAGGCGCTCCGCGAGCTCCGCGCCGGCCGTGTTCCACTACACGGGCGCCGCCCGCGACGAGACCCCGTCGAAGCGATCGAGATTCATCACCTTCGTCCACGCGGCGACGAAGTCCTGGACGAACTTGCCCTGCGCATCGGCGCTTGCATAGACCTCTGCCAGCGCGCGGAGCAGCGCGCTCGAGCCGAAGGCGAGGTCGACGCGAGTGGCCGTCCATTTCACGTTACCGGTCTTGCGATCGCGCCCTTCGAACAGGTCCTTTGCGTCCGAGATGGCCTTCCACTCGGTGTCCATGTCGAGCAGGTTCACGAAGAAGTCGTTGGTCAACGTCCCAGGCGTCGCGGTGAAGACGCCGTGCTTCGACGATCCGCTGTTGGCGCCGAGGACGCGCAAGCCGCCGACGAGCACCGTCATCTCGGGCGCGCTCAGCGTCAGCAGCTGCGCCCTGTCCACGAGGAGCGTCTCGGCGGGGACGCTGTACGGGGCCTTCTGGTAATTGCGAAAACCGTCGACGACGGGCTCGAGCACCCCGAACGACGCGACGTCGGTCTGGTCCTGCGACGCGTCCATGCGGCCTCTGGTGAAAGGAACTTCGACCGCGTGCCCCGCGTTCTTCGCGGCCTGCTCGATGGCCGCGGCGCCCCCGAGCACGATCAGATCGGCGAGCGAGATCTTCTTTCCGCCGCTCGCCGCGCCATTGAACTGATTCTGGACGGCGCCGAGGATCGCGAGCGTCTTCGAGAGGTCCGCGGGCTGATTGACGGCCCAGTCCTTTTGCGGTGCGAGCCGTATGCGCGCGCCGTTCGCGCCGCCGCGCTTGTCCGACCCACGAAACGTGGACGCCGACGCCCACGCGGTCGAGACGAGCTGCGCGATAGACAGGCCCGAGCCGAGGAGCGTGCGCTTCAACGCGGCGGCGTCGTTCGCGTCTATCAACGGGTGATCGACCGCGGGGATCGGGTCCTGCCAGAGGAGCACCTCGGCGGGTACCTCCGGGCCGAGGTAGCGCGTGCGGGGACCCATGTCGCGGTGCGTGAGCTTGAACCAGGCCCGCGCGAAGGCGACGGCGAACTGGTCGGGGTGCTCCATGAACCGCCGCGAGATCTTCTCGTACGCGGGATCGAACCGCAGCGAGAGGTCCGTCGTGAGCATGGCGGGCGCGATGCGCTTGGAGGGGTCGTGGGCGTGCGGGACGGTGCCCGCGCCCGCGTCGCCTCGGGGCTTCCATTGGTGTGCGCCGGCGGGACTCTTCGTCAGCTCCCACTCGTAGCCGAAGAGGTGCTCGAAGAAATCCGTGCTCCACCTCGTGGGCGTCGTGGTCCAGGTCACCTCGAGGCCGCTCGTGATCGCGTCGACGCCCATGCCGGTGTTGAAACCGCTCCTCCAGCCGAAGCCTTGCGCTTCGACGTCTCCGGATTCGGGATCGCCTCCGAGGTGCGAGGCGAGGCCCGCGCCGTGCGTCTTGCCGAAGGTATGCCCACCCGCGATGAGAGCCACCGTTTCCTCGTCGTTCATCGCCATGCGCGCGAACGTCTCGCGGATATCCCGCGCCGCGGCGATCGGATCGGGGTTGCCGTTCGGGCCCTCCGGGTTCACGTAGATGAGCCCCATTTGCACAGCCGCGAGAGGGTTCGCGAGCTCGCGCTCCCCCGAGTAGCGCTCGCCTGCGCCGAGCCAGGTCTTCTCGGCGCCCCAGTACACGTCGTGATCCGGCTCCCACACGTCTTCGCGACCGCCGCCGAAGCCGAAGGTCTCGAACCCCATCGTCTCGAGGGCAACGTTGCCGGTCAAGATCAAGAGATCGGCCCACGAGATTGCGCGACCGTACTTCTGCTTGATCGGCCAGAGCAGTCGGCGTGCTTTGTCCAAGCCGACGTTGTCCGGCCAGCTGTTGAGCGGCGCGAACCGCTGCTGGCCGCGACCGGCGCCACCGCGGCCGTCGCCCGTGCGGTAGGTGCCGGCGCTGTGCCATGCCATGCGGACGAAGAGTGGGCCGTAGTGGCCAAAGTCGGCCGGCCACCAGTCCTGCGAGCGGGTCATCAGCGCCGCGAGGTCTTTCTTCAGCGCCGCGTAGTCGAGGCGTTCGAACTCTCTCGCATAAACGAAATCTGCGCTCATCGGGCTTGATTTCGACGAGTGCTGGTGGAGCAGGTCGAGCCGCAGCTGGTTGGGCCACCAGTCGCGGTTTGACGTCCCTCCGCCGCCCGCGGCGTGGAAAGGGCACTTCGCTTCGCTCTTCGTCTTTTCGTCAGTCATGCGGACATCCCTCTTCCGGCAACGGTTTCTCGGTCGGGCGCACGGCCACCGCTCGCCGCCAAACCTTTGAAGGCTGCGGTTGCGAGGCTCGCCTGCCGATTCAGACGAGCTCAAACTACGGGCGTTGCGGCAACCCATCCAATCGATTGATTCGATGATGGGGATAGTGCCAAGCTATCGAGCTCACCGCGAATGTACCGTGAGGATTGCTTGCCGGATGGGCCCCGAGCTCGCTGCTCGCACGGGAAGCGCACGTCGGACGCTACGCGTTCGTGTCCTCGGCGGGGAGGTCACGGGGATCGGGCAGGCTCGCCGCTGGCCGTCGGTCGCCGTCGTCCGTCGGGTGCTCTCCCTCGAGGGAGAACGATGTCATCGAGAGGGAACCCAGGGCATACCCGTCGATGAGCACCTGCGCGGCC
>JALYHV010000237.1 GCA_030776205.1 Myxococcota bacterium | reverse complement strand
GACGAGCGCGATGCAAAACGCCGTTCTCGCCGCCTGCACCGGTATCGACCATGATCTCGGCGTCGCGGACACTTGGACTGCAAAAGGGAGCACCAACGATCAGATCACCGAGGCGTGCAACCAGGCGAGCACGAAGATCACGGCCATCCTCCAGGCCCAGCAGCAGGTTCAGGCCACGTGTGCTCTCGCCGTCACCGGCGGCGGATGCACCGTGGACGTCAACGCGGAGGCAAGCTGCGATGCGCCGTGCACCGGCGGGGCGAGCTGCACGCCCCCGGACATCACGGTAGCCTGCGAGCCAGGGCAGCTGAGCGGCCAGTGCAGCGGCACCTGCAACGCCAGCGCGACCTGCGAAGGAAGCGCGACGGTCGCGGCCAAGTGCCAGGGCTCGTGCGAAGCCGATTGCGAGGGCTCTTGCACGCCGCCAACGTCGGGCAAGGTCCACTGCGAGGGTACCTGCATGGGCAATTGCTTCGGCACGTGCAACGGCACCGCGACCGGCGCCGGGGGCATGGCCAACTGCGCGGGTACTTGCAGCGGGCAGTGTGACGCCCAGTGCACGTACACACCCGGAAAGCCGGGCCACTGCGAGGGCTCATGCACCGGCACGTGCACAGGCAACTGCAAGCTCGACGCGAGCTCGAACATCAATTGCGGCGCGAATGTCAACTGCAAGGGCGGCTGCAGCGTCATGTACACGGCGCCCAAGTGCGAAGGCTCCGTCACTCCGCCGATGTGCATGGCGGACGTCAACTGCAAAGGGAGCTGCCAAGCCCACGCCGAAGCCACCGCTTCGTGCACCCCGCCGACGGCGAAGCTCGAGTGCAGCGCGAGCGCGACGAGCGACGTCCAGGCCCTCGTAGCGACCGTCGAGAAGAACCTCCCCGCGCTGGTCCAGGCCGTGTCGACGCAGGGGCCAATCGCCGTGAAGGCCGCAGGTCACGTTGCCAGCACCGCCGTCGCGGTCGGGCAGACCCTGACGAGCCTCAGCGGAAAGGCGCTCGCATGTGCAGGCGCGGCCGTCCAGGCGTCCGCGTCGGCATCGGTGAGCATCAACGTCTCCGTGATGGCCAGCGCGAGCGTCAGCGGCTCGTGCGGAGGGCCGACCACCGGCTCCTAGCCTAGCGCCAGGGCCGCAGTCGAGGCGGTCGCACGGCGCGCTCGGGGCTTCCCGGGGCGCGCCGTGTTTTTTTTTGTGGTTGGCAGCCCCTGGTGCAGATGGCGAGTCGCGACGTCTCGTCTTAAGACCTCGCAATGGCCACGTCTCCACTCTGTGCGAGCTCCGTTCCGGACGGCGCACTGCACGTCGCATCGCGGCGAATCGAAGACGGCCCCAGCTTCGTCGTCCGCGAGCCATGGTCGGACGCCGAGATCGGACGTGTCGTGCTCGCCGACGAAGGGCGCGCGCGCGAGGCGGTCGCCGCCAGCGTGCAGGCGTTCGATCGGTTGCGCCGCTGCACGAGCTACGAGCGAAAAAGGGTGCTGGCGCGGACCGCGCAGGAGATCGAAGCCCGCGCGGACACGTTCGCCGAGCTCATCGCGCGGGAAGCGGGGAAGCCCATCGCCCTCGCCCGCGCCGAAGTGGCGCGCGCTGTCTCCACCTTCGAGCTCGGCGCCGAGGAAGCGACCCGCATCGTGGGAGACGCGATGCCGCTCGACGTGACCGCGTCGACGGCCGGCTATTCGGGGACATGGGTGCGCGTGCCAGCGGGCCCGGTCATCGCCCTTTCGCCGTTCAATTTCCCCCTCAACCTGGCCGCCCACAAGATCGCGCCGGCGCTCGCCAGCGGTTGCTCCATCGTTCTCAAGCCGCCTCCGCAGGCGCCCTTCACGGCGCTCCTTCTGGCCGATTGCGTCCGATGCGCGGGTGCCCCGGAAGACGCCGTGCAGGTCGTGCCGTGCGACGTGGCGGTCGCCGAGATGCTGGTGAAAGACGATCGCTTCGCGACGCTCTCGTTCACGGGGAGCGCCAAGGTGGGGTGGCACCTCAAATCGATCGCGCGAAAGAAGCGCGTGCTCCTCGAGCTCGGAGGCAACTCCGCGGTGCTGGTCCACGACGACGCACCGCTCACGTACGCGATTGGGCGGGTGGTCTCGGGCGCATTCGGCTACGCCGGGCAGGTCTGCATCAAGGTGCAGCGCCTCTACGCGCACCGTCCGATCGCGGAGGCGGTCCTCGAGCGGCTGGTCGAGCAGACGCGCGCGATCGAGCCGCGCCCGCCTCACGATCCGGCCACGTTGTGTGGCCCGATGATCGACGAGGCCAACGCGAAACGCGTCGAACAATGGGTGGACGAGGCGGTCGCGGGGGGCGCGCGCCTGCTCTGCGGCGGACGCCGTGCCGGCAATCGCTACTGGCCTACCGTCCTCGAGGTAGAGGGGCCCGGCGAGGGGCTGAAAGTCGTGGACGAAGAGGTCTTCGGTCCAGTCCTGACGGTCCATCGGTACGACACGTGGACGGACGCACTTCGTATGGCGGACGGATCCCGTTACGGCCTTCAGGCCGGGGTCTTCACCGACTCTCGCGCCCGAATCGCCGAGGCGTTCGCCACCCTCCACGTCGGCGGACTTATCGTCAACGACACGCCGACTTTTCGGGTCGACTCGATGCCCTATGGCGGCACGCGCGATTCGGGTCTCGGACGCGAGGGGGTGCGCTTTGCCATCGAAGAGATGACCGAGCGCAAGCTCCTCGTCATTCACGAAGGGAGCTGAAAAGACGCCGAGGTTGTTGACGAGGTCCCCGCGGCGGCCTACCCCCGTTGGGGCGATGCCCCCCGAAGAAGAACTGCCGCCGCGGCGAGAAATCAAGCCGCGCGCGATCGGCCCGGACGATCCGCTGCCAGGCGTGAAGAACATCGTGCTCGTCATGAGCGGCAAGGGCGGCGTGGGCAAGAGCTCGGTGGCGACGAACCTTGCGATGGCGTTGTCGCGATCGGGCTACCGCGTCGGGCTGCTGGATGCCGACATTTATGGGCCTTCCATCCCGACGATGCTCGGCGTGGCGGGCCGGCCCGTCTCGCTGGACGGGAAGACCATCGAGCCGCTGTCGCGCTTCGGCATCAAGCTGATGTCCATAGGGTTCTTGCTGGAGGACCCGAAGGCGGCGGTCATCTGGCGGGGCCCGATGTTGCACGGAGCTCTCCAGCAATTCCTGAAAGACGTGAGCTGGGGTGAGCTCGATTTTCTCGTCATGGATCTGCCGCCGGGGACGGGGGACGTGGCGCTCACCGTGTCTCAACGGGTGAAGGTCACCGGCGCGGTCATGGTGACGACCCCGCAGGCCGTGGCCACGGACGACGTCTACAAGTCGGCGTCCATGTGCAAGAAGCTGAACATCCCCGTGCTCGGCATCATCGAAAACATGAGCTGGTTCGTGGACAGCGCTGGCGTGCGTCACGAGCTCTTCGGCAAGGGTGGCGGGCAAGCCGTGGCCGATTTCGCAGAGGCCCCGCTGCTCGGACAGGTGCCGCTCGATCCCGTCGTGCGCGAATGGGGTGACAAGGGGACTCCCGTCGTTCAGGCCGCCCCGTCGAGTGACGCGTCGCGTGCGTTCGTCGCCGCCGCCGAGCGCGTCGTCGACCGGTGCGAGCTGGCGCACGGTGATGATGACGCGGGGCCGACGATCGATCGCAGTGGCGGCACCGGCGGGAAGAAAAGACTGCCTGTCGCGCGCTGAGGCGTGCGTCGCAGAAAAATGGGCATGGCCTCTTCGGCTCTGATACTCGCGGGCGCGGTCGCAAAGGGTGCGTTCGAGGCGGGCGCGCTGTCCGTGCTGGCCGAGCGGGCAGATCTCTCGATTCAACGGGTCGTCGGAGCCAGCTCCGGAGCCCTCAACGGGGCCCTCTTCGCCGCGGGACTCCGCACCGGTGGGCCAGCCGAAGCCGCCGCGCAGATGGTCGAGATCTGGAGAGACGAGGCGAGCTGGCGCGATGTGTTCACGGTCAACCTCAAGGACATTTTCCAGCTTCGCGGAGCCGGTACCCACGGTCACGTGCTCGGGTTGATGGAAAGCGCGCGTGAAAAGCTGCACGGTGAAGGAGCGCACGCGGTCGAGCTCCGCATCGTCCTGACCGATCTCACAGGCCAGGTCGGCAGCATCAACGGGCAGCCCGCCACGACGTTCGGGAACGTCCGCTGCTTTCGCGACGCCGACTTCGACTCGAAGGACAGCTGGAACGTCATCTGCCGGACGGCGCTCGGGTCCGCTGCGCTCCCCATCGTCTACGCTCCGGTGGACGTGCCCCACGTAGGGCCTTGTCTCGACGGAGGGATTCTTAACAACACTCCGGTCAAGCAGGCGATATCGGGCGGGGACGTCCATCGCATCATTGTCGTATGTGCCCATCCACGCCTCGTGCGGGCGCCGACCGATGCGAGAGGGCTAACGCTCGCGAGCGAGTTCGTGGATATTTTGATCAATGAGCGTCTTTATCGCGATTTGCGCGATGCCTACGACGTAAACCGGCTGGTCGACCAGCTGGAGGGGCTACGGAGCACGGGGCAATTGAGCGACGAGGCGATGAGCACGATTTCAGCGCTCAAGCCCTGGCGGAAGATCGAAATCGTCGAGATTCGCCCGAGCGAGCCTCTGCCCGGAAGCGCCATCGCCGGCTTCGGCGATCGCACTCTGAGAGAGCGATACATCGAGATGGGAGCCGAAGCGGCGATCGCGGCGCTGTCGCGCATCGCGGGCAGCAGCGCCTGACCAAAGCTGGCGGCTGAGCGGCTTCCCCCAATGCCCTGCTTGGGCTAAGAGCCGGGCTGGGAGAGCAAGCGTGACGTCAGCGGGCGCGGCGGAAGCGTGCAGCGTTATCCTCTACGCGATTCCGCTGGGGGCCTTCTTGGCGGTGCGGTGCACCCGCGCGACGCGACTCGCGAGCCTCGCTCTCGATATCCCCCTCTTCGTCGCGGTCGATCTCGTCGGCATTCTCCTGCTCACGCTCGTCGTGCCGCTGGAGGTCGCCATCCTCCTCTCGCGACCGCTATGGCTGGTCGGCTGCGCCGCCTCGGCTCGCCGGCAGCTCCGGACCGGTCGCCGCGGCATCCACCTTCCGACCGCAGTCGGCATCGAAGCCCTCACAGCCGCGCTCCTCTCCGCCGTTGCGGCGGCGTACCTGAGCGCATCGATTTCGCGCAATTACCTTATTTGGGATCGCTATTGGCATGCCCCGCAGATCTCGGCGATCGCCACCCAGACCCTCCCCTTCGTAAACGTATTCAGTCCAAAGGTCCTCTGGCGATACCATTACGCTGCCGACATCCTGGCCGAGGTATTCCGGACGCTGTCCTTCGACGTCATGTCGTCGAACCGGGCGCTCAGCGTCGTCCACGACGCGGTCTTCGCGCTCATCGCAGCGACGCTCGCGCTGCTCATGCGCGGCCTCGGCCAGCGCGCCGTTCTGATCGCGGCGCTCGGGGGGCTGTTGGTCTTGCTGCATGGCCCCATCCCCCTCCACGGAAGCCTCTCTGGTCCGATGTACGGGGTCATGTACTCGAATTTTCTCGTCAACAGCTTTCGCTTCAACGTCGTGCTCGGCGGGCTGTTCATGGTCGGCTTCATAGGCACAGTGGCGGCTCGCCTCCTCGACCCCGCTGCGCTGCCGCGTGAGGAGGTCCTCGCGCGTCTGGTCGCCATGGCGGCTGCCATGAGCCTTACGGACGAGACATCGCTTGCGGTGCTCGACGCGGCCCTCGGGCTCGCATGGCTCGCCTTCCCCGGACTGCTCGGGTTCGGGCGCACGCGCGGCATCGTTGCGCTCGTCGCGGTCGCGGCCGCGTCGGTGTCCCCGAGCGTGCTGCTCGGGGGCTCGTTCGCGCGGGGAAGCCCCGTTCAGAAACTGACGTGGGGCGACGCGCAGGTTCCGAGCGCGGACCGTCGCGGAATCTTCGCGTTCCCGGGAGAGGCAGCCACCAAGGCCCTCGTCTTCGACCTCTTGCCCTTCGTGCTCGGCTGCATCGGGATCGCTCTCATCGTCGCCCGGAGGCCCTCGCGTCCCCTTCTGTCCCTCTTGCTATTCGCGGTCGCGGTGCCACTCGCGTGCGCGCTGCTCGGGACGCACATCCGCGTGAACGGACAGTCTGTGGCGGAAGTGCAACGCTTCTTCGTCGTGCCGTTCTTTGCGGTGGTCGTCGTGGGGCTTCTCCTCTTGCCGCAAGCGCCGCCGGGGTCGGCCGGGAGCCTCTTCGTGCTGGGCTCGATCGTCGTGCCCGCCGTTTTCTCGCTCTACTGGCGGATCGCGATCGTCCCCCAGATTCTCAATCGAGAATCGACCCATGCGGACGACTTTCTGGACATCGATTGCAGACACGCAGCGGGGGCTCGGCTCGGGGACCGTGCGCAGCCCATGTACGTCGAGTCCAGCGTGTACGCCTTGTACACGTCGTGCCGCGCGGTGTTCTCGCCCGGGGGCGTTGATCCCCCGTGGCCGATCAACGTCTTTCCCCATTTCGTGAGCTCCGAACAACTTCCCGAGCTCGACGCGGCGATGCTTGGCCGCGACCAGACGTCCCCTGCCGTTTGCCGGGCAGACTCCGGCGGCCCGAGCGACCCCGTCTGCGCTCGGTTGCTGCAGCACCCTAGCGCGTGCACGCCGGATGGCACCCGTTTCGTGCGTTGCCCGCTCACACCGGCGGACCGGGCCGCGCTTTTGGGACGCGCGGCATCCGCGCCGGAGTGATGGGGCTGCGGCAGTTCAAAAGAGGGCTCGGCCGTCTGACCGTTATTTGGTCTCGCCCGGGCCGCAGCGCGCGTCGCCGACGCTCCGGGCGATGACGTCGTAGTCACCGAGCGGCGTTGCGATCGGAACGAAGATGTTCCCGGTGAATGCGCCATCGGCGCCCGTGGCCAGCGTGCCGAGATTGAAGAGCGCGGGGCCTTTCGGGTCGCGCAGCAAGATCTCGACCGGCACGTACGCACACCCTTCGCCGTCGGCGCGCACGTCTCCGCGCACGCGGAGCGCGGCGCTCCGGTGCACATCGCCGTCGGCGACGAGGAGCGTCACGACCGAAGCAGGTCGGCCCTCGTTTTCGGGCGACGGGGCGCGCTCCGGACCGACTCCCGTCGACGATGCGCCCGCCGACGGCACTGCTCCGGGGCTCCCGGCATGGTTGGGAGTGGCCTGTGCGCGCGCTTCGGCGCCCAGCTCGTCTCCGCGGTCCGCGCCCCGCGGCCACGCGAACGGGTCCGGAGCCGGCTGGTAAGGGGGAGCGTCCGCCATCGTCGCACTGGCACGCGCCCCAGTTAGCTCTCCGGCACCGCCGAGGTCGATTCGCCGCCAGAGGACGCCGTCGTGGACCTCCACCCAGGCATGCGCCTCGTTCAGTACCAGCCGCGTTGGAACGCCGAGACTCAGTGCAGTCACGAGGAACGCAAACGCGCGATGGCGGCAGACACCCTTCTTCGACAGAGCAAGATCGAGGTAGATGCTGCCTCTCCCGTGGGGGGGCTCGTTCGAGTCGGAGAACTCGCGAAAGTATCGAACGAGCTTAGCGATGGCGTCGCGTGGCCGGAGCGCGCGAGTCACCCCGATCGCCGACCTCACGGCGTCGGCCTCCCGCGCGACGTTCTCCGGGAGCGGCGCGACGAACGGGAGATCGCTCCAGGCGGGGTCCGCGAGTGGACCGCCGAACGATGCGCGGTCGATGGCCAGCTCCATGACGAGGCGACCGCGCAACGGCTGCCGGATTCCAGGACCCTGCAGGAACCAGTTGTCCGCACCGTCACGCATCACGCGCAGTGATCCATCGACGTCACCGTCGTGCCCCGCGGTCAAATGTTTACGGACGATGCGCGCACCGGGCCCCACGCTCGGGATGCGCGTGCTGCGCCCGGATGCCACTTCTACGATCATGTCGGCGTAGAACCGGTCGGCGTCGGGGCCTGCGGAGGCGACGGGGACGATCTGCACGAGCCGCGCGTCGCGGACGTAGAGGCGGTAGTCGCGCCGAACGGCGTCGAACGACTCCAGCCGTTTGAACGGCGCTGTGGAGGGAGTGAACGGGTCCTCGTATCGGTCGACCCGGGGTCGACGCGTGTCGCGATCGGCGGTGAACGTGTCGTCCCCGCCCCCTCCCGCGTACGTGGTGTCCGAAGGAGAAGGCGGACGGCGCGGATCGGGCGCGGAAACGACGCCGCTGGGAGTTTCGAGCGCCGCCGGCAAGTCGCCTTCAAGCTGCACGTGGAGTGCGAGGTCCTCCTTGGCATCGGGCACGACAGGCTCGTGGAGGACCGGGCCGGGAGCGCCCGCCGCGCTTGGCTCCAATGCGCTGCCCGCGACCACTACGAAGAGGAACGGGAGCCAGACACGTTGGCGACCGCGACGCACGGTCCGGACAGTAGCAGCCTCTCGCGCGTCCTCCGACGCCGCCCTCAAGAAGCGCTCGACTCGCGCAGGTGCTGGATGACGGCGCTCACCCTCGCGGACGCGACCACCGCCCCGGCTCGTAGAAGTACGTTCCATCGCGCATCGGGTAACTCGGCGCCCACCACTGCACGCCTTCGTGCGCTTCTTCCCAATGCCCGGGGATCCAAGCGTATTGCATGCCCGTCCAATGCCAGTAACCCGCAATCCAGACCGCGCGCACGGTGGGCGGCGGCGGGCGCATCTCGATGACCGGTGCGGGAGGAGGTCCGCTCACCGCGACGCCGATCGGTACGGCGGGGCCCGGTTCGATGACGCAGCCGGCAAGGCCTGCGAGCCCCCCGACGGCCACGCAGAAGCACGCGCCAAGCGTCTCCTTCACGCGTCCCCTTGCCACTCTCGCCAAAGGTCTTAGTCCTCCTCAGTATCATCCTCCCTGCGCTCGCCGCGCGCCACCGGATCCCTCCTACCATGACCGACGCCGCCGACCTTCGAGCCGAGCTCGCTGACTTGCCCCGCCCATTGCGGGTTCGCCTGGACGCGGCGGGCTTCGATGCCGAGCGGCTGCTCACTCTGGCGGCTTCGCTCCAAGCGCGCGCTCGCGCTCCCGGGGACAAGCGCGGCGGCAGCACGGAGCGAGACGACCGCAACCGGATTCGTGGCGTGGTCGATCCGCCCCGGCCCGATGACGTCGTCGATGCGCCTGCGCCACAAACCGCGGAGCACGAGCGGCTCTCCGCCGTCGGGCTCGAAGCGCTTCGGCGAGGCGAGGTCGCCTTTTGCGTCATGGCGGGGGGCATGGCGACGCGGATGGGAGGCGTGGTCAAGGCGCTCGTCGAGGTGCTCCCAGGCCAGACCTTCCTCGAGCTGCGTCTGAACGAGAACGCGGCGTGGTCCCGGCGCGCGACGAGACCGGTGCCTCTCTGGCTGATGACCAGCGAGGCGACGGAAGGTCCCATTCGCGAGGCGCTCGAGCGCGTTGGCGCGGGCCCGCACATCGCGACCTTCTCGCAAGACCTCGGCCTGCGCCTCACCAGCGACGGTCGTCTGTTTCGCGCGCAAGACGGCGCGCCGAGCACGTACGCCACCGGCCACGGCGACTTGCCGGATGCACTGAAGCGCTCCGGGCTCCTCTCGGCTTTCGTTGCGGGCGGGGGAAAGTTCGTCTGGATCACGAACCTGGACAACCTCGGGGCGACCATCGATCCAGCGCTCCTCGGCTTGTTCATCGAGCGGGCTGCGGAGCTGATGGTGGAGGTCACGTCGAAAGCGGATGACAAGGGCGGCATCCCGGTCTGGACCGACGCCGAAGATGGCCACGGCGGTGTCGTGCGCCGCCTTCAGGTTCTCGAGGAGTTCCGGTTGCCGAGCGGCTTCGATGCGGCGCAGGTCCGGGTGTTCAACACCAACACCCTGCTCGTCAAGGCAGAGGCCTTGCTCCGCGTTCAAGTTCGTTGGAGCTGGTTTGAAGTCGAGAAGAAGGTCGACGAACGCGTGGCCGTGCAGTTCGAGCGGCTGATCCAGGAGCTGACCGCCGCGATGACAGCCGTCTACGTGCGCGTGCCCAGGGAGGGCGCGGTTTCACGCTTCTTGCCGGTGAAAGATCACGACGAGCTCAACAAACGTCGGGACACGATCCGCGAGGTGGCACGCCAGCGCGGGATGCTCCCTCAGGAGTCGAAGTAGCCGCCGATCAGAAACCCGCCCGTGATGGCGGTGACTTTCGGATCATTGCCCGCAATGTCCTGGTGGAAGCCAGGGCCGAGGCCGAAGAAGAAGTGCTCGGCTGGGTGCACCAGAAAGGGCGCGAAGACGTCGAGGGCGAGGCCCGAGCCGCCGCCGCTGTTCGGTGCCGGCACAGACACCGACGTGAGGGTCAGGCCGGCTCGCGGCCAGAACGACCACGTGTCCGAGAGGACTATCTCGTAGCCCACCCTCCCCGCGATGCCGACGGTTGTCGCTTTGTTGTTGCTGTCATACCCGAGCACGAGTGTGCCGCCGATCGACACGTTCGGCACGACGAAGTAATCGAGCGCCGGCTGAAGTCGGAACGTGGGTCCGTTCGCGTTGCTGAGCGGCTGGTAAAACGAGAAGCTCGCGTCGTTCGTGACGACGAAGTTGCCGGCCTTGCCCAGATCTCCCGCGGTGCCACCGAACGCCGAGGCGCGGCGTGTCACGGTGACCATGATAGCGGCCGCTGCCAGGAAGAGTGCCCACTGTCCGTTGCGCATGGAGGGGGGGATGGTGCGTCGGCCTGGCGCCCCGCGCAAGTCGGGCAAGCGGCGTCATGCTTCGCCGGCGGCGCGAAAGGGTCGCATCGACTCGCGGGTCCGCTTGGCGCTCTGCGCTAACACGCGTGTGACCTCGTCGATCCCGGTCGCGGCGATCAGTTCTTCCCGTGCGCGCGCGTCGAACGTAGCGCGCGCGATGGACGCGAGAATGCGGACTTCTTCCTCGTACGCTCTCGGGGGAATCAGGAGGAGAAAAACGAAGCGCGCGGAGCGGCCGTCCGGGGCGTCGAAGTCGATGCCGCGCGGCGCGCAGCCGAGGGCGAGCAACGGCCGCTCGAGGCCTTCCACGACCGCGTGCGGGATGGCGACCTCGTCACCGAGGCCGGTCGCCGCGACGAGCTCGCGCTCGAGGACGGCATCCCGAGCGTGGCGCTTCTTGCCTGCCAACAGCGAGCCGAGCGCCCGTACGAGCTCGCTGATGGCGTCGCTCGGCGTCCGTGCGTGGAGCGCGGGAATGAACGCGCCGCGACGCAGGAGCATGACCACGTCCTCCTCCGGCTCTTCGCGGTAGAGCAGCCACTTCATGGCCGGGCCGCTCATGAGCGACGTCGCCAGCGCCATGGTGACGAGTGCCACGAACATTTGGTCCTTGAGCAACCCGGCGTCCCGCGCGATGGCCGCCAGGATGATGCCCATTGCGCCCCGGGCGTTCATCCCGAAGCCTACCGCGGCCGCCTCCCGCCAATTCAGTCGCACGCCGGCGCGCGACCCGATGCGCGACCCTAGCGTGCATCCGAGGATCTTGGGGGCGGACGCGAGGACAAAAACGAGCGCGCACAGACGCAAGTCGAAAGCGCGCACGAAGTCGATGCGAAGCCCGATCGACGCAAAGAACACTGGCGCGAAGACGTTGGTCACGAAGTCCTCGACGACCACGCGCGTGCGCGCGTTCACACGAGACGACCCGGCGAAGGTCAGCCCTACGACGAACCCCCCGAAGACCGTGTGCAGGCCGATGGCATGCGTGGCGCTCGCGCCGAGCAGCGCCATCACGATGACAAGCGAGAGTACGCGCCCTGGGGCCGCGACGCGGCTCCTCTCCAGGTGCGCGAGCACGGTGTCTATCACCCTGCGTCCCGCGACCAACATGGCGGCCGTGAAGGCCGACCCTAGGAGAACCGTTCGGCCGAACGAAACCAGGTCCACCGTCTTGCCGCGAACCGGCCCGAGAATCAGCGAGAGCGCGAGCCAGCCGACGAGGTCGTCGATCATCGCCGCTGACATCACGAGCAGGCCGATATCGGATTTGAACAAACCGAGGTCTAGCAATGTCTTGGCGATCACCGGCAGAGCGGAGATGCTGAGCGCGACACCCAGCAAGAGCGCGAAGAGGGTGCGCCGCGTCGGATCGACGAGGTCGGCGTCAGGTAAGAGCAGCCCGAGACCGATGCCGCACGCCATGGGGAGCAATGTTCCGAAAACGCCCGCAGCCAACGCGCTGCGACCGCGCCGCCGCAGAACGCCCAGATCCACCTCCACGCCGACGACGACAAGAAGGAGAACGACGGCCGTCGTCGTGTAGGCGCCAATCATCGCTTCCGGGGATCCCCCCGGAAAGAGCCAGCGGTGAACGCCGGGCGCAGCTCGCCCGAGGACGCTCGGACCGAGCAGGATCCCCGCGGCCATCTCACCCACTACGAGCGGGACCCGCGCGGCGCGCGCGAGCTCCCCGAGGAGCCGGGCGGAGGCGAGCATCGCCGCCAGGGCGAGCAAAAAGACGAGTACGTCGTGGTCCGACACGCCGCCAGTGACCTCCCGTGATGGCCGGCAGCGTAAGGCCTGCGAGCCCGGTTGCCGAGGCCCCTCGAGCGGAAGCCAGGGAGCTCGTCGGGCCGTCATGATAGAGCTTCCAACCCGTGTGGGGCCTCGTCGTCGCCGCGCTCTGCATCGCGCTCAACGGTTTCTTCGTCGCGGCCGAGTTCGCGATCGTCAAGGTTCGTGGATCGCAGTTTCGTTCGCGTGCCCGCAAGGGCGACAAGAACGCCATCGCCGCCGAGTCCATCGTTCAGCGCCTGGACCGCTACCTTTCCGTGACCCAGTTCGGCATCACGCTGGCTAGTTTGGGCCTGGGGTCCATCGGCCAGCCTGCGACGGCGGCGATGCTCGATCGCGTGATGTCGTCGTTGACGGGAAAACCGGCCGCCCCAGGCCTGCACGTCGCGCTCGACGCCCTCGCCCTGGTCATCTTGACGTTCGGCCACGTCCTTTTCGGAGAGCTCGTGCCCAAGCTCGTCGCCATCCAGCGATCCGAGGGCACGGCGTTGGGGGCCGCCATTCCGCTCCGCGTCATATACGTCACCTTCTTTCCGTTTTTGTGGCTGCTCGAGCGGGCGTCTAGGTTCGTCCTCCTCCTCGTTGGCATGTCACCCGACGTGGCGAGTGTGGAAGGGCGCTTCAGTCAGGACGAGATCGTGTCCATTTTGGCCGCGAGCGCGGCGCGATCGCCGCGAGGCAAGTCGACGGCGGAGCTCTTCGAGCGTGTGATGCGCTTCTCGCAGCGTGCAGCGCGCCACTCGATGGTGCCTCGGGTCGACGTAGTATCCCTGCCCATTCAGACAAGCGGCCGCGAGGCGCAGCAGTTCGTGCGGGCTCACCAATTTTCGCGCATTCTGCTCACTGACGGACGCTCGCTCGACGACGTCGCCGGTTACCTCTATGCGAAGGATTTCTTGCTTCATCCCGAGGCCCACGCGCTCGTCGACCTGCGGGCTTTGCGTCGAGACGCGCTCTTCGTGCCGGAGGTCCAGGGTGGCGTCGACGTTCTGCGCGAAATGCAGCGAAAGCAGGTGCCGATCGCCGTCGTCGTGGACGAGTACGGAGGCACGAGCGGCATCGTGACCATGGAGGACCTGCTCGAAGAGATCGTCGGCGAGATCCGCGACGAGTTCGACGAGGAGCCGCAACGCGTGCTCAAGCTGCCTGGCGCGGAGGACGTGTGGGAGGTCGATGGACGCGCCGCCCTCGAAGAGTTGCGGGCCATCGGAGTCACGCTCGGGGAGTTCGATCTAGGCGAGCCGGTCGGGACGCTCGTCGTGGAGCTGCTCGGGCGTCTGCCGCGGGCGGGCGACAGAGTGGAGCTCGCGCCGGGGGTTACCGCCGAGGTCACCGCGATTAGCCGTCGGAGGGTGACGCGCGTGCGCGTCCGCATGATGAAAAAGCCGGATGCGGCGGTCGTGATCGCCGACGAACGGCCGAGCGGGACGTCGTGAGCGCAACCGCCGAGCCGGGCGTGCGCGACCCCGTCCGGAAGCCATGGCGTGGGCCCGCCCTGATGGGGCTCGTCGTGCTGGTGTCCTTGCTGTCCGCATGGCTGACCATGAGCCGACTCCGCGTATCTGCCGACCTCACCGCGCTCTTTCCCGAGTCGAACGACGCCACCGCGCTCAAGAGATGGATCGACGCCTTCGGCGGAAGTGAGCCGGCGACCGTGCTCGTGACCGGCAAAAACCCGAATGACGTCGAGGTCGTGGCGGAGTCCATCGCCGAGTCGCTCCGCCACGCGTCGTCGGTGACGCGTGTTATCGACCGCGCCCCTCGCTTTGCGGGCTCGCATGACCCTACGTTGGCGTGGGCTTACGCCGGGCGCAGCGCCCGGCAGCGACTCGCCGCGCTGCTAACGCCCGACGGCATGCGGGAGCGCCTCCGCGAGACCCGCGCTCTCCTCCTCGCGCCAGCCACGGACATCGATGTCGAGGCTTGGATGCGGAGTGATCCGCTCCGCTTGGCGCAGGTCCCCTGGGAGTCGGGCGCGGAGCTCTCTTCGGCGGTAGGGGCCACTCCAGGGGAACCATTCTCGGCCGACGAAGGTCGTGCGCGTCTGGTCGTGGCAGAGCCTCGTGGGGGCGCCTTTGCGTCCGGGAACGCGGAGGCGCTGGTGGAGGACGTCGAGCGTGCCGAGCGTCACGCAGCACGCGCGGGTGTGACGATCGAGCTTGCCGGCGCGCATGCCATCGCGTGGGCGACGGAGCGGATGCTCAAGCGCGACCTGGCGGTGAGCGGGACGCTGTCGCTCATTCTCGCCTCGGTGGCCTTCGTCGCAACCTTCCGCCGCGCGCGTGCGCTCCTCGCCGTCCTTCCTCCGCTGGTGCTAGGCACGCTGTGGACCACCGGCCTCGCCGCGCTCCTGCCCAGCGGCTTGAGCGCCGTGGCGATCGCGTTCGCTGCGGTCGTCGTCGGTGTCGGGGTTGACACGGGGGTTCATGTCTACGCCGCGTTACTTGCGGCTAGGCGCGAGGGGCATCCTCCGGCGGAGGCCGCCAGGCGAGCGAGAGCATCGACCTGGCGACCCACGCTGACCGCGGCCGCGGTGGCTGCCGTGGCGTTCGGCGCGCTGGCTCTGGGTCGGCTGCGCGCGATGAAGGAGCTAGGGATTCTGTGTGGCGCTGGCGAGCTGCTCACGTCCCTAGCGATCCTGCTCGTCACCCCTGAAGTAGGCGCGTGGCTGGAGCGCGGCCCTCCTCCTCGTCCGCTGACGCCGCGGTGGATAGATGTCCTGATCTGGACGACGGCGACCCGTCGCCGCGCGCTGTTCGCCCTGTCCGCGTGCTCGGTTCCCTTCCTCGCGATCGCGTGGCTGGGTTGGCCGAGCTCCGCCGATGCGATGGTGGCGATTCGTCCGCGCTCATTGCCTCCGCTCGTCGCGGAAGCTCGTGTCCGCGCGCTCTTCGGAAGCGGAGGCTCCGAATGGATCGTGCTCAGTGCCGACGCGGCCGAGCAGCGCGCACGTGAGCGCGCAGATCGCGTCGCCGAAGCGCTCGAGCCCCTCGTCCAGGACGGGGCAGTGCACGGCTTCGACACGCTGACTGCGTTCGCGCCGGCGCTCGCCACCCAGGAGCTTCGAATCGCCTCGCGCGACGCCCTCGATCTCCCGTCGCGGCGTCCAGCGCTGGAGGCGGCGCTGCGCGGCGCCGGCTTCGAGCTTGCGGCGTTCGCGTCCGCGCTCGAGTCATTGGAGCACCCCTCCCAGCTCCCTAGCCGTAGCGCTGCCGCGCGCGCGCCGCCGGCGCCGATGGACGACGCGCTCGCATGGCTTTTGGTCCGTCATTTGGCGCACGATGGACCTACGACGCTAGTCGCGACCTACGTCCGCCCCGGCCAAGCACCGGGCAGCGAGGCGCGCGTTCGCGCAGCCATAGTGGCAGCCGATCCCGCGGCGCAGGTCACCGGTTTCGATGCCATCGACCGCGCCCTCCGCGAGGTCCTCGGGCGCGATCTCGCGGTCGTTGGCGGTGCGGCGATGGCCCTCGTGAGCATCGCGCTGTGCGCCGCGTTGCGCAGCGCGCGTCACGCCGCGGTGGCGCTATCGACGCTCGCCTGCGAGATGGCGCTGGTCGGCGTCTTCATGCGCATCGCTTCGGTGCACTGGCACGTCTACGACGCGCTCGTCCTCCCGGTGCTGTTCGGCGTCACGATCGACGAGTCGATGTTTCTGCTCGATGCCGCGCGCTTGGGGCGGGTCACCGACGTGCTGCGGACGCAAGGACCACTGGTCGCCGCAACCGGGCTCACCACCGCCGCCGGTTTCGTCGCGCTCGTGGCATGCCGCTTCGATGGCCTCCTCGACCTCGGCGCGGTCGGTACCGCAGGGGTGCTGGCGGGACTTCTCGCTGCGCTGGTGATCGTTCCGGCCGCGCTCCGCGTCATCGGGCCGCAGCCGCCGTGCTAGATTCCGCCGCGTGCGCATCCTTCTCGTGGAGGACAGCCCGCGGCTAGCCGAGACGGTCGGCGCCGGCCTCCGCGCCAGCGGTCACGCCGTGGTGGTCGCCGGCGGGGTATCCGCCGCCGACCATGCCTTCGCCACGCAGCACTTCGACGTGGCGGTCGTCGACATCGGCCTGCCGGATGGATCGGGGTTGGGATGGTGCGAATCCACGCGACGCGCCGGAGGCGAGCTGCCCATTCTGCTCCTGACCGCCCGAACCACGGTGCGCGATCGCGTCGCGGGCCTCGACGCCGGAGCAGACGACTACCTTGGCAAGCCGTTCTCGATGGACGAGCTGGTCGCCCGCGTGCGCGCGCTGGCCCGACGAGGTCCGCGCTGGACCGAGTCCGTGCGTATCTTCGGCGCGCTGTCGATCGATCGCGACCGCCGCGTCATCGCGATCAACGGGGAGCGCCTACCGCTGACGGCGCGCGAGTTCGACATCGTCGCCTTGCTGGCTTATCGCGAGGGACGGGTCGTGCCGCGCGACGACATTCTCGAGGCGGTTTGGGGGGACGCCAGCGAGAGTGCCGCCGCCAGCTTCGAAGTGTTGCTCGCGCGAACAAGACGCAAGCTGTCGGAGCGCGGCTTTCGCGACGTGCTTCGAACGGTACGGCAGATAGGATATGCTTGGGCGCTCGAACGTTCGAAGCGCGCCTGACCGCCAGGCTGTTCGGGCTCGCCGGCGCTGTCCTCGTCGCCGTGGGTGCGGCCGCGGTCATGGTGACGGGCCGCGCCCTCGACGCGAGCGACACCCAGGCCGCGTGCGCCATTGCGGCGCGTGAGCGCTCGGCGTTCGACCGAGAGATTGC
>JALYHV010000236.1 GCA_030776205.1 Myxococcota bacterium | reverse complement strand
GCGCCGGAGCTCCCCGATCCGCTACCGCCCGGCGTGCTGCTCCCGCTTCCGCACGCGGACCAGAGCGGGAATGCCAGCAAAGCCCAGCTCACCTCTCGTCGAGAGAACATCTTCATCGCGGCGGTCCCGTCGATTGCCAACGCCCTGCGGACCAGGCGTTTCCGTCTTATTCACTACCACACCGGCATGGGCGCCGCTCCGCCGGTGGGATGTGATCAAAGCACCCCTCGGGTCGCCACTCTTCCTGACCAAGAGCTGACCAAGAGCTGACCAAGAGCTTAGCGGCGTCGGGCGAGAGGCCGTTACATGCATGGAACCGCGCGAGCCGGTCGGCTTTCGCGGTCACCCACCGAGAATGTTCCCCCAACGATACTTCACCCCCGTGAGGGCGTTCTTGCCGATCGCGGCGGTAGGCCTCGCGAATTTGTGTCAGTGCTCGGTCTTCGTCGATCTCGATAGGCTCGGCAAGGACCACAAGTCGGCCCTTGGCGATCCGAGCGACGGCGCGAGCTCCGACGGAAGCCATGGCCCCGCTGATCCCCTCGAGACGGGAGCCGATGGGCCGATGGGCCTCGACCGGGGCCGCGTGGACGACGGCGGCCTCACGGCCGATTCGCCGGCCGATTCGCCGGGCGTCGCGGAGCGCACTTTGCCCGAGGCGAGCGCCGGCGTCGTGGAGGGCGGGGGCCTCACCGCGGATGGTCCCGAAGACGCCGCGGCCGACGGCAGCGCGGGCCCGGTGGACGCGGGCGTCTCTGACGGAGGCCCGTCCTGCGACCCGGCAAAACCTTTCGGGCCCCCGGTGTGGCTCGCCAGCTTTCAGTCCACGCTGAAAGATGGCGACTTCCGTCTCCTGCCGAACGAGCTCACGGGGTTCTTCTGGAGCTCGCGTGCGGGGACGGATGACCTGTATGTCACCACGCGGTCCAACACGAATTCGCCGTTCGGCGCTGCCGTCCGTTTGAACAACGTGAGCTCGGGTGTAGAGCCCAGCGTCACGGCCGATGGATTGAGTGTGGCGTTCCGGAGGGGCAACGTCGGTTCGCATATCTATTGGGCAACGCGCACCGCCGTCAGCAGAGATTTTTCCACGGACAGCCTCCTCGCCAACGTCAACTCGACGTCGAACGAGCACGCCCCGTTCGTCGGGGGCGTTCCCAATGGAACGAACCTTTACTTCGCGTCCGACCGCTCTGGGGACTTCGACCTCTACCACGCCACCGGCAGAACGGGCGTCTACAACGCGCCCAAGCCCATTGCAGAGCTCAACGTGGCTGGCGCGCGGGACGACTACCCTGTCAGCTCGGACGACGATCTGATCGTCTTCTTCGCCTCCGATCGCCCAGGAGGCTCTGGATTGGGCGACATCTGGACCGCGAGCCGCCGAAATCGTTTCTCCGCGTTCGCCCCGCCGACGAACCTGAAGCAGCTCAATACGTCCGGGTACGACCGCCCGGACTGGCTCTCGCCGGACGGCTGCCGGCTCTACATCACGAGCGACGTGAGCGGCAACCCGCATATCTACGTGGCCACTCGGCCCATGTGACGGAGGCCGACTGGGACTCTGGATTCACATCGCCTTGGCGTACTCTTATTTCGTCGGCCTGCGCCCGTCTGTGCGCCAACTGGGACCACCGCGGATCGCGTTGTGGTCAGTTGCCAGTTGCGCGGAGGATCGCGGCGCGGTGAGCCTTAACGCCGGCGCTCCGACACTGAGCCTCGGAGGTCGGCGTTTTCCTCGCCGAGAGTACGGACAAGAGAATGAAAAGCCGCACCATTGTCATGGCCGAACGTGTTCTCGGGCTGATTCCCGCGTCGGCGATGCTGATCGCGGCATGCGGCGGCGTTTCGCCCGCGCCCGCCGATTCGGGCGCCCTTTCGGGCGAAGAGACGGGATCGTCCGGAACGCGTTCGTCATCGGGTGTATCCACCGGGTCTGGAACCTGGACGGGGTCCTCCGGCGGCGGGCCGTCTTCCGGTGATGCCTCCGGATCGCCGTCGGGCTTTGCTTCTGGATCGGGATCCTCCTCCGGCTCGTCGTCCTCGGGATCGTCTGGGTCCACGACGAGCTCGGGCGCTGCATCGGGGTGGTCTTCCGGCGGAACGTTCGACGCGGGTGCGCTCGACACGGGCGCCGTCGTCCTCGGCGACGGGGGCTCCGCCTGCGGGACGACGGGCCACGGTCCGCCCTTCGCCGACACACCAACTATGAAGGCCTCGAGCTTCACCGACGGCACGGTCTCCCCGTTTTCGATCTGCACGACGGAGCTTCCAAACTTTGGACGAAACACGACGCTGAACGGCGACCCGTCCATTGAGCTTTTCTGGACCCAGGCGGGGTACAACGGCACTCGCCTCCGTCGTGGCGCGGAGGCCTGCAGCAGCCTCAACTTCATGAAAGAGGGCTGGTACGGATTTCAATTCTTTCTGCCGACGCCTGGGTTTCCGACGGACAAGAGCCAAGGGATTGGCCAGATCTTCGCCCACGGCGGTTGCAGCTCGTGGGCCGCCATGCTGCACGTGACGAACAACTCGCTCACCATGTCGCATCGGGGCACGTGCACGCCGACCGGAGTCCCGGAGCAGCTCATCACCGCGAACATTCCGCGCAATACCTGGAACCCGATCATCATTCACTTCGTCGCTTCCCATCAGCAGGCGGGCACCCTCGAGGTGTGGTTCGGCGATGCGGTCTGTCGGGGTAGCACGCCTACGTTTCGTCTGACCGGGATTGACTTCGGTTTTGGGACCTGGGTTGGCGACACGTTCGTGGACATGCCGAACAACGGCATCGGCCTGAAATTCGGAATGTACAACTTCGACGACGGCAACTACACGGCCGGTGAGACGAGGACTATTTATTACGACAAGGTCAGTCAGCTCGTCGGCAATCCCTCGAATGCCTACGCGATCGTTAACCCGCTCCAGTAGCGGAACGCCAGCCGTTCAAGCCTCTGGCTCGTCGGCGCGTCGTTGGGCAGCGGCCTACAGCTTCAGGATCTCGCTGCCGGCGAGAAGAAACGCGCCGGTGGCATAGTCGTTCGTCGCGCGCGACATCCCGTCGGTCTATTCGTGGCGCCGACTACGCACGTGCACCCTCATTAGGCATTTCGTGTGCTTCGCGCGGGCGTGGGAATTCTGGTAATCGATCCATCATGCGTTCGTCGCTCG
>JALYHV010000235.1 GCA_030776205.1 Myxococcota bacterium | reverse complement strand
CAGACATGCGGGTCGGCGCCGAACGGTTGCGGCGGAACGGTGAGCTGCGGCACGTGCCCCGCCGGCACGACGTGCAACGCCAGCAACGTGTGCGTCTGCGCGCCGCTGACGGCCTGCCCGATGGGGGCGATGTGCGGCACGGTTCCGGACGGCTGCGGGAGCACGATCAGCTGCGGAACGTGCCCCCCCGGCACGACGTGCAACCCCAGCAACATGTGCGTCTGTCAGCCGCTCAGCAAGGCGGCCGCCTGCGGGACGCAGACGTGCGGCAGCGCCTCCGATGGGTGCGGGGGGATGATCAGCTGCGGGACCTGCGCCGCGGGGCAGACCTGCAATGCGAGCAACATGTGTGTCTGCGCGCCGCTCACGGTTTGCCCCGGCGGACAGAACTGCGGGCCGATCCCCGATGGGTGCGGAGGAATGCTCACCTGCGGTACTTGCACGGCGCCGAACACGTGCGGCGGCGGCAACCCCGGTACGACGAACGTCTGCGGTTGCACGAAGATCACGGCGTGCGGCCCTGGACAGGTCTGCGGGACGATTCCCGACGGGTGCGGCGGGACGGTGAGCTGCGGCGTGTGTCCGATGGGCACGACGTGCAACGCGGCGAATGCGTGCATGTAGACGCGCCGCGATTGCTTCTCGTGCGCCTCACGCGGCCCTTCCTCCGCTTTCGCTGGCACCCGTCCCGTGCTCAGCTTGCTCGCAAAGAACCATGCGTAGTCGACTGGTTTGGCTCGGGGCAGCGCTCTTCCTCGTCACGAGCTGCAGCGGATTGCTCGGCGTCCAGGAGCTGACGGAGCGCTCCCCGGACGCTGCAATGGGCGCGACGTCCGGCAATCCCGGTGCGACGATCGACGCAGGGGATGCGACCGCGTCGTGCGTGACCTGCGGCGGCACGAGCTGCGTCGACATGGACACCGACAAGCACAACTGCGGCGCCTGCGGGATGACATGCCCGAGCAATGGCGTTTGCAACGCCGGCACGTGCGCGTGCGCGGGCAGCGGGATCATGTGCGGGCCAGCTGGCGGCATGCTGTGCGTCGATCCCGCCGTGGACCCGCAGAACTGCGGCCGCTGCGGAATCATCTGCCCCGCAACCCAGTCATGCCAGAGCGGACAGTGCGTCTGCCCGGGCTCGGGCACGTGGTGCGTCGACCATTGCGTCGACGTCATGACCGAGCCGGCAAACTGCGGGACCTGCGGGCGCGCGTGCGCTGCGGGCGCGAGCTGCGTCGGTGGGGCGTGCGCCTGTCCCGGCAAGCAGAAGCTGTGCACGATGGATGGCGGCGTGGCCGCGTGCGTCGACGAGGCAACTGATCACGACAACTGCAACGGCTGCGGAAACGCCTGCACCGCCGATTCGACGTGCGAGCCGCTCGTCGGTCCGCCGCAGTCGTACGGGTGCAAGCTGTGCACGAGCATTCCGGGCTCCACGCTGTGCGGCCCAACCCCGACCTGCGCGGATCTCAGTACCGACGCTCACCACTGCGGCGCGTGCGCAAAGGCGTGCCCAGCGACCCAAATCTGCAGCGCAGGCCAGTGCGCCTGCCCGACCGGCGAAACCCTCTGCGGGACCGGTACGACCCACGCCGCGTGCGCGTCCCTTGCGACGGATCCCTCGAACTGTGGCAGCTGCGGCAACGCCTGCTCCGGAGGGAAGACATGCCAGAGCGGCAAATGCGTCTGCCCCGCGGCCCAGCACGATTGCGGCGGCACGTGTTATCCCGACAACTCGAGCTACCCGAGCCGCTGCGGAATGCAGTGTACCCCGTGCGCGGTGCCGGCCAACGGAGTGGCGACGTGCGGCGGGACGCCTCCCCGCTGCGGGGTCCTTTGCGCCGGCGGCGCGACGGTCTGCAATGCCTCGACCGGCGATGCGGCGTGTGTAGGCATGACGGCCGACGGCGGTTCCTGCGCGAATTGAGCGGCGAGCGACGCGTCGGCCGAACCGAGCCAGGCGCGCATCTCTTTGAGATAGGTCTCGGCCGAATTGAGCCAGGCGCGCATCTCTTTGAGATAGGTCTCGGCCGAATTGAGCCAGGCGCGCATCTCTTTGAGATAGACGTCGATCACGCCGGCCCAGGCGTCTACCTCGAAGAGATAGGCGTCGGTCGCGCCTTGCCCAAACGCGCGGGTCGTCGCAGTAGACATCGAGCCCGACGGCCCACGTGCCTACCCCGTCGACCGAAGCCTCGAGCCCGACGGCCCACGTGCCTACCCCCGCCGAGAGAAGCGTCTCGCGACCCCAGACGCGTGCCCTGGCGCGAGTCCACCGCTCATCGCACGACCCGTAAGCACCCACTCCCGACGAGCACGGCTCGAATGGATTCGCCGGAAATCGCAACTGACCACGGGCCAAAGAGCGCCCGCAGCATGCGAAGGACAGGACCAAAAAGGCAACGCGCGGCATCGGCAGCGTTCGCTCACCCGTACTCCGCTGCAATCGCGTGCAATTGCCTGCAATGGGGTTCCTGCGCGATGGTCCGGAAACCCCGCCTTACGCCATCTCGCGCCGCCTCACGCCACCCTGGTTCCCCGAGACCTCCCCGCAAACCGCGCAAGAGCCAACCAGCCAACCAGCCAACGAGCCAACGAGCAAAACACCGCGTCCCGCAATCGTCTTCGCGGCGCTCGCGGATCCTAGATTTGTACCCGAAGGGATGTATGGTTCACTGACACCTGGAATGCACGGGTGTCCTTAGACGACAGGCGAAGCGATGGCAGACCCGGTGGAAGTTGCCGCGCCGGAGGCGGAGCCGGCGGCGAAGGCGGCGGCGGGGTTCCCAGACCCGCTACTTCATCGAGCGCAAGCCCGCATCGGCGAAACGTTGCGAGACAAGTGGCACCTCGACCAGCTGCTCGGGTTGGGGGGCACTGCCGCGGTTTACGCTTCGACGCATCGCAACGGCAGCCGCGCCGCGGTCAAGATTCTCCACGCCGAGCTTTCCATCCACCCGCTCGTCAGGCAACGCTTCCTGCGCGAAGGTTACGCCGCCAACGCGGTGGGTCACGACGGCGCCGTCAAGGTCATTGACGACGACGAGGCGCAGGACGGTTCGCTTTTTCTCGTCACGGAGCTCCTCGAGGGCGAGTCGCTGGAGGAGCGCCGGCTTCGATGTGGCGGGCGGCTCCCCGAGCGCGAAGTGCTGCTTGTCACCGACCAGTTGCTCGACGTCCTCGCGGCGGCTCACGACCATGGGATCATCCATCGCGATCTCAAGCCGGACAACGTTTTTCTGACGCGCTCGGGCCAGGTCAAGGTCCTCGACTTCGGTATCGCGCGGCTCCGCGAGCTCTCGACGACGACGAAGGAAGGGACGCAGATCGGGGCAGCAATGGGAACGCCGGCTTATATGGCCCCCGAGCAGGCGCTCGGTCTCTGGGACGATGTCGACGCGCTCAGCGATTTGTGGGCCTGGGGCGCGACGATGTTTCACCTGCTCTCGGGCAGCGTCGTCCA
This sequence comes from Myxococcota bacterium, assembly GCA_030776205.1. GTDB lineage: Bacteria > Myxococcota_A > Polyangia > Polyangiales > Polyangiaceae > Palsa-1150. Next base: position 310 of record JALYHV010000235.1, on the reverse strand, counting down.
CGAGGGGCGCACGGTCAACGAGCAGCTCCTCAGCGCGATGACGAAGCCGGCCCGACCCCTCGGGTCGGTCGCGCCCGGGCTGGACCCCGGAGTGGAAGCGCTGGTCGATCGCGCCCTCGAGTTCGAGAAATCGAGGCGCTGGCCGGACGCGCGATCCATGCAGGAGGGCGTTCGCAAAGCGTTTCACGACAAGTTCGGCGTCGCGCTCGAAACCGCGCCGGGGCTCGCCGCGCCCGGTGCAGAAGAAGAATGGTCGCGCGTCACCTCGCGTCCCGCACCGGCGCCTGCGAGCGACCGCGACGGGCCGCCG
>JALYHV010000234.1 GCA_030776205.1 Myxococcota bacterium | reverse complement strand
TCGCTGGAAAGCGCGTCGCCTTCGTGGGCGACTGTTCGAGCAACATGGCGCGCTCTTGGCTCGAGGCCGCTCCGCTCTTCGGCTTCTAGCTCGTCCTCGCTGGACCCCGCGGTTACCTCCCGCCGCGCGAGGAGATCTCCCGCGCCGGCGCCCACGTGACGCTCGTGCACGACACCGGCCGCGCGCTCGAAGGGTGCAACGTCGTGAACACCGACGTCTGGACGAGCATGGGCCAGGAGGCCGAGAATGCGGCGCGCGCCGAGGCCTTCGCGGGGTGGACGCTGACCGAGCGCATGCTGTCGCAAGCCGAATGCGACGCCTTCGTCCTGCACTGCCTGCCTGCCCACCGCGGCGAGGAGATCGACGAGGCGACGCTGGAAGGCACTCGCTCGCGCGTCTGGGACCAGGCCGAGAACCGGCTGCACGTTCAAAAGGCGCTGCTGATCTGGCTGCTCGGCGGCGTCGCCAACGCCGCGTGAGTCGGCGGGCACGTGACGACGCGGACGCGGTTTGCTCCATCGCCGACTGGCGATCTGCATCTAGGCGGCGCCTGGACGGCGCTCGCATCGTGGACGCTTGCCCGTAGCCGGGGCGGCGAGTTCCTGCTCCGCGTGGAGGACATCGATCGTCCTCGTGCCGTGGCCGGGGCCGCGGACGCGATCCAGCGCGACCTCCGGTGGCTCGGCCTCGATTGGGACGAAGCTCCGACAGTGCAGAGCGAGCGGCACGCGCACTACGAGTCCGCGCTCGCGACACTCGCGTCCCGCGGGCTCGTCTATCCTTGCGATTGCTCGCGCGCCGAGGTCGCCAACGTCGCGAGCGCCCCCCACGCCGGCGAGGAGTCCGTCTACCCAGGGACCTGCCGGGACCGAGATCCGAACCGACCGATGCGGCGCCCGCCCGCGCTGCGGGTGCGCGTGCCCGAGGGGGCCGTCACCTACGAGGACGACGTCGCGGGGACAATCACGCAGGACCTGGCCCGCATCGTCGGTGACTTCGTGCTGCGGCGGGGCGACGGCATGTTCGCATACCAACTCGCGGTCGTCGTCGACGATCTGGCCATGCGCGTCACGGATGTACTCCGAGGCGCCGACCTCCTCGCGTCAACGCCGCGGCAGCTCTGGCTCATTGGAGCCCTCGGCGCGAAGCCGCCGCGCTATGCCCACCTTCCGCTGGTAGTCGATGGACAGGGCCTACGAGTCCAGAAGCGAACGCGCGGCGCCACCGTAACCGAGCTACGCGCCGCGGGCGTGTCTGCTCCAACGATCGTCGGTACGCTCGCGCACGGACTCGGACTGGCGCCGACCAGCGCCCCCGCAAGCGCGGAGGAGATCGGGCGCGCCTGCGCCGGCCGCGAAATCGCCTGGGTTCGGGACCCGTGGCCGATCCCCTCGTCGCTGCTGCTCAAGGCTGGCGCGTCGATCGCGGAGCCGCGGCGCCTGCTGCCGACGTGACCGACGGGGCCACGAAGCCGATGCAATCGGGGACACAGGCGGCAAGGCGGGTCGCCGCGATCGCGACCGCGTCGGGGCTATTGTCTATGAGGACGAGTTTTCGGGGCCAAAAAATGCATGCTGCCCCGCCGTGAACACCAAGCGAGCCCCGGCGCTCATTTCCACTTTCATCGTTGCCCTCGGACAGCCTGCCTGCTCCGCGACACCGGGCGACCAAGAAAAGAAGGCATGCGTCCGGATGGCGGCCTCCGGACAGGCTTGCCCTGCGGGCACGGTGCTGCAGGGCATTGACGTATCGGTGTACCAGGGAATCATCGCGTGGCCGCTAGTCAAATCGGATGGCAAGCAGTTCGCTTTTGCCCGCGTCAGCGATGGCCTGGGTTTCATCGATTCGGAGTTCGTGCGCAACTGGAAAGGCATGCGAGGGGCGGGCATCGTCCGCGGCGCGTACCAGTATTTCCGAGCGGGCGAAGATCCCGCTGCCCAGGCCGATCTGGTGGCAGCGATGCTGAGCCGCGCGGGCGGGGTGTCCCCGGACGACCTGCCGATCGTCATGGACGTCGAAACTGCGGACGGTCAGTCGGCGGCGATCGTTCGCGATCACATGGCGACGTGGCTCAGGGCGGTCGCGCTGGCAACGGGGAAGACTCCCCTGGTCTACACAAACGTCGACACGTCGGCGATCGTCGGGACGGGCTTTGCCTCCTACGGATTGTGGGTAGCCAACTGGGGCGTCCGCTGCCCGAGAATGCCTGGTGGCTGGACCAGCTGGGTCTTCTGGCAGTTCTCCGACCGGGGCTCCGTCCCGGGGATCGCTGGGGCGACCGACCTCGACGAGTTCGACGGCGTGCTCTCTGACCTCATGGCTTTCGTCACGCCGCCCACAGACGCGGGGGCCGTCGCGGAAGACGCTACGGATGGTGAGACGGCGAGCTTGGCCGTCGCGGACGCACCGTCGGCAATAGCTTCTTGGCCGCCCTTCCGCGAGGACGCTGCGGCCAGCGCCGGTTCGGTGATGGGCGACGGTCCGGACGGGCGCGCGCGAGCCGGTGGGAGCTCGACGCCTTTTCCGTTCGAGAGCTGCAATCCGTAGCGTCACGGGCGCCGCTACAGCCGAGTCTCTCGTCGACGGAGCTCTGGGCAATGGCGAGCCGACCTTCAGGTCAGCGCCATCACCCGTTGCTCGAGACCCCTTCCCTTGGTCACCCCGCTGATGCGCACCTGCTGGCGGAGGAGGATGGTCAGTACCTGGCCGATGACGGTCTCCGCGTCGGCCCGGCCGCGCTCGAAGAAAACGGTGATCTCCAGACCGCCGTCGACGAAGTCCACGGCCTTGACGCTCCCGAGCTCGCGCAGCTCCTGCACCGGCACGGCCCCCGGCCCGCTCCCACGACGGGTCCCCAGCGCGACCCTGACGCGAATCTCTTCGTTCGCCGCCGTGAGCTCGCTCATCGTCCCGGAGGCAACCACGCGTCCATGATCGAGGACGATGGCCGCGTCGCAGATTTCTTCGAGCTCTTGCAGGTTGTGACTGGAGATGACAATCGCTGCGCGACCCCTTTTGGCTTTGATGAGCTGGCGCATCTCGAATGCGACGCGCGGATCGAGCCCCGCCGTTGGCTCATCGAGGAGCACGATGTCGGGCTCCCCCAGAAATGCTTGCGCGACGGCGACGCGCTTGGCCATGCCGTGCGACAGACTGCCGCAACGCTGCCGCCACCATGCCGCCCCATCGACGTCGTCGAGCGAACGCTGCGCCGCCCCGATGGCCTTGGACGGGGGGAGGTTCTGCAGCCGCGCCAGATGCACGAGGAGCTCGCCGACGCGGTCGCCGGCCGGGAGCATCGCGTCCTGGGGCAAGACGCCGACCCGCGACCGCAGCTCGTCGACCGCGGTTGGGGCGAACCCGAGCATCGCGATCGAGCCCTCCGTTGGACGGAGGTACCCCGCCATCATGGAGAACAGCGTCGTTTTTCCCGCACCATTGGGGCCGATGAGCCCGAAGACGGCGCCTTGCTCGATGACGAGCGACACGCCATCGACCGCTGTCTTCGCGCCGAACCGCTTCGTCACGCGTTGCAGCCGCACCGCTGCCTCCGCGCCCTCGGGGCGCTGACTGCGCTCGCGTCCGAGGGGGTTGCTCGTCTTTCTTCCGATGTCAGCCGCCATCAAATATCTCTCCGCTGCAGCAGAAGAGCGCCGGTGCCAATCGTCACCGCGATGAAGGCGAGCAGAATGCCCAGGGCGGCCAGCACCTGCGTCGTATCGCGGGCGAGCAGAAGCGTGTCGTACGAGTTGGGATTGATGTACTCGTACCAGACCATTTTATTGGCGCCGCCTTCCGGAGAGGCGCCTGCCTGCCGCGAAATGAGGCCGCCCAGCCCCAGCAGCCATATGACGAAGAACAGCGCGACGGTCGACAACAGGGCCGGCATCGGCGATCGGAAACAGGAGCTTACGAGAGTGGCGAGCGCCGCCCAAACGCCGAAGATGACGAAAGCCACACCCCAGAAACGCAACCCCCAGCCCAGCAGCTCGCCGACCGTCAGGTAGCCACGCCCCAAGACCACGGCTGCCGCGAGAACGTTCATGGCTAGCGTGATGATCCCAACCATTATCCAAAGCCCGAGCACCTTGGCTGCGAAATACGAAGCGCGCCGCGAACGCAAGGCCCAGTAACGAATGCTGCGGTGCTGGAGCTCGCCCGCGACACTGTCGAAGCCGAGGAGCGCGATGAGGAGCGGTCCGAACCATAGGGTGATTTTCAAGAACGTGATCAGCGACCAAGGGATGCTCGCGGCGTACGAGGCGAAAGACGCGTCCCCGGTGGCCTTCTCGATGAGCGCTCGTTTCATCTCCACGAATGCCGGCGTGGACGTCGCGCCAACGCCGGCGCGGTTCAGCCCCTCGATCCAGACGCAGACGAGCGACGTCACGAACGCACCAATGAGCGTCAGCGCGCTAAGCGCCATCCCCTTGACGCTGCGAACGCTTCGTCGCATCTCGCGCGCGACGAGGAGGCGAATTTCAACGGCAGGGCTCACGCGTGGTTCTTTCTCGGCGTGCTCGGCCTGCGCATGCGCGCAGCGACGCGAGACGGTCCGGAGCTCCAGACTCGTGCCGGCCCGCCGCGCACGTACCCTAGACGCATCGAGTACCGCTCGGGAAGCCCGGCGCTTCGCGGTCCCGTCGCCAAGAGCGAGCGAGCCGAACGGGCCGCAGCCGCGACGCGCGGCCTTGAATTCGCTCGACGGGATGGGGGGCCAGGGCTAAGAGTCACCCGTCGCCTCGAGGCGCGTGCGGCCCTGCCGACGCAGAAGCGTGAACCCCGCCAGGCCCGGAAGGGAGCAACGGTAGCGTGAAAGCGTGTGGCAGGGCCTTTTCCCCTTTTCTGCGACCGGCCGCCGTTGCTCGATCATCGCGCTGGCCACGTCGGCGGCTTTCCGCTATGCCTTTGGGAGGGAACGCGCTCCGGCTCCGCGGGGGCAAAGCGCCGCCCCAAAAGGTTTTGCGGCGGCGTCCTCTTCGGCGCGCGGTCTCTGCTCTGACCCTAGCCGCCTGGCCTACGTGACCCAACGCGGGTGCGATCCATCGGCCGGCGCAACCCCGAGGCAACCAGTTGCTCCGTAAAGGCTCGTGGTCGCCCTGTCTTGTGACACCTCGTCACGACGGGCCGCTCCCCGCGCCGCACACGTGCGATCCGTACCCTCGGGCGGGAAGGCTCCCCTCCGAATGGCCAAGAATATTCTCGTCATCTCTTGCGACATCACCGAGACGCGTGTCGCCCTCATTGAAAACGGCATCATCGCCGAGCTCCATATAGAACGGCGCGGCTCCCAACCCAGAGGCGGTGCCGTCGGCGACATCTGCCTAGGCAAGGTCACAAGGGTACTTCCTGGCCTGCAGGCCGCATTCGTCGATATCGGTCTCGAGCGCGCGGCGTTTCTGCACGTCGAGGATCTGATCCGGCCGGACGACTTCGAGGCCTACCTTGCCGGCGGCCGCAAGCACGCGCTTGGGGCCGTCGGTCCCGTCGTGGACAGCCCCGAAGTCGACGAGGTCGATGAGAGCGAGGTGGCACTGGCAGAAGCCGCGGAGGAGCAGGTGGCCGATGCGCAAGAAGCCGCGGAAGAGGGCAACGGCCACGAGTCTCTCGCCGCGGTCAAGCCCGCGTCCGAGCCAGCAATGGTCGGCGAGGGGAAGGAGAGCCCCGCGCCCGACGAGGGGGCACCCGAGGAGATGCTTGCGGACGACGACGTCGTCCCCGAAGAGGCAGCCGACGGCAGCGCAGGGGCCGACGATGTACCCACCACCCGTTTGCTCGACGACCCTGACAGCGAACCGCCGCCTCCGCCTGTTGCGGATCCGATGGACGACCTCCTCGACAACCCGGACCTGCCAGGCTTCACGATAAGCGACCCGGGCGCGCCGACGCCGCGCGCTGCCGCACCACCTCTTGCCGCGTCGCGCGACATGCGTGGCGGCGATAGAGGCCGGGGTGGACGGGGACGTGACCGCGGCCGAGGCGGAGGTCGCGGCGGACGCGAGCGAGAGCCGGCTCACGCGCAGGGGCAACGCGCACCCCGCGAGGCGCGATCTCGTACGACCGCCGGTCCCGGGCGCCTTTCGAAGTCGACGCCAATCCGCGATGTCGTGAAAGAGGGCCAGGAAATCATCGTCCAAATCACGAAGGAGCCCATCGGCACGAAGGGCGCTCGCTGCTCGAGCCACGTCTCGCTGCCGGGCCGCTACGTCGTCTACTTGCCGACGCTGGAGCACGTCGGAGTCAGCAAGCGAATCGGCAGCGACAAGGAACGATCTCGCCTGCGTGAGGCGATCGACGGCATGAAGCCCCCGAGCGGGGGGCTGATCGTCCGCACGGTTGCCGAGGGGCTCACGAAGAAGCAACTGAAACAAGACGTCGGATATCTCGTTCGTCTTTGGGGTGAGGTCGCCAAGAATCGCGAGGGGGCCAAGGCGCCCAAGATGCTTCAGAGTGAGCTGGACATCGTGCTGAAGACCGCGCGCGATCTCTTCACGGACGAGGTCCACGAAATAGTGATCGACGACCGCGGCCAGTACGACCGACTCTGTCGCTTCGTGGAGATGTTCGTTCCAGAACGGCTCAAAGATGTCGTCTATTTCAATGAAGACGAGCCCATCTTCGACGCGTACGGCATCGAGGACGAGATCGCTCGAGCGTTGTCGCGCAAGGTGCCGTTGCCGAGCGGCGGCTACCTAATCATCGACGAGGCCGAGGCGCTCACCGCGATCGACGTCAACACGGGCCGCTTCGTAGGAAAGGGCTCGAAGGACATGGAAGAGACTATCCTCAAGACGAACCTCGAGGCCGTGCAGGAGATCGCTTACCAGCTTCGCTTTCGCAATATCGGCGGACTCATCATCCTCGACCTCATCGACATGGAGCGGCCGTCCAATCGCGAGCGGATCCGCAAAACGCTCGAGGATTTATTGCAACGTGACAAGGCGAAGACCACCCTAAATCGCATCTCGGAGCTGGGCCTCATCGAGATGACACGCAAGCGCACGAGAGAAAGCCTGGGGCGCCTCCTCCACGAGCCGTGCTTTTATTGCGACGGGACGGGGCACCTTCAGTCGAAGGAGACCATCGCCTACGAAATCATGCGCGAGATTCGAAGAAAGCGAAACGACCTTCCCGGTTACACGGTGGTCGTCAACTGTCACCCTGCCGTCGGCGATCTGCTGACCGGCAGCGAGAAGAGCGTGGTTCAGGACGCCGAAAGCCGTTACATGCGGCGGATCCAGGTCACCTCCCGCACGGAATATCACCTCGAACAGTTCGACCTCTCCGGCAAGTGATGGGAGCGCCTATGAGCGACGCCGATAAGCGCTGCGGCGAGCGGGTGACCATCAACAAGGAGTTCGAATCCTTCGATGCATTCATCCAGGAGTACGTGACCAACATTTCGCGCACGGGGGTGTTCATAAAGTCCCAGGCGCCCCTGCCCATCGGAACGGCCGTGAACCTCCGGTTTACGGTGATCATGGACGACATCGAGACGATCGAAGGTGTCGGCGAGGTCGTGCGTGTAGAAACGGACCCGCCCGGTATGGGCGTCGTGTTCCGGCAGCTTGCCGGCTATTCGAAGGACCTCATCGAGAAGCTGCTCGTCCAGCGCGCGGTTCGTGACAAGTAGAACGCGCGCGAATGCGAGCGCTCAGCGTTCAACGATTGACGCGGACGCGGAGAACGCGCATTCCTCGGCCAACCACGAACAAAGGAGAGATGCCATGGCGTTCACCCTTCCGCCGCTCCCATACGAGAAGAACGCGCTCGCGCCGCACATCAGCGCGGAGACGCTCGAGTACCACCACGGTAAGCATCATCAGGCCTATGTCACCAATTTGAACAAGCTGCTCGACGGCAAACCCGAAGCGAGCCGCAGCCTGGATGAGATCGTCCTGGCGAGCGAAGGTCCGGTCTTCAACAACGCAGCCCAGATCTGGAACCACACGTTTTACTGGCGCTGCATGAAGCCGGGCGGCGGCGGGATGCCGACCGGGGATATGGGTGACGCCATCAAGCGTGACTTCGGGTCCTTCGACAAGTTCGCCGAGGAGCTGACCAACGCCGCCACCACGCAGTTCGGCTCGGGGTGGGCGTGGCTCGTTCTCGGCAAAGACAACAAGCTTGCTGTTACCAAGACGGCGAATGCCGACCTGCCGATGAAGCATGGCCAAAAGGCGCTTCTCACGATCGATGTGTGGGAGCACGCCTATTACATCGACTATCGGAACGCACGACCCAAGTACATCGAAGTCTTTTTGAAGAGCCTTGCCAATTGGGATTACGCCAGCGAAAATCTAAAACGAGTCTGATCCTCGAAAGCCGGCTGCGTAATGCCGTCGTTTGCAATCTCACGCCGGTCGCGCCTGAGGAGTCCGGGGGCGGGAGCGCCAGGGTGAGCGATGCCCGAGTTGTTCCGCTGCTCAGAAAGTCAGGCGCATTTCGATCGAGAGCGGGGCGTAATAGATCGAGCTTGGCCCGGACGTGATGGGAGCGCCCGCGCTGCTCGGCGGGTATGAGGCGGCGGCGGGATACGCATAGCTGGAGCTACTGTTCAGCGTGTAAAAGGGCAGATCGAGCCGGGCCCCTAGCGCGAGGTGGGCGTGGTTCGTCCGGAGGATCTGCACGCCCGCGTCGATGTATGCGCCCAGGCCGGAGTTATTGCCGGAGAAACCCCCTCCCGACGACGTGCTGGGCAGGTTCAAGTCGAGATGGCTCCCCGCCAAGCCGCCGCCTAAATAAGGGCTGGCGTCCGCTTCGGTAACGAAATAGCGTCCGCCTACTCCGGCGAGGAAGAAGGCCACCTTCGGGGAGGTGTCATTGACGCTGCCTCCGCCGAACCGCATGCTCCCGCCGAGCTCGAAGGAGCCGGCCTCGTAATGGACGTCGAGGATACCGCCCGCGGCCGGACCGAGACCGTGATCGATCGGCGGGAACATTCCGAGGAGGCCCATGGCGAAATGGGTCTTGCCCGGCTTGCTCTTCGGCTGGCGCGTCTCGTCGCCGACTAGGTTGTCTACCTTCTCGGTTTCTTTGAGAGGAGTCCCGCGCACGATGGATTCAGCGATCCGCGGTGCGGCCACACTCACCTCCTCGATTCCCTGCAGCCGCATCTCACGCGAGTCGAGCGTGCTGCCGAGCGAGTCTCCCTCGCGAGCAACTGACAAGATGACCGTGGAGCCGAGCTTCCCGAGCGAGACGCGGTAACGCGCGTCCGACGACGCGCCCGCGTGAGCCAAGTCGGCGCAGACCAGTTGCGCGGCCGTCGCGGCGTCCGCTTCGGGAATTCCCGCGTGTTCGGCCAAACGACAAGGTGGGATGGAGACGACGAGCGTTTGAGGCGGAAGCGCTTCCAACGGCGGTGGCCTCCCGTCCTGGGCCGCGGCGAGGGCCGGCGCCAGGAGAGCACATGACGTCACTGCAACCGACCCTACAGTTTTCACGGCGAGCAACCCACTTCGCATCATCCCATCGAACGCAACGGCCGGGCCATCGAAGACGCGCCGTCAATTTGGGCCTTTTCCAAACACCTTGCGCGCTGCTCCTGCACGGTTGGCGACACATCGGAACGAGATGTCATAGGCCGACGCCGGCACGCTGCGGCAGGGTATTCACACCCGCTTCGCGAGCTGGCGGATTGCCTCCGGCCGCGCGGCGTCGTCCATCAGGAGGGGGAGGTAGGCAGGAGACACGCTCAGCTCGCGGGACAAGCGCCGAAGGCTCTCCGCCTGCACGGTCTCGCGCGTCGCTCGGTCGCGGGCTGACGCGATGGCTGCATCCCCGCCGTCCTCGATGGAGGCGGCCGCCGCCGCCTTTAGCGCCAGCCGCTCGTCGTTCGAGAACAACGGAGGCAGCACGCCGTTGACGACGACGCGGCCGATGGGAAGTCCCATAGCCATGAGCGACCGAGAAAGCTCGATCGTCTCACTCGTGGGCATCTCCTCGGGGAGTGTTACGAGCACGATGGCGCACGTCTTGGGGTCCTGAAAGAGCGCCCACGCGCGCGCCGCGTCGCGCCGTAAGAGGCCGGGAGGTACCACGTCGAGGATAACCTTGGGCACACGAAGCATGTCCAACCCGTGCCCTGTGGCCGGCGCGTCGAGAATGACTACGTCGTACTTGAAGGCTCCGTTCGGGAGGGTCTCCGTCGTGTGCCACCAGGCTTTGCCCAGCATCGACCACTCTTGCATTCCTGGAATCGCGCGCAGAAACGTCCGCACGTACCGGTTGTCGAAGAGCGTTTTGTAGAGCGCCCGGCTTCGAAGCACGAGGACCCCGTACTCCTCGAGGGCCCTGTCCGGATTCATGTTCACAGCCCAGACGTTCTCGGCCACGGCGATCACGTCTGGACCGATGGGACCTGCCCCGAGCATGACGCTCAGTCGTTCCTTGGCGTTGCACATCGCGACGAGCACGCGCTTGCCCTTTGCGGCAAGCGCCAGCGCTTCGGCCGCGCACACGGTCGTCTTGCCGACCCCTCCCTTGCCGGTCACAACCACAAAGCGCTTGTCGGCGAGCGTCGACATGCGAGCGAGGCGCGACATAGCACGTGAGCCGACAAAGAGAACCCTGGGCCGCGTTTGGCGTTCTCCTGTTCCTGGCTGCCCTCGTGCGGAGCAATTCGGGCGGCGCGGTCTCGTGATAAACCTCGCCTCACTGTCATGGGCTCGCTCCGGCTTCTTCCGCTCGGCGGTCTCGGCGAGATTGGCATGAACTGCCTGGCGCTCGAGCAGAATGGCGAGGTGCTCCTCATCGACTGCGGGGTCACCTTCGACGCTCGTGGCTTCGGTGTCGATGTCGTGCACCCGAGCTTCGATGCGCTAGAGCCTTATCGTGTCGTCGGCCTCTTCGTGACTCATGGACACGAGGACCACATTGGCGCAATCCCTTACCTGCTTCGGCGCTTCGACGTCCCCGTTTACGGGCCCGGCTACGCCTTGAGGCTTCTCCGCGAACGTGCCGGGGAGCACGAAATCCTGGACCACGTCGCGCTTCACGAGGTGAAACCGCGGAATCGCGTGCGAGTGGCCTCGTTCGAGGTCGAGCCCATCCGCGTCACGCATTCCATCGCGGATGCCACCGCGCTAGCCATTCGCACCGACGCCGGGCTCGTCGTGCACACGGGCGACTTCAAGTTCGACGAGTCGCCGCCCGACGGAGAGATGTTCGACGTGGTCCGCTTCGAGGAGCTCGCGCGCGAAGGCGTACGCCTCCTGTTCAGCGATTCGACGAATATCGACGCCTCTGGGCAGGCCGGCAGCGAAGAGGGGGTCGCCGATGCGCTCGATTCCATCGTGAGCCGGGCCGAGCAGGCGGTCATCGTTGGTGTCTTCGCATCCAACGTGCACAGACTCCGCATGCTCGGCGAGATCGCGCAGCGGAGCGGCCGCAAGCTGGTTGCCCTCGGCCGAAGCGTCAGCACCCACGCCAAGGTCGCGCGCGCGACGGCGCGGTCCACGGGAGAGCACTCGGGCGCGCCCTACCTCGACTGGCCGAGCGATCTCGTGTGGCCGGCGGAGCGCGCGCGCGAGCTGCCGCGGCGCCGTGTCCTCGGTATCGCCACGGGTACGCAGGGCGAGGAGCGGGCGGCGCTCTCGCGCCTCGCGCGCGGCGAGCACCCTCTGCTGGATGTGGTCTCCGGCGACACGGTGGTCATGTCGAGCCGCGTGATCCCTGGCAATGAGCGCGACGTAATGAGTGTCATGGGCGACCTGCTCCGCCGAGGGGTCGAGCTACGGACCTGGTGGTCCGACAGAGCGGTGCACGTGAGCGGGCACGCGCACCGGCAAGAACAGCGGAGAATGATCGAGATGGTGCGCCCGCAAGCGTTCGTACCGGTGCACGGTACGCTGCATCATCTTCGGCGCCATGCGGATCTGGCGCGGGAGCTGGGGGTGCCCCACGTATGTGTGCTGGAGAACGGTGACATCGGCCAGGTCGACTCGGCGGAGGTCGCGGACCGGTCCAGCGCCGGAGCGGTGCGGCGCATCGGCCGCGCGCCGGTAGGCCGCGTGCATGTTTTTGCTCGGCGACGGCTATCGCCCAGCGTGCTGCAGGAACGGGCCATTCTCGCGGCCAATGGCACAGCTCACCTGACCATCCGATTGGACGCGCGCGGGATGCGGGAGGGAGACGTCGCACTCGCTACCCGTGGTGTCGTGGACGAAACGCGCGAAGCCGACGTCCTGACCACGGCGCGCAGCGAGGCAGGCGCCGCGATCGACGAGCTCCTCGGCAGGGCCTCCTCGGGAGCGGTTGATTCCTCGGCCGTGGCTGAGGCGGGGCGAGCCGCGGTTCGGCGGGCTCTCGGTCGGCTGCTGGGCTTCAAGCCTCTCACCACAGCGCTCGTGGTGCACGTCTCGCCATAGGCACAAAAACGACGCTCGTCACGTCCAAGGTTAAAGTCCCCGGTAAATCGGCCTCCGCTTCTGTAGCGAGCGGCTCACGCAATCGGCGGGGACTCGCTCCGAAAGACCTCGATCCGCTGAATGACGACGTCCGTGGCCGGCTTGTCGCGCGCAGCGGTAGGTACCCGGGCGATTTTGCGGACCACGTCCAACCCGGCCACCGTTTGGCCGAAGACCGCATGCCGGTTGTCGAGATGCGGGGTCGGCCCTTCGGTGATGAAGAACTGCGATCCGTTCGTGCCTGGACCCGCGTTCGCCATCGACAGAACGCCGGGGCCGGAGTGCCGAAGCTCGGGGTGGATTTCATCCTCGAACTTGTAGCCCGGCCCGCCGACACCCTCACCCAGCGGGTCGCCTCCCTGGATCATGAAATTCGGGATGACACGGTGAAAGATGGTGCCGTCGTAGTAGGGAACACCGCTCTGCGTCTTGCCCGTGCGCGGATGCACCCACTCTTGGCTGCCGGTCGCCAGACCTACGAAGTTCTTGACGGTCTTCGGCGCGCGCTGTTCTTCGAGGCGGAGCACGATATTGCCGACCGACGTGACGAATCGCGCATAAAGCTGACCATTGCCGGGGACTTGTATCTCAGGGAAAGCAGCGTTCGCCATGAGACGCAGCGTACTCCACGCGCGCCTCCGGATGAAGGCGTCAGACGACGCTCCCAGACAGAGGAGCTCCGGTTCGGCGGGAATACGGCAAAGCGGAGCCCGCAGTCCGCTTGACCACCCGGCGTTGACGTAGATACTCGGACACGCTGAGAAAGCAGTGCGGAGGCGCGCGTGATCACCTGTCCGAAGTGCTCGAAGGACAATCAGGACCACTACAAATTCTGCTTAGGGTGCGGCGCCGAGCTGCCTCGCGACGTCGGACCAAAGCCATTTGGCAACCGGACACCGCCTCATGGCATGAAGCCTTCCCTCGGCGCGGTGGCTCCTTCTACCTCGCCGGTCGGGTTCGGAGGAACGGTTGCAATTCCGCCCGGTGCGGCGGCCGGCCAGGCTGCGCCCGTTCCTGGGCCGGTACTTGCCGCGGCGCCCATTCCTCCAGCAGCGGCTGCCCCTGTTCCCGGCGAGCCGCCTGCTCCGGCCGCCGCAAGCGCGGCGGTTGCGGCTCCCGTAGCCACTACGGCCAACGATGCCACCGTCTCTGTCGCTTGTCCTCAATGCGGCCATATCAACTCGCAGTCGAACCTCTTCTGCGGTTCTTGCGGCTACCGGCTTGCGGACGCCTCGGCGCGTTCGGCCGCCCACGCTGTCGCCCCGGTGCCGGTGACGGAGGACCCGGTCGCCGGCACGATGATGCTCACCGCGCTCCGGGCGGACGGGAGCGAAGCCGGGACACATAGGCTGCCTCCGGGTGGTGGCACCATCGGCAGGGAAAGCGGCGGGATATTCGCTGGTGACAGCTACCTGTCGCCTCGCCACGCCACGTTCCGCGCAACCGGCCCCGGCCGCGCCGGTGTCAAGGACGAGAAATCGCTCAACGGGGTGTACAAGAAGCTCGCGCGCGACCTCCCCGTCGAGCTCCGCCCCAACGACGTTTTTCGAATCGGGCAGGAGATCATCAAGTACGAGCCGTTCGCAGCGCTGGCGCCCTCTCCCGACGGCGTCGAGCGTTTGGGCGCTCCGAGCAAGGGGTACATCGGGCGTATCGCCCTCATCATCGGCCGGGAGGAGACCGGAAACGCATTCCCCATCCCGGAGAGCGGGGTGCACTTGGGTCGCGAGCGCGGGGACATCCTTTTTCCGGAAGATGGATATGTCTCGGGCTTGCACTGCCGTCTCTCGTGGGACGGGCAGAAGCTCTTCCTCACCGATCTCGGTAGCTCGAACGGTACATTCCAGCGCATCGCGGAAGCCGATCTGCGTTCCGGGGACGTTCTGCTCATGGGGCAGCAACTATTTCGGGTCAGTCTCTGAGCCGCGCCCGTCCCGCTCGCATGATAGGGACAGATGGTGGGATGAGCGCCCAGCAGACCATCCGAGTCGTCGCTGCCGTCCTGGAGAAGGACGGACGTTACCTCATTACGCAACGGCGCCGGAGCGCGGTGCTCCCGCTCTTGTGGGAGTTTCCGGGCGGCCGCGTGGAGGAGCGCGAGACCGACGCGGGCGCCCTCAAGCGCGAGGTGCGTCACCGCCTCAACGCGGACATCAACGTCGGCAAGCTGATCTCATTCGTGAGCCACCCCTACGACCACTACATAGTGGATCTCTTTCTGTACGAGTGCACGCTCGTGAACGGTGAGCTCGAGCCGAAGAACGTGAATGCTTTTCGGTGGGTGACAAGCGCGGAATTCGATCAGTTTCCCTTCACGCCCGCCGACGAAGCTTCGATGAACAAGCTCTTGGGCGTCGGTTGAGTAAAGTCCGCTGCAATCGGGCGGCAAAACTGGACGAGCCACCCGGGGGGGCTCACGACAGGGGAGCGCGACGGCGTGCTACATCGAGAGACATGCGCCCGCGCACCCTCGCTGCCCACGTTGCGCTGTTCCTCGTTCTTACCGCGACACTCGGCGCGTGCTCCCGCGCGCAGGACGCAATGACCGTCGTGCCACCGCAAGACCGGCCCGGCCCGCCGCGCGAGCACACGCCGACAGCGGAGCCAGCTCCCGCAAGCTCGGGGACCCTCGTGCTCGGCGAACGCATCACCTCCGATGTCGTGCCGCTCGCCTCCATCGCCCGCGACCCGAAACCGTACGAAGGCCAAGTCGTCGCCACCACCGGCACCGTCACGGCGGTCTGCCAAGAGATGGGTTGCTGGATGGAGATTCGGGATGCATCGTCGCACGCCCGCGTACGCATGCACGGTCACAATTTCTTTGTTCCCAAGACGGCATCTGGCCACCTCGCCCGCGTCCAGGCCAGGGTGATTCGCACGAAGAACGTGCAGGCCGATTGCGGCGACGCGCCCAAGAGCAGCGAGCACGCGAGCGCGCGAGTGGAGCTCGACGCCACTGGAGTGGAGCTCGATTAGTCCGAAGGCCCCCGGACCATCAACTCAAGTGACGCCGCTCAATGCCCCGGGCGGGCGGCTTCCCAAACAACTCCGCGTTGATTGCGAACGTTGCTAGCGACGAAGACTCGTCCACCTCGCCGCCTTCGTCCAGTCCAGTCGAGCAGGAGGGGCGAAGGCGAGCCCACGGCCGTTTCTAGCTTTTCTACGAGTGGGCCATGATGGACTCGAACCATCAGCCAACGGATTAAGAGTCCGCTGCTCTACCAATTGAGCTAATGGCCCTTGGGGAGAGGGTCGAGGTAGGTAACCGCCGAGCGCAGGCATGTCAAGCCACCGCAGCGTTGCTCTCGCGCTCAGGTTCGGACCCCTGGTAAGAAGCGCACTGTGCAAGCCGTGGTGCTCGCGGGGGGTCTCGCAACGCGAATGCGTCCGCACACGCTGACCGTTCCGAAATCCATGCTGGAGGTAGGCGGGCGCCCGTTCGTCGACTGGCAACTCGAGCGCCTCGCCACCTCCGGGATAGAGGAGGTGATCATGTGCGTCGGTTACCTCGGCGAGCAGATCCGCGCGCATGT
Organism: Myxococcota bacterium; assembly: GCA_030776205.1. GTDB lineage: Bacteria > Myxococcota_A > Polyangia > Polyangiales > Polyangiaceae > Palsa-1150. The sequence continues at coordinate 2,158 of JALYHV010000234.1, read as the reverse complement.
GGGGCATGGGCAACGATTCGGGCTCCACGTGCTCTGGTCGGAGGACGTCCTTGCGTCGCCGGGAGTCAACCCGGAGCAAGTGCTCCTCGGGACCGCTGGCGCCGTCCGCGCTGCCCTGGACCTGCTTGCGCCGTTGTTCCTTGTCACGTACGGCGACAGTTACTTGCCGTTCGACTACTCCGCGCCACTGCGGGCCCTGGCACAACACGGCGATTGCGATGGAGTCATGGCCGCATACAAGAATGACGGCCAGTGGGACGCCTCGAACGTGGTGACGGACGGCCTCTGGGTTCTTCGATACGAAAAGGGCGTCCGCGATCCCGCGTTCGATCATATCGACTATGGCGCGACCGCGCTGAAGCGAGAGGTCATCGCCGCCTTGCCCGCCGGCAAGCGGCACGGGCTCGACGAGGTCCAGCACGATCTCTCGCTGCGGAAGCGCTTGCGGGCGTGCATCGCGCATGAGAGGTTTTTCGAGATCGGCTCGCCGGAGGGACTGGCCGCGCTGGATCGGCACCTTGGAACGAGGTCCTCACCATGATCGTCTCACGCGCGCCCGTCCGCTTTTCTCTCGGCGGCGGCGGCACCGACCTGCCCAGCTATTCGCGCGAGCATGGCGGGTTCGTCGTAGCTGCGGCAGTGGACAAGTTCGTGTTCGTGTGCGTTGCCCGCCGCTTCGCGGACAACATCCGCCTCGCGTACTCGGAGAGCGAGCTGGTCGAGTCCGTCGACGAGATCCGCCACCGCATCTTCCGCGCGGCGTTACGGCTCTCCGGGATCACGCGAGGCATCGAGCTGCACAGCCTTGCGGATGTTCCGGCCAACACGGGCCTCGGCTCATCGAGCAGCTTTACGGTAGCCCTGATGAACGGCTTGCACGCCTTCAAGAGGGAGTTCGTGCCGGCCGAGCAGCTCGCGCGCGAGGCTTGCCTCCTCGAAATAGACGTCCTCAACGAGCCGATTGGTAAGCAGGACCAGTACATCGCTGCCTATGGCGGCGTCAGCGCGATGACATTCCACCCCGACGGCTCGGTTGACGTCGAGAGGCTCCCATTGCGGGACGAGGTCGTCGACGACCTAGAGTCGAACCTGGTCATTTACTACTCGGGCGTGGAGCGCGCCGCGTCGACGGTCCTCACCGAGCAGGCGAAGACCATCGTCGAGAACCGCGACGCGGCAGTCGACCGCATGCATCGCATCAAGGAGCTCGGGCACGAGACCAAGCGCATTCTCCTCGCCGGCCAGGTCGATTCGTACGGAGAAATGCTCCACGAGCACTGGACGCTCAAGCGCAAGCTGACCATCAACATGGCGGATTCGACCATTGACGAGCACTACGACGCCGCCCGCAAGGCCGGCGCCATAGGGGGCAAGCTCATGGGCGCAGGAGGAGGCGGCTTTTTCATGTTCTACGTCCGAGCGGCCGATCGTCGACGTGTCCACGATGCGCTCGCCGCGCGTGGACTGAGACCCATGCGGTTCCGCTTCGACTTCGACGGGGCGCGAATAGTGGCTAACTTTCACAGGTCCTGACGGAAAGCGCGAACATGGAAAGCTTCACCGCAAAATTTTTGAACGAGAGCATCGAGCTCATTCGCAATATCGACGCCGCAAGCGTCGAGGCCCTCGCCGATGGCCTTGCCCGTGCGCAGCGCGCCGGAGGCCGGCTGTTCATCCTGGGCGTCGGCGGGAGTGCCGGCCACGCAGGGCATGCGGTCAACGACTTCCGCAAGATCTGCGGCTTCGAAGCGTACGCGCCGACTGACAATGTCAGCGAGCTGACCGCCCGTGTGAACGATGAGGGATGGGACACGTGTTTTTCGGAATGGTTGCGCGTCTCGAGGTTACGCTCCGGCGATGCGGTGCTCGTCTTTTCGGTCGGGGGTGGCAACCGGGAGAAGAATGTAAGCGTGAACCTGGTCCGCTCGCTCGAGCTCGCCCGCGACGTTGGGGCCACGATCTTCGGGATCGTGGGCAGAGACGGAGGCTTCACGAAACAGGTCGCCGACGCGTGCGTGGTGATTCCGACGGTGGCGTCCGAGCGTGTGACCCCTCATACCGAGGGGTTTTGTGCGGTGGTGTGGCACCTCCTCGTGAGCCATCCGAAGCTGCAGCGGACGACGACCAAGTGGGAGAGCGTGAAATGAACCGTGTCGCG
>JALYHV010000233.1 GCA_030776205.1 Myxococcota bacterium | reverse complement strand
GACGCGGACCCCGTGCTCGAACCGGACGCGGAGCCCGAAGCGCCGCCAGAAGTCGCGACGGAACCGGAGCCCGACGCCGTGCCGGAGCCGGCTGCGGCGCCGGAGCTCGCGCCCGAACCAACCGCGGTTCCCGATCCAGCGCTCGAGCCGCTGCCCGACCCGCCGCCGCCGGAGTTGTCCGAGCTGCAGCCAGCGAGCACGACCGCGATCGCAGACAGGACGGCAAGGGTACCTTTTTGATGATGCTGCATTGAGCCTCTCTGAAGTGGAAAGCAGGTTCTGGTGGGTGGTCTTCCGCGGTCAGTCCGCGGTCTCCGTCCCGGTTGTCTTCTATTAATGCCGCGAGGCACCGATCCGATCCGTAAATCGAGCAGGGAGCCTCCCGCTGCCCGAGCTTAGGACGAGCCAGGGAGTGAAGCGGCGCCTCAGCCGCGGGGACCGCGCGGTCCGGCAGCGCTTGCTTCGAACACGTTTCGTGCCGGTCTCGCTTGGGCGGTGATTTCCTCGCGTAGACTGGACGGTGTGAGCGACACACGCGCCGCCGATGCCCGCAGCCGTTGGGAGGTCGTTGTCCCGCTTCGGGCGTCGGCGGGGCGCGTCGCGCCGGTGACGCATCTCCGCAGCACGCTGCTCGCGTCGTCGATTCAGACGCTCAAGGCGCGCGGGCTCCTCAGCCAATATCTCGAGAAGCTCCCTCGCGAGCTGCATCCGACGGTGCTCGAAGCCGTCGCCGGGGGGTGGATGCCAATTGCGATCGGCGCCGCCCACTACGCCGCGGCCGACGCGCTCGCGCTGTCACAGGACGCGATCTTCGACAACGGCCGGGCGGTCGCCGACCGCGTCCAGAACACGATGCTCGGCACGTTGGTCCGTGCCGCAAAGAGCGTCGGTGTGACGCCGTGGATCGGGCTCGAACAATTCCAGCGGCTGTGGGATCGCCTCCTTCTTGGCGGCTCGGGGGCCGTGTATCGCACCGGCGCGAAGGAGGCGCGCGTCGAGTCCCACGGAAACCCGCTCGTGCGCTGGTCGTACTTCCGCCACTCATGGCGCGGGATGTTCGCCGCCTCGGGGGAGCTGTTCTGCGACAGGTTTTACGTCACCGAGGTGTCCGTACCCGCGTTCGATTCGACGGCCCCGTTCGTGATGCGCGTCGCCTGGTCATAACCGGCAGCCGAGGTGGCGCCTCGAGCGCTAACGCCGCTCCGCAGCGGCGCACGGCAGGACCAGAGTGATGGTCGTACCTGCTTCGCTCGTCGATTCGGCCGACACGCGTCCTCGATGGGCCTCGACGATGCTCTTCACGATGTAGAGGCCGAGCCCCACGCTGCGGGCCACGTTGGTCAACTGGGACGTCGCCCGTTGCATCGGCTCAAAGATGTGCGGCAGACGATCGGGCGCAATGACTGGGCCCACGTTGTGGACCGCGAGCACCACCTCGTGCCCCGCGTTGTTCATCGTCACACGGACGACGGATGCGGCCGGCGAGTAATGAAGCGCATTCGCGAGGAGATTACCGAGCGCTTGCGCCAGTCGTTCGAAGTCCCACACGCCATGACCATCGCCATGAAGCGCCACCTCGATGCAGCGCTCGGGCTGAGCGAGCTGGAGCTCTTCGACGACCTGGCGAATGACCGCGGCGAGGTCGATCGGTTTCGGATCGATCGCGATTCCCCCACCGAGCCTCGTCTGGGTGTAATCGAGGAGGTCTCCGACCATCCGCCCGGCGCGCCATGCGGATCGCTGGATGCGCAGAACGATCTGCGCGGTGGAAGCATCGAGATTGTCCCGCTGCAGGAGCACGTGCGTTGCCATGCTGATCGCGCTGATGGGGTTCCGCAGGTCGTGGCTCACGATCCCGAGGAGGCGCTCACGAAAGACGGCGGTTTCGTCGAGCCGCGTCTTTTCCAATGCCACCGCGGCTTGGTCGGCCAACGCGGAGAGGAGCCATTCTTCTTCTTCCACGCTGTCGGACTTGCGGAGGCGTGACACCGCGAGCACACCGGTGACCGCGCCGCCGACGACGAGCGGAACGGCGAGAAAGTGGTCCTTGCCGGACTCGTGGAACAGCCCTCCGAGACGCGTGGCCAGTGTTTCCTGCAACGGCTCCTGAAAGCGTTCGCAGAGCGCCGCGGGCAGCCCGAACGAAGCACGCACCGACAGAAGCCCCTCTTCGTTCGTCAGCATCAAGACGGCCTCGCCTGCCTCGAGCATCTCGGCGGCCCGCTTCACTGCGAGATCCAGAACCTCATTCAGTGAGACGGTGTACGTGAGCGCCCGGCTCACCTCCGTGAGCTTCCGGAGCAGCTGCGCGCGACGGTCGGTGTCGAGAAGCGGCATGTTCTACCTGACCTCGACGCCGCTCTTCGTGATGCAGACCTCGTGAACGTGGAGATCATGCTCGATGCCTCGCGCCTTCACGATGCGCATCGTCCGACGCGCTCTCCCTTCTTTGAGCTTGATGCCGAGCAAAAGAATGTTGTCGGCAAATGCGCTAAACCGCCTCTCGGCCAACCCTGGCGCCACGGTCTCGTAATGGAAGAGGCTCGTGACCCCCTTGACCGCGAAGTGCTGCGCCAGCGCGTACAAGTAATCTGGGAGGCGTTGGGCATCGCTGACGGCGCTAAGCAGATCCCCCACCGCGTCGAACACGACACGGCGCACGTCCGTGTCACGAATCGTGTTGAACACGGTCGCAATGATGCTGTCGATCCGAAGCTCGACCGGCGACACGTAGATGAAGTGAAGACCGCGACGCCGCGCCTCGTCGGGCGCGATTCCTAGCGCGCGCAGCTGAGCGTCGAGCTGCGTGGGGTTCTCCTCGAACGAGACGTACGTGCAGGTTTCGCCGCGTCGGAGCCCCTCGGCCACGAACTGGAGCCCGAACGTCGTTTTCCCCGAGCCCGTAGGACCGAGGAGAAAGGTCGACCGACCACGGAGCAGTCCTCCGCCGAGCATCTCGTCGAGACCGGCGATGCCTGTCGGAACGCGCTCCGCGAGCACGTCATATTCGGGGGGAGCGTCCGGACTGACGAGGCGCGGGTACGCCTGCAGACCCGCGGACGTGATCCGGAAGGCGTGCAGCCCCTCTTGGTAGCTGCTTCCGCGAAGCTTGAGGACCCGGACGAATCGCTCGTCGCGTGTGCCGAGCTTGTTGCGTGCGAGCTCCACGATGCCATCCGCGACGGCGAACTCAGGGTACGCCGACATCTGGTCGGCGCTGTATTCGCCGAGGAAAAATGCCGTCGTCTCGAACGCCGTCAGGAGCCCCGCGAGCTCGTAGAGAATGCGGCGCATCTCGGACACGGACGATGACAGACCATGGATCGCCTTGAACGAATCGATGACGATGATCTTCGGCTTCTGGGTCGTGATGGCTTCCTTCAGCCGCGGTACGAGGACCGCCGCCCCCTTTTCCGCGAGCTCCTCGCCCATGGACTCGTAGACGATGCTGCCGCTCACGACCTTCGACTCGGCGTAGAACTCGAACTGCTGAAGGTACCGGACGACCTTGGCGAGCGGCTCGGACAGCGTCGTGAAGAACAGGATTGGGCGACCGCCTTCCTCGGCGTTCGCAAACATCAGGTGCGCGGCGAGGATCGTCTTTCCGCTGCCGGGCTCTCCCATCAAGATGTTGAGCGAGTTGGGGGGGAAGCCGCCGCAAAGGATTTCGTCGAGCTGACGATTTCCGGTCGTGAGCCTCGCCAACGGCGCGGCAGCTTTCGTGTAGTCGTCGCCCATCAGGCACCTTTGCGGTTCGCACTTCGGCTTTGCAAGAGCGCGTTCACGGTGCCGACGAGGCGATGGTCGGCAAGTGGCTTGAGGAGAAACGCGTCGGCGCCCGCTTCTATCGCCCTCGCATGAGCCGCAAGGATGCTGAAGACGAGGACGGTAATTTGTCGTGTCTCCGGGTCCGCCTTGAGCTGACGGCACAGCGCCAGCCCATCGAGCTTCGGCACCAGGATCTCGGTGATGACGATGTCGGGCTTTCGCTGTTGGGCTTGCTCCAGCGCTTGGCGACCGTCCGCCGCGAATTGAACGCTGAAGCCGGCCTCCTGGAGGAAGTGCGATTCGAGCTCGCGAATGTGAGGATCGCGCTCGACGACCAACACGAGGATGCTCGCCGCAGGGTGCGCGGCCGGCGTCGGAAGGTTCATGATCTTCAGTCGCCTTCGAAAATATCCCGAGCGCTTTCAATGAGCCTCTCGACTGCACCACGCACGACCTCGGCTCCGTCGGTCGTGTGATACACCGCATTCACTCCGGCCGTCGCGGGCCGCAGCGTCGCGAGCGCTTTGACCCGACCTGCCTTCACCGCGGGCCCCGCGATGCTGCTTGGCACGAACGCGACGAAATTGCCGCGCGCCGCCGCTTCGAGCATGAGGAACGCGTCGTCGAGCTCGCCCATCGGGACGGGACACAGATGTCGCTCCCTAAGAAAGTTGTCAATCTCCCAATAATAGACCGAGGCGGGCCGATACTCGAGCAGCGACAGATTTTGCCAATCGTCACGCGGCACGAGATCCGCGCGGACGACCGCTACGAGGATCGGGCGATGTATCAAGGCGACCTCGAGACCGGAGCGCATCGCCTCCAGTGGTTCCCCTTCCGCTATCATGAGATCCAGCTCGTGAGCGCGTAGCTCGCGGAGGAGATCGTTGAACTCGCCGGTGCGAATCGAGGGTCGACATCGCTCGACCGTGAGCACCGGCATCAGAAAGTCCGCGGCGACATTCCGAGCCGTCGCCGCGCTGACTCCGACCCGCAGGACGACGGCCGGTGGCGTAGCAGCTTGGCCCAATGCCTCGACCAGTCGCTCTCCGGCCAGGAACATCGAGGTCGTGTGCTCGAAGGCATCGCGGCCCGCCTGCGTGAGCCGAAGTCCGCCAGCCGTCCGCTCGAAGAGCTGGACCCCGAGCGAGCGCTCGAGGATTCGCAGCTGCTCGCTTACCGTCGGCTGCGTAACGCCCAACTGCTCGGAGGCCGCCTTTACAGATCCCCGCGTGGCAGCCACGTGGAAGTAGTAGAGGTGATTGAAGTTGAGCACGGCGCTACCTTAGTAGGCGCGTGCGCAGAAAGTCGATTCGGGTTGTCCTATGGCAAGACCACGGTCGCACCCCATTGGCGAGCACACTCATCGACGTCGCGTTCGAGAGACACGAAGATCGCGACCCGCTCCGCATCTTCTCCTAGCGCCCGGCGTAGTACGGCAGTGACCTCTCTTTGGGCGAGAACGCTCTCGGCGAGGCCGTCGTGACCTTCTGGCAGGATGCGACAGATGGCGAGCTCGCCCGGCTGATCCATCAGGATGGTGCAACGCCCCCGAACCCCCTCGACGTCGATCGCGCCACGCAACAGCACGAGGATCCGCTCCATCGGCAGCGGACCCCGAGCAAGTGGCAGGCCAACCGTTCGTCGGTAGACCCGCCCGTTTCGAGACGCGTACACGCACGAGGGAACCCGATGGCGAACCGCTCATCCGCGTGTACGAGATCAGGGCCCTAGAGAGTGCGATGCGCGACGCGCGCGGCACGATGGCCTCACTCGTGGCACGTCCGCGATCGCCGCCCCCCCGCGCGGCTCCTCCGGACCCCCGTGCCCCCAACGGTCGAGACCGAACGGATCAACGGGGCGGTACGGCCGAGCGGCCGTTCACGGACAAGGCAAGATCCGCAGGATCTTCACCTTCGTGGCGCTGCTCCCCGGCGCGGCGTACGCGACGCTTCCGTCGGGATAGCTGCGGAAGTCCTGGTAACGGCTGCCGGTCACTCCCGCGGCGGAATACGGACTGCCCTGGGCCGCTCCCGTCGTGCTGTCCAACGCCTGAAGAACGAGTTTTCGGCTCGCATCCTGCCGGGTCAGGTCTCCAGGGACGGTCGAAGTCTCCCACGCGGCGAGCATCTGGTTGGGACCATAGGCGGCGAGGTGCGGCGCGCGGTCGTTGAGGCCCGGGTCGCTCGCCAAGACGAGATCTCTATCGGCCGCGCCCGTAGTCGTGTGGAGCAGATGGATGTCGGCCAGACCGCTGGAGTTCGGCAGCTGTCCAGAACGTATGTCGCTCGTTACGAGCCAATAACCGGCGCCGCCGGCGACGAGCAAGCTACCAAAGTCGGCATAGGAGAGGTCTACGGGGGTGATCGCGCTGGTCGCGAACTGCGGCGCAAACGCGAGGCGCCCTGACCGGCTGCCATCAGGCAAGTCGTTCTTGCAGACGGCCACGAACCGGCTCGCTCTCGCATCCCAAACCACGCGCTCGTAGCCGCTGTGGCTGCAGCCCCAGTCGAAGCCTCCGGTCTTTAGGGCTCCCGTACTACTGACGACCTTCATGCGATCGCCTTGGTGGACGTTGACGCAACCGCCTTGCGAGACGCTGATCGCCGCTCCGAAGTAGGCAGCGTAATTCGACCCGTCGAACGCGATGCGTCCATTGTGGGCGTACCACCAGATGAAGACGACGCTTTTGGGATCGGTCGGGCTCGTCAGGTAAGGAGGGCTCGTGGCGCTCGAATCGGTCAGCTTGGTGGCCCACGTCTCGGCCGTGCCGTCGAAGCGAACAGCCATCAGGTCGAAGCACGGGTCCGGCGGATTGGGGGGCGTTCCGCAGAGATTCGAGGGCGACCCGCAGTGGCCCGTTCCCCCCGCTGCCGAGGCTCGGCTGACGAGCAAAACGCCCCCGCGATCGTCGGCAACGAGATCCTGAAAGTCGAACGCCGGCAGCGCGAGCGACGGTCCGGCGACGCGGTCGTTCGCGTCGAGCTGCGTCACGTGCACCTGGCCGTCGCCGCCCATCCAGCCGAGGCGCGACCCGCCACCTGGAATCGGCGAGATGACGAGCGGCGCCAGGCCCAGCGCGGGCCCGTTCGCGTCCGTCTCGTCGTACGCATACGCGCCGCCCAGGTCGACCTCGGTGATCCGAACGGTTGACGCGGCGACCGCGCAAGCGCCTCCTTCTGCGCTCGCCGCTCCGGAATGGCTTACGCCTACCGAGGAGTCGTTGCCGGCATTGGGGTTTGCGCCACCCGTCGAGCTCCCCGTCGTAGCCGCCGCGCCATCGGCGTCCCATGCACCGGAAGAAGCGGCGCCGCCTCCGCTCGAACCGCTCGAGCCAGTCCCACCGCCCGCGGCACTCCCGCCGGAGGCGGCGCTGGATGCCGCGGAAGGCCCGGGAACGCTCGCGCCGGAGCCACAGCCGCCAGCGACACCACCGAGGCCAACCACGCCAACCGAAAGGCCGACCGACGCCGCAGCGACCGTGCGCGAAACGCGTGCGGCTCCGTTTGCTCGCGGCGTCACCCGTGCACGGTACTCTTGGCTCTCGGGCTTCGCATCACGCGGCATGGGAGCGCTTCTTCTTTTGGTCCCTGGCAGATTTGTTCCGCGATAACGCAAGAAGCGCTGCGCGACGGTGCGCACCATTGCCCCCGAAAGTCGTGCTTGCCCGACCGCCGAGAGCGCGCCTCCCGATGCAACGCGATACGCGATAGAAGAGGACCATGGAAACGCGGTTCCTCGTCGTGTGCTCGGCCTTGGCCATCATGGCCGCCTGCGGGAGCTCGGGCGGGTCGGCATCGCCGGCCGATAGCGGAACGGGACCGTCCACTGCGGACGGCGCCGGCGACGCAGGCCGTGGGAGCACGGAAGGCGGGGGCGGCAGCTCGGGGATGGCACCGGGCGACGGCAGCGCGTCCGCGAGCAACGGCGCCGGAAGCGGCTCGTCCGACACTGGCGCGCCGCGCTCCGATGGCGACACGGACAGCAGCTCCGGCTCCGGCGGGAGCTCGGGGTCCGCGAGTAGCTCGGGTTCCGGCGGGACCACCGACGGGGGTCTCGCTCCGGCAGACGCGGGGGCGACCGTAGACCTATCGCCGCTGAAGCAAGCCATCGTCGATCTTCGCTTCGGGATGTTCCTGCACTTCGGAATCCTGACGTACACGGGATCGTGGTCGCAGGCGAACCTCGACATTACCCAATTCAATCCGACCGGGCTCGATCCCTCCCAGTGGGCGGCCGCAGCCAAGGCAGCGGGGATGAAGTTCGGTGTCCTGACGACGCGGCACCATGACGGCTTCGCGCTGTGGCCGAGCGCGGCGAGCGCCTTCAACGTGGGGCACGTACCGTGGCAAAACGGAAAAGGAGACGTCGTCCGTAGCTACGTGGACGCGTTTCGTCGGGCGGGGCTGCTCCCTGCGTTTTATTACTCGATCTGGGACAATACCGAGGGTGTAGGCAACGGGCCGGTGACGGCCGCGCAGATGACCTACCTGAAGACGCAGCTCACGGAACTATTGACCAATTACGGTCCCATTCCGCTCATCGTCTTCGACGGATGGGGATGGAAAATGGGACATCGCGCCGTGCCTTTTCAGGAGATCCACGATCTGGTCAAAACGCTTCAGCCGAACATCATGATCGTCGACCACAATGGTCTGCAGAGCCCGTTCGACGAGGACCTCGTGATGTACGAAGAGCCCAAGGGGACGTTCGCGCCAGCCAGCAACGTATGGGCCGCAATGCAAGGCAACAAGATCAACGCCAGCGGCGGCAACGACTGGTTCTGGGCACCGAGCATCGGCGGTCTGATGAGCGTTTCGACGATCGTGGGCATGCACCTCGATTTGCTCGGCCCGCGCCATACGACCTTCATCCTCAATTGCCCACCGAACAGGCAGGGACTGCTCGACCAGAGCATCGTCGACACGTTGGCTGCGGTCGGCCAGACGTGGCGCCCGGCGGCAGTTGCACGCCTCGCCGACCAGGGCGTGCAGAACGACCATCCGTACACTCCCGTCGCCGCAGCCGCGCAGAGTGGTGTGGCGGACAGCGCGATCGACGGGATCAACGATTACGGGCGGCATACCGTCTGGCAATCGTCTCTGGGTCTCCCGCAGTGGATCACGGTCGATCTGGGCGCCATCAAGCCCGATGTCGGCTTTCTCGGGTACCTGCCGCCGTACGCGGGAGCGCTTCCGACGACGACCGGCGCGATCACGGGCTATGCCATATCGGTCAGCACGGACAACGTGACGTTCACGCAAGTCGCGTCGGGGTCGTGGCCTGCAGACGGCAACTTGCAGCATGCGACGTTCGGTCCGGTTGCGGCACGTTATGTCCAGCTGCGCGCGACCGCCTCGAATGGCGGGTCGGCCGCCGCCACGGAGATTGCCATCGGCGCCAAGCGTTAGCGCGGCCGTCAGCGCAGGTAGCACGTGTGGTCGCGATGCAGGATGACGCCGTCCGGGCACGACTCCCATGGCAACCGGACACCTTTCTGTCGGGATGGGTGCACCGACGAGACGCGCCCCGTGACCCCCCTCGTGGGAGAGCAGCGCTTGGCATGCGAGATCGGCGCCCTAGCGTCGCTGCTCTCGTGGTGCCAGGAGACCGGTATCGTGCCCCCGCTTCGAGCGCCGGTGCACCTCGATCGCCATCCTCCTGCAGGCAGGTCATGGCATGCGGACGGAAGCGAAGCCGAGTTGCGTGTGAGTCTCGTGGGGCACCGGCACCCTCTCGCTGTGTTCCGGCACGGATCACGCGGGAGTGATCCACGAACGAGACGATCATCCAATCCGAACGACGCGAGCGAAGCAGGAAGCAAACGGTCATCCTGCAGGAGTCACGCGAGAGCGATGCAGGAAGCAGACGGTCATCCTGCAGGAGTCACGCGAGCTGGATGCAGGAAGCACACGAGCATTCTGCAGCAGTCACGCGAGCTCGATGCACAAAGCACACGAGCATCCTGCAGCAGTCCGCGAGCCCGATACACGAAGCACACGAGCATCCTGCA
>JALYHV010000232.1 GCA_030776205.1 Myxococcota bacterium | reverse complement strand
AAGGGACCACCCGCGCGGGAGGGGTGAGGAGTTTTTCGCAGCCTCATGGGACCAGCCGATTTGCAGGGGGAAGGGACCAGCGGTCCCGGCCCCGTGGCCGGGTCCGGAGTCGAGCGACCGGGAAGTGAGTCAGGGTTCGTTCCGACGACGGCGCGGGTCGCCGTCGGGAGGTGCCCATGCCCTACCGGGAGCTGACGATGATCGACATCAAAGAGGTGCTGCGCCGCTGGTCGGCGCGGCAGAGTCTTCACCGCATCGCGCGTGACACGGGCGTCGACCGCAAGACGATACGACGCTACGTGCATGCTGCAAATAGTCGTTCGTTGCCTCAGGGCCGCGAGCCGACCGAGGACGAGGTTCACGAGGTCGCGCAACGCGTTCAGGCGCGGCCACTGCCCGACTCGAGCGCCGAGTGGCAAGCCGTCGCGGCGCACAGGGAACGCATCGAAGCGTGGCTGACCAAGAAGCGGCCATTGCGGCTGACCAAGGTGCACACGCTGCTCGTGCGCGAGCACGGTCTGGAGGTGAGTTACGACACGCTCCGTCGCTTCGCCACGCAGCAACTCGCGTGGAGACAGAGAGCGCCGACGGTGCGCGTCGACGATCCTCCGCCCGGCCAGGAAGCGCAGGTCGACTTCGGCAAGATGGGGCCGATGCTCGATCCGGTCGCGGGTCGCGTGCGGACGCTCTGGGCGCTGATCGTCACGCTGTCATTCAGTCGCTACCAGTTCGTGTGGCCGACGTTCGTGCAAACCACCGAGACGCCGCCGCCAAGGGAGTCCAGATCTATGCGTGCAAGCCGAAGGGGGAGGGCGCTCCGAGCGCGTACGAATGGATGCTCAAGGCCCCCGAGGCCGAGCTCTTCGACGACAAGGGGCAGAAGATCGGCAAACACTACGGCGGCCCCACGTGGGAATCGAGCGACGGGAGCAAGGTTGTCGGAATGATGCGCAGCAAGGCCGACGCGCCCGACGCGACCGCAATCCCGTGGCTGCTCATCGACGTGAAGTCTTCCGATGGCGCCGGTGTGCTTAGCAAGGTGAAGAACATCCAGCGCGTCGCGACCTCGGGCGGTAAGGCGCCAGCGAGCGGCTGCGACGCCGCGCACACGGGCGCCGAGACGCGGGTCGACTACTCGGCGACCTATTACATGTACGGACCCTGATTCTAGGAATTCGCCGTTCGGCGGCTCGCATTCTTCTGCACAGCCTCGCGACCTGAAGCCATTGACGTCGAGCCTACCTGAACCCGGCGCAGTTGCCCGGACGCGACACGTCTTCTCCGGCATCCGTCACCAAGACGACTTCCCCCTCAAGGACGTAGACGAATTCTTCGTCGTGGCTGTGCCAGTGCCGTAGGCTCGACCAAGTCCGGGCGGAAGGCGCGGAGGTCCACGTCGCACGACTCGATGGGCGCGTACACTTTTCCCGGCGTAGGTCCCTGGCCGCAGAGCGCAAGAGCAAGGCTCTCCAGCAGCGGGATGCCCGCACAGCGCGCGTGGAGCGGCGGTCCTTCGGCGAGGTTCCGTTAGGAATGCGCCACGGTCACTCGTCAGAGCGACCTTGTTGCCTCGCAAAGCGTCTTTGCTCCTTGGTACTGCATCACTTTCATCTGGTACCGGATCGTTTTCATTCGGCCGACCACCTTGTTGGGTTCGACGGGATCCTTTTCCAACCAGCGGAGCGTCATGACCAGCGAACAAAGCGTCTCTGTGTATGAGGAAAGCGACGTGTTCGACCTGCAACGTCACGCGTTCAATCGTCAACGTCACGGGTTCAATCGGTAGCGCTTCGTTCCTCGTCGGCCGCGTTCCATTTCCGGTTGGAAGAGCGTCTCTGCCAACTGGAAACGCGTCATTGTCAGGTGGCAGAGCGCCGGTTCCTGTCTGCAAAGCGACTTTTCTCGTTCGCCAAGCGACACTTCTCGTCGACAACGTCGCTCCGCAGGTTCGCAAAGCGTCTTTGTTCGCTGACGGCCGTCGGTTGCTCGGCCGAAGAGCGCAGCGGGAGGGGGTGCAGACCGGGTACATGGTTGACAAAGCAGCCCGGCGACATCGCTAAGAGGCGGTTGCCATCGGTCGCGGCCCGGCGACATGCCGGACGGCAGCCGGCGTCACATGGTTGATGCCGGGGACATCGCGACACCTCCACGCCCAATCTGTCAGCGATGTCTCCGGTCCACGATGTCAACGATGTTCCCGGTTGCGCAATCTTGCGCCGTAGCCGGGCGCCCGACCGCAGCCGGACAGCCGCGGACGCTCGGTATCGGTGAGTCGCTGGCGCTCTCGGGCCGAGGCGCGCTTGCAGCACGCCATCGCCTGCCTTCGGCCGATGCGATATTTCGACTTAACCCGTCGGTACGAGCCCTTGCATTCGAGTCGCGTCGGTCGCGGTGACCGGATGCGCTACGATGCGAACTGTGACCATTGCACCGCTTGCATTCGCGCTTGGTCTCTTCGTCGCCTGCACACCCTCGGAGACGCGGTCCGGGTTGGTCGTAAACAACGTCAACGCGGGACAAGCTCTCGTCAGGGGCACCGACGACCTGACCCCCGGGAACGTCGTTCACATGTGGCATTACGGTTGTTCAAGTCGGCGTCCGAGCCACTGCGGCTATCGCCAGGTTGGGGACGGAATCGTGACCACCGTCGTCCTCGGCTCCCCTGACTACGCGTACGTCCAATTGCGACCGGGCACTCATGTGGCCCCCGGCGATCGTGCCACGACGGACGCCCCAATGTCCTATTGGCATCCGAATCCACCGTCGGAATAGACGCGCTAACCTGAGCGTTTATGATCGTCCAAGTCGTCTCGACAAGAGAGCGGCCGGTCGCGGACGAGGCGGTCGAGGGCATTCTCCGACGCGTCTATGTCGAAGAGGGGTTCACGCCACCCGAGATCGCGGCAAAGCAGTTCGGGGCCGCCGCGGTCCGCGCGCGCGGCGAGCTCCTTTGCGCGTGGGTCGAAGGCGAGTGCGAGCCCGTCGGGATCGTCATCGTGGTTCCGCCCTCTTCGCCCGCTCGACGTATCGCCCGCGTCGATGAAGCGGAGATGCACCTCCTTGCCGTAGATGCGCACCATCGGGCCGGCGGAGTAGGGAGGCGCCTCGTCGAGGCCGCCGAAGCGGAGGCACGCCGCGCCGGCTGCTCGCGCGTCGTCCTCTGGACGCAACCGGCTATGCGAGCCGCTCAGCGGCTGTACGCAGCGTCGGGCTTCGCGCGCGCCCCCTCGCGCGACGCCGAAATCACGGCGCTCACGGGGCGCACGTTCCTCGTCTACGAGAAGGCGTTCTACCTATGGCTCCGCCCCGCGCGTGCCGAAGACGAGGCCTTCCTCCTCACGATGCTGTTCTACGCCGCCCACGCCGACCTCGAGCCCGGCCTTGTTCCCGCGCACCTCCTCGCGAACCCCGCGCTCGCCCGGTACGTCGTGGGTTTCGGCCGGCCGAGTGATCTCGGCACGGTCGCCGGTCGCGGCGAGACGCCGGTGGGTGCGGCATGGGTGCGGCTACTGACGGGAGGCGAGCGCGGTTACGGGTGGGTGGACGACGACACGCCGGAGCTTGCCATCGCGGTCCGTCCGGAAGCCGTGAATGCGGGCGTGGGCACCGCGATGTTGACCGCCCTTCTCGCGCGCGTGCGCGAAAGCTATCGGGGCGTGTCGCTAAGCGTCCGCGCGGACAACCCGGCGCGCCGCCTCTATCTGCGTTTCGGCTTCGAGCCGGTTGCTGAGGCCACGAACCGCGTCGGCGGTGTCTCGCAGACGATGCGGCTGCGTCTACGACGTGGCTAAGGTTGGCCGTATCACTGGGCGCCGAGGTGCTTGCCGATTGCACCAAGCGACGCCATTCGCCTATGGCGGCGCCACTCCCAATCAAAGATATCCACGCTCGTGTAACGGGGGCGACTAGTCTCGTTCCCTGGGACCCTTTCTCGTGCATGGAGGTCGGCGCGCCGTCACCCTCACGGTACGTGCCTTTTGGATCCGCTGGTTCGTCGCGGCTTGTCGTCGCCTGCGGATGCGGCTCAACCGCCGGTTCACCGGTCGCCGACCCGAAGGTCACGATGGCCATCGACGGATATGCGGTGACCCATTCGCCGTCGGCGTGGGTCGGCAAGTGGCGACCCGACCGCCGTGGACAGCGGTGTCGCGAGAACGATACCCGACCTGGCCGTTCCGGATACGATCGAAGCGGCGGCGCTCGCCGCGAGCGACGCGTCGACCGATGTGTCGAACAACCAGACGGACGCCTCGCTATCCGCGGGTCTTTTCCCGTTCAGGTCACCGTTCGTTGCTCGTCGGCATGACGCCGACGAGGACGGCATTTGCGGTTCGACCTACGGGACGACAGCCAACGGCATGGACTGGCAGCAGCAATTTCAATACGTGATCACGAAGTACAAGAAGCCCGTCATGAGCTGCGAATACACGAATGTCGCGCCGGATGCGCCCGGCGGCGCCCTGATCAACGGAGTCATGCAGGGTTTTGCGAACGGGATGGGATACGGCTCGTTCATCTGGGAGCCGAGGCGTTACCCGAGCCTCAACGGTGCGGGAGCGCTCTTCACCAAGACGGGACACGTTCACCAGCAATGCAGTGATGGCCGACTACCCGAAGCTCGCCAAGTCGTACGGGTTACCGTGCCGGCGAGTATCTGCCATTGAAGGGGTTTTCCTTCCGCCCAAGGGCCTGAACCGCGAGCGTTCGGGTGAAGGAGGCACACTCACGGCGCGCGGTGGCAGCGAACCAGCATGTGCGCCCGGAAGGTCGGTACCTCGTACCCGCTCGTTCCGTCCCGGATCAACGCGCTACCTTCCTGGCTGCTCATGTTGCCAACGTCGTACCCATTGGGGCATTCACTGCCGGCGCGCTCCAAACACCTCGCGATATCGTGTTGGCAGGAGATACTTAACCAGTCGGTGCTTCCGCCCGGCCCACGAACATGGTGCGCGCTAGCACACCCGGCAAGGACGAAGACGGAGAGGACAAGAGAGCGCATCCGGCGGCGAGTAAAGCACGGCAGGGCCCGCCCAACGCCGCAGCGCGGGTTCGGTTCGCCTCCACGTCCGCGGATGTGCCTGCCGCCTTCTTGCGATCGGGCCGACGAAAGCACTGGCCAGTGGTCCCGAGTGCTTGACGGTTTACGGCGGAGAGGCTCGCATGGCATCCATGAAACCCGACCAACACGTGGAAGTAATGCGACTCGCGGTGGACGCAGGGGTCCCGGCTGCCTTCTTCGCAGGTTGGGTAGAAGGGGAAGAGCTGGCGATACATCGTCGGCCGCAGGAGCCCGCCTCCGGTCCAGGCCGCCAGGATAGCGACGCGCAGGCGGGATGGGTCCTCGATCTCGGCGCTCGCTCGCACCCGTTGACCGCCGGCCAGGCCGAAGCGCTGACACGCAAGCTGAATGGAGCGGGCATCGCCTTCGCGGCGTTTCCCCTCTCGCACGACTACCTGCAACGAAAGGGCGAGGAGTAACCCCGCGCTACTCCGCTGCGCGCGCCTCTCCCAACCGGGAGCACTCGGGGCACCGGTAGATATCCCCTCCGATCTCTGGCGAACGCGCCCAGCGCGCCGCCGCCAGGTCGCAGGCGAAATTCGGCGATGGCTGAAAGACGCGCGACACCGCGCACACCGCGCAGCTCACCGTGCGCGCCGCTCTTGTGGCGAATAGCATTTCGTCCGTGAGCGGTCCGAACGGGGCAGGGTAGTTGGAGTCGGGCATGCCAGGGATAGCGATAGCAACCCTGCTCCCCCCGGCAAGCGTCGCGACGCGGGAGCGGCCCCGTTTGGTAGGGGGCACGCCACCTAGCGCGCACGCGAGCCCTTAGTGTGCGCCGGGCAAGGCTTGGCTCGTATCTGCTATGCGCAATGGCCATGGCGAGAACGGACCCCGGCCTGCCGGTGGGCACGACCGAGCACGTCGCCCAAAATCTGGAGACGGTCCTCGCGCTCCGAGCCAAGGAAGACGAGCGCGTCGGCCGCCACCAGCGGCTCATCGAGCGCCTCACCCAGAGCCTCGGTCGGCCGCGCACGCTCTACCTGATTCTGACAGTGACCGGCGTGTGGGTGATCTTCAACACGGCGGGCCAGGCATTCCAGTGGCCCAACCCGGACCCGCCCCCCTTCTACTGGCTGCAAGGGTTGGTCGGCCTCAGCGCGCTGCTGATGACGTCAATGGTGCTCACCACGCAAAATCGACAGGGGCGGCACGCAGAGCAGCGGGCGCATCTCGATCTGCAAGTGAACCTCCTCGCAGAGCAGAAGGTCACGAAGCTGATCTCCCTGATGGAGGAGCTGCGCCGTGACCTTCCCAACGTGCAAAATCGCAGAGACGTCACGGCGGAAGCCATGGAGCACGCGGTCGATCCCCAAGCGGTCATGTCTGCGCTCGAGGAAACCTTCGACGCCGACCGCCATGCCGCCACGGCGGAAACGCCTTCTGGCGAACGGCCCAAAGCGGATCCCGTCGAGTAGGTGTCGCGAAACGCGCGCGAGGGTCGGTCAGCGCGAGGACGCGGCGCTCACGGCCCCCGCCGGACGAATGGACCGCGGACTCGGCGGAGCTTCGGAGTGCAGCTGGACGACAGCCGCGGGCGCGGCTGGGCTCGACCAGCTCCCGGCGCGTGTG
>JALYHV010000231.1 GCA_030776205.1 Myxococcota bacterium | reverse complement strand
CCGGTGAACGGGGGAGACGCGTTGCGGCTAGACGCGGCACGTCGGCCCGGCACAGCGCGGGAAGGCGTCGTCGTCGCGGACAATACAAGGGGAGCGCTTCCCGCAAGGATGCCGTCGTTGCCTATATTACCCAACAGTTTACCGGCTCGGATGGCTCGCGCAACATCGTAGCTCGGTGACTCGGCTCTGTACACGATACCGTTCAGACCCATGATTGGCGTGATCGCTCGGGCCAGCTCATCTAGGGTCATATCGCGAATCGGTTTAAGCAACTCGGGAGCAATACTGATCGGGGTCGTTATCGGCACAAAGCGGATACCCTTGTGGGTGATCGCGTCCGTGTTCAACCCAGCGCTGGGTGGCGCGACCACGGTGTCATTGGTAGTTTGTGAATCGGGGCTTGCCGAGCATGAGGCAAGTACCGCCAGGCACGCAGCGGGTATGCGAAAATAAAGTGCGTTATTGATTTAGACCTCCCCTCCGTTTTTTATGGTGATCTGACTAGAGCGATGGTGAATTCTTCCGAATCCGTACTGGTGCCCGCTTCCGTGAGCAGCGTCTCGCAATGATTTCTTATGACAGGCTTCAGCGTCCCTTGGACGGTTTGATCGGCGTAGCCGCTTTTTGATACGGTAATCGCGAAAGCGCCGGGCACTGGAAGCCCGGTGTAGCCACAGTCCGATGACAAAGAGCCCGTGGGATTTAGGCTGTAGTAATGTGCTGCCGGCCCGCCAATGGACGAGTCTGCCGCGTCGGTAACTTTGACTGTAGCATCGCAGACGCGCACGCCCGTTGTGGCGTCCACCAC
Source organism: Myxococcota bacterium (assembly GCA_030776205.1). GTDB lineage: Bacteria > Myxococcota_A > Polyangia > Polyangiales > Polyangiaceae > Palsa-1150. The sequence goes on along the minus strand of JALYHV010000231.1, from coordinate 1,818 downwards.
GACGATGGCAAAGCGAAAGCCCGATTCAAAACACCGGCCCGGTGAGCTGGAATTACTGCACGCTGTGGCCAGGAAACCGAAGGCGAGGGTCGCGTGAAGAAGAGACATTCGCGGTCCTGGCCGGCGCAAAGGGCGTGACGCGGCCGAGTAATTCTTGAAAATGGACGTGGGGGCAGGAGTCGCGTTGTTCATTATTTGCCACGCCATCGGTGGCCTAAAGCTCGGACCGAGCGCGTACGTCGAATGGCCATGGCTCATTGACTTTGTCATCCTGGCAACTTTTTATAGAGGTCGCGTCCTAGCGTCAACGTGCCGGCGCCTTTGATGACGCCCAGCCCGCTGTTCGGTGTTCACTCGCGCTCCGGCACCCACTGCCGTTCTCTAAGCGAGCTGAACCACGGTCTCCACGAATAATGGCTGGGGCGCGCGTATGACCCGACGCCTAGGAGGACCTAGTCGGCACTGGTGAACGAATGGCGCGGCAGCGGGAGCCGCTAAACGGCGACAACGACTGCTTCGGGAGCTCATCGGGGAACCGCTCTCACGACTGCGACGAGCCGTCGTGCCCTTCCAGACGGCCTTCGCGGACTTGTTACACGGCACGAGGCCGACGCGAGGCGCATCCGCGACGCTGGCGACGAGGCTAGGCCGCCGCGCGTCTCAGCACGACCAAGCGCCGCGCGCGACGTCGATTGTCCACGACGGATAATACGTGGGCATCGAAAGCGCAGAATTGGTGACGACCAAGGGCTGCCAGACATACGTCGCTTTGGAGTTGTCGCGCGCATTCCAGCGATCGCCGCCGTACACATAGGTCGTCCCGCTCGTGCCCGTCACCGGCAGCACGAACGTGCGTTGCGAATTCCACGTCGTTTGTCCGGCCGGCGCGAGGAGACCCTGACCGACCCACGGGCCATCCATCGTCGGCGCGACGCCGTATTCGTTGTCGTTGCTCGTCCACCCCGTCTTGTGCGACCAAAGCCAATAGTGCGTGGAGCCAATGGCGAAGACGGTCGGTGACTCGGTGCCGCTGAACGCCGCCGCCTGCGAGACCGTCGTCCAGCCGTGGCAGTCAGGCGTCATTTTATAACTGGCGCCCCCCTCCGTCACCACGTAGCCGGCGGTGGCGTCTTGGTAGGCGCCGATGTCGCTGTGGTTGATGGGCGCCCCCACGGCGTTCGCGAGGATGCCCGCGAACATGTATTGGCCATTGATCGTGGGCGAGGTGGCGAAGACGACCTCCTTGTCGACTTGGTACGTCGGGTCGGCCGCGTGCGCGACGAGAATGTACTCGCCCGTAGCCGGGCACTTCAGAATGTGCGGGCGCTCACCCACGCGGTTCGGGCCGAGTGGTCCGCTCGTTTGCGTCGTCAAAATGTTTCTTTCGAAAGTCCAGTTCATGAGGTCAGGAGACGAATACATCGCAAACGCTTTGAAGGTGTTCGTCCCGCCCGAGAACGACTCCCCGTAAAAGTAAAATCGGTCGCCTTCGCGGACCACGCCGCCGCCGTGTGCGTTCACCGGATTGCCCTTGTCGTCGAGCCACGTCACGCCCGACTGGATCGAGCGGATGGGCCCCGCATCGACCGGCGCTGCCTGCACGACCGCGTCATCGGACGCCCTCGCGTCGTCGGGGGCCGGAGAGCTCCCGTCGAGCGCAGGGGTCGCGTCCGGCACTTGCGACGAAGCGTCGCCGCGAACCAGGGTCGGCGCGGGTCCGTCCGGAGCTCCCCCGCTCGACGCGTCGAGGCCTGCGGAAGGCGGTGGCGCGTATGCGTCGGCCCCGCTGCTCGCCGCGCCGACGGGAAGAGGCGCCGC
>JALYHV010000230.1 GCA_030776205.1 Myxococcota bacterium | reverse complement strand
AACACGATTCGTGGCGAAAACGTCATGCAAACGCTGGGGAATCAGCAGTCGGCCTCCTACCGAGCGGGCATCGCCAACGGCGGTTCCGTGCAAGCGCAGTTGACGTACCCCACCCCAGGACAGCCGTCGAGCGCCTGGCACAACCCGGTGATCGAACCGATCAACGCCGTCGTCACGTCGTGGAGCAAAGAGGTATACGTCCAAAACTCGGACCCGGACGCGCCCCAGCACACGATCGACTGCGGGCCTCAGGTGAAGACCCAAAACTACGACGCCGCCTCACGTCTCGGCTCGAGGACGGTATCGATGACGGTCACTTCGACGGCTCCGGACTGCGCGGGCGCCGTCGCGGACAGCAGAGACACGCCGAGTTATACGTACGATGCCGAGGATCACCACACCACGATCGGCAACGACGACCTGGGCCTCACGGAGTCGCTCCGCTGGTCGCCGACCGGCCGCGCCTACTCGGTGACGTACAACAACCAGACGTACGGCGTGCACTACGACGGCGATCGGATACTGTTCATCAGCGATTCGAACGGAGCGCTCATGACGGCGAAGATCGAAACGCTTGCAAACTACACGCCCTCCGGCGGCCTGGTTGCGGTGGACCGCGGGATCACCGGGGACTACGTGAGCCAGCACAACGGCACGTTCTACGGCGGCGTTTCGATCGGGTCGACCGTCTACAAGAACTTCCAGACCCAAGAGATCGGCTCGGTCCCGTACATCTTCTATGGATCTACGAATGACGCGCTGTGCCGGAGGGGCACGACCACGACCCCCGCCGGGTGTGCGGGCGCCCCGAACATGGAGTACGCGCGTCAAGAAGGTTTTCAGTTCTTCGGCTTGACGATTCAGGGCAAGCGCGCGGTCGAGGCGAGCACCGGTCAATGGACAAGTCCCGACGCGTTCGCGGGCGTCGTCCACGACCCCATGTCCCAGAAATCATTCATGTGGGACAACAACAATCCATACGCCTATAGCGATCCAACCGGGTTCTCAATCAATGTGATGGTGATGGCCGGGGAAGACGGGGCGGGCATAATGGCGCACGGGGGCGGCGCCCAGCCGAGCTATGATGTCGCGAGCCGTGCATACGGTGCCGGCCAATACAACAGCCCGGCGGGCATGGCTAGGGACATAAACAACGCCATCGTCATTGCATATACGTACGAGACGTCGCCGCAAACCGGCACCGGGTCTTTTAAGCCCGGAGAGGTGGCGGACATCGTCGCGCATCACCTGGCAACTGCTGATTTTGGCGGCGGATACCAAACCACGGTGACGTCCGCGGGCAAAGGCAGCGAACGTGTCTCGGTTACGGACCCAAGAGCACACCTCAACGCAGAAATCACGGTTAACTCGTCATCGACAACTATCGTGACAATAACCCGTTACGGCACAGACACGGGTTATGGGGGCGTATACCGTTTGCAAGGGTCGGATAAGTTCAGAACACCTTTCAGCAAAAAGACTTTGGAGTATCACCCGCAGGGGATGGGGGGGTCCTTCTGGGAGCAGGGACACATATGGTTTCCGGATCTCGGCAAATCCTAGTGAGGAGACGTCCGATGAAATGGCTACTTGCGATCGTCGCTGTGATACTGGAGACCGCGTCATCACCGACGGCGTACGGTAGGGACGCCGCGCGCGTATTGCCGTCGGACCGAGCCCCGACGATGGCATATCAATGGTGGCAGCGAGCTTCGGCAGGGGATCGCTTGATCGCAACCGGGATTGCCATCCAAGCCTTGCACGCGGGATGGGCTTTCTCGGACATCGCCGCTCGGCGCGAGCTGATTGCCGCGTTGAACCGGGCGTACGAAAGAAAAGAGATCTCGGGCGGTGCTGTTGCGCTAGCGGCGCGACCGCGCCCAATTGCGCCCCCCGTATTTACAAAACCTCTTGAAGAGTATGTTTCCAAGATCGACGACGCCTATGTGCGCACTCCCTCGATGCGCGATCAGGACGTGGCTTCCGTGCTTCTTTGTTTCTCCGAATCCAAAATCATCGACTGCCATGACGCAAACGGAAAGCCGTTGCGCTGACGAGGAGGCAGTCACAGCGGGAAGAAGCCGCTGCTTCCCCGGTGGCCTCTCCGCGTGTTCCATGGGGTGTGTCGTCTTGTTCCTCGCGCGTAGGCTGTTCCTATTTTGCGCCGTCGCGCCCGGCGGAACGGCGCCGGTCGTGATCCCGCTCGCGGTGGCCACCGCGAAGCGCGCGGCCGCGATCGTGCGGCCGCTCTTCCCGCAAGCGTCGATCCGCGAGGACGCCCGCGCGAACGCGCTAATCGTCCTCGCGCCGCCCGCGGATTTTCAGTCGATGACGACGGTCGTGCAGGGGATCGACGTGCGCGACCCGTCGACCGCGGTCACCGAGGCGCTGCCGCTCCGAGTGATCCGCGCGGGCTCGGCGCGGACCACCTCCGGAAGTCGTTTCCGAAAGCGCGGTTCGGCATCGTGGGCGAACGCCAGCTGCTGGACGGTAAATAGTGCGTCGTCTATGGTGCTCGCGCTCCATTCTGGGCCCCGGAAGAATTGACGAAGCCGCTAGGTTTCGGCCGCATGTGACCAATCGGTGACCATTTCCGCTGGCCGAAAGCAGAAAAACCGCGTGGTTACGCGGTTTTCGTGCACTGAAATGTAGCCCCAACGGGATTCGAAACCTGAGGCTAGCCCTCCGGCTAGTCCCAGGTCATCCGTCTTGTCTTACCGTTACTGGGTTGTGCGCGTGCGGCCGTCTCGAGCCGTCCCGTCCAAAACCGTCCGATTCCGACACGTTTGTGATACGAATGTGATACGCCGGAGGACTAATTGACCCGCGACGGGCGGAGGCTTGACGCGAAGTCCCTCGACAACGTTGACCGCGTGTTCTACGTCGGTACCGGTGAGGACGAGACGACGTAAAAGCCGTCCATGACTCGCAGGACGGGGACGCGATAACGCGCTTTCCCGTTGTGCAGTGACCGACTAACACGGTTTGCGAAGGAGGGTCGGAGCACGGCTCACGCTCGACTGACGCCGCTACGCGACGGAAACCCGCACCGCGCCATAATCATGCGCGCATTTCTGGCGGTGCTAGACGTGCGTAACGCCTGCTCGATAGACCACTCTTCGTCTTCCAAATAGGCGGCGAACGCGTCAACGACATCATCTTCAGTAAGAGTCAACGCGGTCACGTTAGGAGTATACCGCGACGTGAGGTAACGGCGCTACGTTGCGCAAGCAGATAGGCTGGACGTGCCCATTTGCGGCAACGCCGCTGAAGCACAAACATCGGGTGTTGCGTAGTAGATGGCTGTACGGTAAGCGGGACAAATAGCGGGGACTCTGGAAGTTCACGGTCACCGGGCCGGTCGACGGTGATCCGGGCGGGCGCGGCCGGCGCCCTTGTGGCTGGATCCGCTCTATGTCGAATGCGGAGTCGGCAGCGTGGCCGGCAACCGGGTTGCTCGTGGGGACTCTCGGCGCAATGCCAATCGCAACACCAGTGCCGATCGGATCATCGGCCCCGAAACCGAAGGTCGCGGTCGTCACGCCGTACTTCGACGAAGCGCCCGACGTCCTACTCCAGAACCACGAGAGCGTGTCGCGGCAATCGCATCGGTGCCTGCATGTCATGGTCGCCGATGGCAATCCTCGAACCGAGATTGACGGCTGGGATGTCGACCACGTCGTGCTGCCCAGAAACCACAACAACCTCGGCTCGACGCCGAGGTTGATGGGTTGCGTGCACGCCATCGAAATGGGCGTCGACGCCATCGCGTTTCTTGATGCCGACAACTGGTACGCGCACAACCATGTCAGCAACCTGCTGGCCCTGCGGGAGTTGACAGGGGCATCGTTCCTGGCCAGCGGCCGGCTTTTGTGCCGGCCGGATGGTTCAGTAATGGGACCGTGCCCGAACACCGACGTTGCGCGCTTCGTAGATACGAGCTGCATGATGTTTTTCAGCGACGCGTTCGACGTCTTGTGGGCGTGGGGCCGGATGCGGCCGTACGCCCACCTCATCGGCGACAGGGTGCTGCTCCGGCACGTCCATGAAGCGGGTATCCGAGTGGCTTTCGCGTCCGCGCCCACCGTCAACTATCGATGCAAGCGGCGGGGGCTTTACGAACAGACCGGCTATCCCGCGCCACCAAGGGTGGAGCCGCGGCCCGACTACGAGCGGTCATTCCGGCTCTGGCAAGCGGAAGGACATCGCCCACTCCCTGGCGCGAACGCGTGCGGACAGAGCCGAGAGTGGACGGGACCTCCCAGCGCGGCCCCGCCAGACGCGCGGCCCGATGTTTTCGTCATGGGATGCGGTCGCAGCGGGACCAGTCTCGTGACTAGTCTCTTCAAGACTAAGGAGTACTGGACGGGCGAGCAATCTTACCGCCCCCGGAGCAGCAATCCTCGCGGGTTCTTCGAAGACGCCTCCGTCAATCAGGTAAATGAGTCCATCTTGCGCCGGCACGAGGCCGCGATCGACAACGAAGCGCCCCCGCCGACCGGCTCCCTTGCGCTGCGCGATGGTCAACGGTGGCTGGCGCGTATCCCTCTCGACAGACGGGTTGTCGCTTCGAGGCCGGACAAGGCCAGGATCGCCGAGATCACCAAAAACCGACCCTTCTGCCTTAAGGATCCCAGGTTCTGCTACACTATTGAAAATTGGAAAAGGGACGATCGAGATCAGAGGTTCGTCTGTGTGTTCCGCCACCCATCGATCGTCGTTTCAAGCATTCTGGAGGAATGCAGAACCGCGCCGTACCTCAAAGATTTTTCAATCAGCGTTGATCAGTCCTTCGAGCTCTGGCGTCTGACGTACAGCCATATCCTTCAGCGGCACCGAAAGACTGGAAAGTGGCACTTCGTGTTCTATGACGAGCTCTTCGAAAACCACGCGCTCAGCCGGCTCGAGGCCTTTGTCGGTTGTGAACTGGACCGCTCCGCGCCGGATGTGTCGCTCAATCGAAGCCGCGCAGATCTGGCTCCGGACAAGGACACCTGGCGGATCTTTGAAGCTCTGATGGACCTCTCGCGGTGACGGGAACGCTCGACCGGCTTGAACGACGCCATTGTTCCTGTCGGACGCGGAACGCACGCAGACGCTCAACGCCGTGCTATTTCGACCGCTCTGGCTGCTGAGCCGGCCTCTATTCGACCGCGGGGCGCCATGCGCGTAGTCATGACCCTCCTGTGCCGCAACGAGATCGACATCGTGCGCGAAATGGTCGAATTTCACCTGTCCATGGGTGTCGATACCATCATCGCAACGGACAATGCGTCGGACGACGGGACCCGGGAGGTCCTGCAAGACTATCAGAGACGCGGAAGTGTGATCCTTCTCTGCGAGCCTGAGCTGACGCACATGCAGTCGTCCTGGGTCACGAGAATGGCGAGGATAGCCTATCAGGATCTGGGTGCCGACTGGGTTATTCACTCTGATGCAGACGAGTTTTGGTGGCCGAGTTCCGGAACACTCAAGGATGAATTTGAGCGCATCGGTGCGGACACGTGCGTCGTGCGGGTCGCGCGGAGCAACTTCACTCCGGTCCATCGGCCCGACAACGCGCCCTGTTCGCCGTTTTTCGCGACGATGACGTTTCGCGACCGCGTATCCCTTAACGCTCAAGGGAAGCCGCTACCTGGCAAAGTCTGTCACCGCGGGATGCCGGACATCGAGGTCGCCGACGGAAATCACCATGTCAGCGTCAAGGGTAAGCGGTGCGAGGCGGAATCGACCGATGGGATCCACATCCTTCATTTTCCAATTCGAACGTGCGAGCAGTACGAGAGAAAGATCTCCGAGGGCGCCCAGGCGTTGCTGCGGAACAAGGATCGCCTGCCGTCAACCGGTCGGACTTGGCTCGAGATCTACGAGCGGCATTGGCTTACGGGGAGTTTTCGTCAGCACTTCATGGGGCTATGCCTCACTACTGAACAGTGCGCGGCAAAGGTTCGGGCCGGCGACCTGATCGAAGACGAGAGATTGAAGACTCTTTTGGGGCGCCTCTTGGGTCGGACCTAAGCGAAGTCCATAGCGACGTCGGTAGGGTGTCGCCCGCGGCGTCACGACCAGCCCGAGGTCGCAACTCCGGGGCGCAGCGGGTAGACTCGTGATTTCGTTTCGGCGCGGCCTTCCTACGTCAAAGGATGTCGGTCGCAATGATCGAGTCTCAGATCAACGAAGCTCCGATCAAGTGGGGCGTCGCAGAAGCGCTCCAGCACATCGACGTCCCGTCCGTACAAGAGCCCCTCGTAGGAGATCCTCGCGGTCCTCAAAACGGGAGGTGCAGCGTGCATCGCCGCTTCCAGTGAACGACGATACATCCGCGCCCATTCGATGCCGCTTTTGCGGTCTGGGACATTGCCTCGACGCACAAGGCTCTCTGCGACCGCAGCTTCATCGCGATCAACCAAAACAAGCCGAAGGTCCGCGAGAAGGCTGGCGCGAGTGAGGATCTCCAACCAGAATCCGAGCGTCAGGCAGGTTCTCGGATCCTTCCAACCCCATCTCGCAAGGCTGGCTTGACGGCGTACAACAAGGGCCGTCGCGGCCTCGACGTGGTCACCTCGAAAGGCGAGCCGCTCAAAATTGAGGCTCCAGGCCTTCACGCGGTGGTTGCTGTGCTCGAGGATCTCGTCATTCAGAATCCGGAAGTCCTCGTCCTCGAAGAACCCGCGCGGGTTCTCCGGCAGCGCCTTCCGAAACGCGATCCCCATAGAGATTCCGCTTTTGTGGAGTAAGCCCCCAACCAGAGACGTGCCCGAACGGTGCATGCCGACGACAACGACGATCATTTCGCCCCGGCTTTCAGCATACTAGAGGCGTCCGCGATACTGGTGAAACGGCCGCGGTCTCCCGGCTGTACTAACGCGCTTATAGTGGAAGACGAAGCAGCTGGGGACAACCAGCGGCCGAGGCTTCAGCCGTCGCTGAAACTCATCCTCATTGCCGAAATCGCGGTAGCCTGGATCGAACGGCGTGCCGGCGCCTTGCGAGTCCGCCTCGGCGAGCAGCGAGCGATCGAACGCCATGCAGAACCCGTTGATGCGGTCCACCGTGTACGACGCCCGACCCTGCAAGCATTCCGCGACGGACCGGATGGCCAGCAGGTCGTCAGAGGGCTCGTAGCCTGGGATCAGGTTTCTCACATCCTGCTCGGGCACGTGCCCGGGGCCGTTCGTGACGGGCCCGGCCATCCTGGCGCCGTTGAGGCGCATCTCCCGGAGTAGAATCTGACACCAACTGGGCGTGAAGATGACGTCGTTGTTGGATATAAGAAGATAGTCGACGCCCGGGGACAGCTGATACGCCCTGTTCCAAAGGTATGTCACACCGGCATTCCGCGCCGATCGCCAGTACCCGACGGAACCGAACCGCTCCTCTTGGGCGATCGCCGGGGTGTCGTCGGTCGAGCAATCGTCGAGGAGCAGAAATTTGAACTCAAACTCGCCATCGCACTGCGTGTGCGCGATGAGCGTCTCGAGCCCTTGCCGTGTGTAGGCGGCGTGGTTGAAGCACGTGACGGCGACTCCGACGGTGATCATCCACGGTCGTCGAGGTGGCCGGGGTGTGTGCCCGCAGGTTCCAAGTCTTCCTTCCTCGAGAAGAAGTAGTCTTCGACACTGACGTGCATGTCGGGCTTCGCCGTCGCCCAGATCCAAGTCCCCTCACCGCCCTCGACGATGTCCGTGTGGGGATCGAATCCGAAGCATTCGAACTGGCGATGCCGTTGCTCATAGCGCCGCAGAAGAATGTCCCCGTGCCATAGGTTTCGCATCTCGCCTTTGACCCAGCTGGTCCGGCCCGCGACATCTTGAAAGAAGGGGACTGCCCAATTCAGATAGTGGTCCCGCCATCGCGATCCCATTCTCAGATAGGCCGCGGCATCGTCGAAGCGACCTATGGCGGCGTAGAAGATAGCCCGGTCTCCGCTGCCCATGATGCAAGCGTCGTACAACCCGTGCTTCTTGAGGAGGGGCGCATGCGCCGCCCAAGCGTAGCCGGACGCGACCTGAACCTTCGTGAAATTGTGCTGTAGGAAGTCCTCGGGGTAGTGTGCCCATCGTGATCTGTCGCCGATCGGAAACCGCGTGCCACCGCCGGGCAACCCAGCTTGGACAGGCTGAAAGTTCGCGTCCAGATTTATCAATGTGTCGTAGGGCTGCAGCAACTGAGACCTGGAGAGTTCTAAAACGACATCTTCGGACCACCTGGGATTCAGAAAGATGACGTCACAATCAAGCCAGCAAACATATTTGCAGGACGCAGGCAGCGCGCGTATCGCGAGATTGAGGAGGCGTTCCTTTTGCCACATCAAGTCCGTACTGCTGACGTGTATTAGTATTTCCGCGTCTCCCATATGCAATTGATGCCCTGGACCCTTCGCCCACGACCAGTCGACGGCCGCCAACGGAAGGTTCAAGGACTCTCGAAATGCGCGGAAATTGTCGAGCCGTCGCTTGGAGTTCGTGGGATTGTAATATGACGTGACGGCCCAGATCTCAGAGTCGGGGACGGACATGGAGATGTTCAACCTGCGTGACCGAGGCTGAGGTTCGTCAGCCGGAGTTCGTGGTGTTGGCCGGGCGAGCCCGAAAGCGGGCCGACAACCGGGGCGCCAGCCGACGTCCGTGCTCGTTCGTTGTTTCTTGGTTTCGCCGCACGACGGCATATCCCGGAAGTGCGGATGTGAACTTGATATGTATTCATACCCAGAAACCTCTATGGGCCGTGTCCTAAGTAGGATGGCGGATCTTCCAACACCAGACTCCTAGTCTTGCAGCGAAGCTCGCCAGGACGGCGTGCCGCAAGAT